>CAKUWD010000007.1 GCA_934699065.1 uncultured Treponema sp.
ATGTTTGGTTCTATGTACGAGGCTTATAAGAAGGGTGAGCCTTTCCTTGGTCACAAGTTTGACAAGGAATATAAGCAGGCAGAAAAGCTTGACGATCCTATTGTAACTCCTTCTACAAAGGCTGCCGAAGGTCACGACATTAACGTTACTCTTCAGTACATGAAAGATGATCTTGGCGAAGAGCTTGGAACTAAAATTGAACAGGCTGCTCTTGCTATTTACAAGAAGTGCTACGAGCATGCTAAGGCAAACGGAATTATCATTGCTGATACTAAGTTTGAGTTTGGTCTTGATGAGAACGGCGACCTTGTTCTTGGTGACGAAGTTTTGACACCTGACAGCTCACGTTTCTGGGATGCATCAAAATACGAAGTAGGTGGAAGTCCTGCAAGCTACGACAAACAGTTTGTTCGCGACTGGCTCAAGGAGCATAATCTTGCCGGCGACCCTAACATTAAGGAAATCCCTGCTGATGTAGTTGCCAAGACTGCTGCTATTTACAAAGAGTGCCAGACACGCATTTGTCATAAGTAATTTTTTTAAGCGGTTAGCTTTTAGCTATTAGCGGTTAGCAGCAACAAAAGCTAATAGCTAGTAGCTAATACCAAACAGCTAACAGCTTGAAAAAGAATCGTAAAAAATCTAACAATTTTCATAAATTTTCCAACATATTAACAAAGAATCCTTCAAATCTACCTTCAAAAACCTAAAAATTCACAAAAAAATTCCTAAAAATCTTCATTCAAAAATCCTTCTGACTGACTTATATTTACACTGTAATCTAAAAAAGCATCTATTAGGAGGAAAATTAGATGAAAAAAAGCGTGATTATTGCTGTTGCACTTATGTGTGTAGCATCATTGTTTGCCGCTCCAAAAAAGAAGGCAAAGGCTGCTGGTGATGGAAAAATCAAGATTGGTATTATCAACAACCCACCATCAGAATCAGGATACCGTGCTGCTAACGTAAAGGATATGGAAAACGTATTCTCTGCAGCTAAAGGTTATGATGTTAAGACTTATTACAGCATGAACAATGACGAACAGTTGAATGCATTTTCTCAGTTTGTAACAGAAGGAGTAGATTATATTCTCTTATCTCCTGCTGATATGGCTGGTTGGTCTTCTGCTTTCAAGAAGGCTCAGAAATCAGGAGTTAAAGTATTCCTTTTTGACCGCCTTGCTGATGTAAAAGATAATCTTTATGAAGCTGCTGTTGTATCTGATATGCCTAAAGAAGGTGAATCAGCTGTTGCATGGCTCAAGGCTCAGAAACTCAAGGAATACAAGGTAATCCACCTTCAGGGACACATGGGATCTGCTGCTCAGATCGGTCGTACAGGTGCTTTGGACAAGGAATTTGCTGCAGGAACAATGAAGAAAGTTGTTCAGCAGACAGCTGACTGGTCTGCAGATAACGCAAAGAAGATTGTTGAATCAGTTATCAACCAGAAAGAAGACTTCAATGTAATTTATGCTGAAAATGATGACATGGCTAAGGGTGCTGTTGCAGCTCTCGATGAAGCTGGTATCACACACGGTGTAAATGGAAAAGTAATCATTATGGGATTCGATACAAACAAGTGGGCTCTCCGCGAGCTTCTTGCTGGCCGCTGGAACTATGATGGACAGTGTTCTCCATTCCAGGCTGCTGTAATCGAAAATATGATTAAGAGCGGAAAAGTTCCTTCAAAGATTATCTACAATGATGAAAAGGGCTTCGATGCTAAGACAATTAAACAGTCTGATATCGATACTTACGGTCTTGGTGACTAATACCAACCCCCTCTTGTAAATATGGCGGCGTAAAGACTTCCCTTTACGCCGTTTTTTTTGATGAGTAAGGCCGCTGGCGGCCGGTGATAAATTGGAGACCGTTAAGAAAAATGCGCAAGCATTTTTTAGGTCATCCACATTTTAGGAAATATTATGGAAAATAATGTTGTTTTATCTATGCGCGGAATCTACAAAGAGTTCCCTGGGGTAAAGGCTCTGCAGAATGTAGACTTTACTTTGAGGGAAGGTGAGATTCATGCGCTCATGGGAGAAAACGGAGCCGGAAAATCAACTCTGGTAAAGGTAATCACAGGTGTTTATGAAAAAGATGCCGGTGAGATCCATATTGCGGGAACAGAAGGTCCTGCTGTAATTCGTTCTCCACAGGATGCCCAGAATCTGGGTATCGCTACAGTTTATCAGGAAATTACCCTCTGTCCTAATCTTACAGTGGCAGAGAATATGTATATAGGTCGCGGAAATTACAAGTTTGTAAATCGCCGTGCCCAGGAAAGAAAGGCAGGTCAGCTTCTTACAAAATTAAATATTCCGGCAAAGCCTGGTCAGCAGCTTGGAACCTGTTCTCTTGCAGTTCAGCAGATGGTTGCTATTGCCCGTGCCGTTGATATGGAATGTAAGGTTCTTATTCTGGACGAACCAACTTCTTCTTTGGATGAAAAAGAAGTTGAACTCTTGTTTACTCTCATGCGTGACCTTAAGAGCCGTGGAGTAGGAATTATCTTTATTACTCACTTCCTTGAACAGGTTTACGAGGTTTGCGACAAGATTACAGTTTTAAGAAACGGTGAACTTGTAGGTGAATACACAGTAAGCGAGCTTCCACGCGTTAAGCTGATTTCTGCAATGCTTGGTAAAGATATGGAGGATATGACAAACCTCAAGAATCAGAAGCGTCCTTATTCTGGAGCTGGTGAGGTTGTTTATGAAGCAGAAGGCCTTTCAAGCTCAGAAGGTGTAAAACCATTTGACTTCCTTATTAACAAGGGAGAAGTAAACGGCTTTACAGGACTTCTTGGTTCCGGCCGAAGTGAAAGTGTCCGCGCTATCTTTGCTGCAGATCGTGTAACAAGCGGAAATGTAAAAGTGAACGGCCATAATGCAAAAATAAATACTCCTAAAGATGCAATGAAGGCTGGAATCGGATATCTTCCGGAAGACCGCAAGGGAGACGGAATTATTCAGGACCTCTCAGTTCGTGAGAATATCATTCTTGCTCTTCAGGTGCTCAATGGTTTTACAAAACCTATTTCCCGTGCAGAGCAGGAAAAGCTTGCTGATGAGTTTATTGAGCAGCTGCAGATTAAAACTGCATCTAAGGAAACTCCTATTAAAGCACTTTCTGGTGGAAACCAGCAGAAGGTTATTCTTGCACGCTGGCTTTTGACCCATCCACAATATCTGATTCTTGATGAACCTACCCGTGGTATTGACGTTGGTACAAAACTCGAGATTCAGAAGCTTGTTCTTAAACTTGCAGAAGAAGGAGTAAGTGTTACCTTTATTTCTTCTGAGATTGAAGAGATGCTTTCTGTTTGCCAGAGACTCATCGTTATGCGCGACCGCAAAATTGTTGGTGAGCTTAAGGATGATCTTTTGCGCCAGGATGTAATTATGCAGACTATTGCGGGAGGCAAGGCACAAAATGGCTAATAAAATCGTAAATCAGATTAAAAAACTTTTTTCATCGCAGCTTGCAATTCCGCTTGTTGCCCTGATTGTACTGGTTATTTTCAACCTTATCCGAGATCCAGGTTTCTTTTCTATTCTTATAAAAAAGAATAATTTTGGAAATACTGTTCTTGCAGGTAACTTAATCAGTATTTTGAACGGAGCTTCTGAGCTTGTAATTCTTGCTATAGGAATGACACTTGTTACCTCTGCAACAAAGGGACAGGATATCTCTGTTGGTGCCCTGGCAGCAATTGCAGGTTCTATGTTTGTAAAGATTTTGCGTGCCGGTTCCATCAATGTTGCAACAATAATCCTTGCAATGATTGTTGCATGTATTGTTGCAATTCTTTTCTGTCTCTTTAATGGAACTCTTATTGCAAAGTTCAATATTCAGCCTATGATTGCTTCGCTGATTCTCTTTACAGCAGGACGTCCAATTGCTTACTGGATTAATGGTGGTGCGAGTCCTAGTGTTGAAAGTAATCTTCTTACTTATTTGGGAAGCTTTATACCTCATGTTCCAATTCCAACACCTATTATTATAGTTGTAATTTTCATTTTGCTGATAAATCTGCTTTTGAAAAAGACAACTCTGGGATTGTACATTCAGTCAGTAGGTATTAATGAAAGAGCTGCAAAGCTTAATGGTATTAATCCTACAGTATGGAAGCTGTCTGTTTTCATTATTCTTGGTATCTGTGTAACAATGGCAGGTTCTATGAGTGTTTGCCGAACAGGTATCATCAACCATGAAACAGTACTTCTTGATATAGAAATGGATGCCATTCTTGCAGTTGCTATTGGTGGTAACTCACTTGGCGGGGGTAAGTTTAAGCTTTCAGGTTCTATTCTTGGTGCTTACATAATCCAGGCATTAACAACTACTTTGTATTCAATGAAGGTTTCTTCTACAGCTGTAAAAGCATATAAAGCTGTTGTAATCATTATCATCGTTGTTGCAGGTTCTCCTGTTGTAAAACAATTGTTCGTTCAGCTTAAAGACAAGATTATGGCAAAGAAGGAGGCTAAATAATTATGGCAAATATTTTTACTAATCTTTTTGGAAAGAAAGAAAACAGACAGCCGCTTTCGAATACATCTTTGCTTCTTCTCATAACAATCTGTATTTTTGTTGGAATGTATCTGCTTGGAATTATTATCTGGGGTGGTGGGTTTAGAAATCCCCAGCAGTTTCTGGATTTGCTTAATAATAATGCATATCTGATTGTTGCAGCCTGTGGTCTTACAATCGTAATGATTACCGGTGGAATTGATATTTCGGTTGGTGGTTCAATTGCTCTTATTACAATGGCTTCTGTAGTATTTATGGAAGATCATAACGGTGGAATTTTAAGCTCAATCTTGATTGCTCTTGGAATAGGTCTTGTTATGGGACTTATTCAGGGATATTTAGTTTCATTCCTTAAAATTCAGCCATTTATTGTAACTCTTGCCGGTATGTTCTTTACACGTGGTATGACAACAATAGTAAGTACTGCTCCACGTACAGCAAATAATGAACTCTTTCTTGATCTTAAAGATTTTGAAATTGATATTCCTTTCCTTGGTACCTGGGCTCGTAATGGTAACTGGATTCCATCTTATATTGAAGTAGGAGTTGTGATTGCACTTGTTGTAGTTCTTCTTCTTTGGGCTATGCTGAGATGGACTCGTTTTGGTCGTAACCTTTACGCCGTTGGTGGAAATACAGAATCTGCTTTGATGCTTGGTATTAACGTTAGAAAAACACAGTTCTTTGCTTATGTTCTTTGTGGCCTACTTGCAGGAATTGCAGGTTTCTGTTACCTCCTGCATACTGGTGCCGGAAACGCCTCTAATGCTACGGCTGCAGAAATGCAGGCTATTGCTTCTTCAATTATCGGAGGAACCTTGCTTAGTGGTGGTGTAGGTAGTGTAATTGGAACTATGTTTGGCGTAATGTCCCTTAAAACAATTAATAATCTGGTAGTTGCAGCAGGCTTACGCGAACCTTACTGGCAGTCTATTACTACAGGCCTTATGCTTGCATTCTTTATCGTATTGCAGAGTGTAATTCTGAGTCAGAGAAAGAAGAAGCTTGGTAATATGGCCGGTTGATGTTATTGCGGTGGTTGAGCTTGTCGAAACTACCGGTTAGTGCTCAACACTAAGCTTGTACTCACGGGGCGAAAGCCCCGTATTTTTTTTGAAAATGTAGCTGAAGTAGTGTGGATCCGAAAAGCCGCATTCGTAAGCTATGTCGTAACCTTTCATGTCAGTTTCTCGCATAAGACGTTTTGCATTTTCCAAACGAACGTTAGTCAGGTATTCGATAAAGGTTGTTTTACATTCCTGAGAGAAAATTGTAGAGAAGTGGTTGGGACTTAAGGCAACTACCTCGGCGACGGTGGTAAGTGTCGTGTTCTGATCGGCATAGTTTTCTTCGATAAAATGCTTTGCCTTAAGAATAACATCTGCATATTTTCCTGTAAACTTAGAATCACGGAATTCAAGAGCAAAAACTAAAACCTGTTCAAGAGTTTTTCTAAAGCGGGCTTCGTCAGAAACTGCATCGTCAATAAATTTGCGTTGCAGAATTTCAGGATTTAATACTTTGATGTTGCCACCAAGTTTTTCAACCAGTTTGGAAACGGCAAAAATCAAATCGACTAGAAGATATGAAGCAAAAACACTAAACTGATCCGGATTCTTTTTTATAAGCTCCATAGATTCTTCGATAATACTCTGGATATCACCTTTTGCAGCATATTTAAGTTTATCAACAAGTGGGTCCCCTTCATTTAAGTCGAGAAAAGCATCAGAAGTGCCGGTTCCATTCTCCGAAACAGAAAGATCATCTGAACTGATAATTCTGTTTTCTTTGTTAGAGATATTTGCCTCAAGAATTTTTTTTGCATCTTCATAAGAAACTTTTAACTGTGAAAGATGTTCGACAGTTTTTCCCATTGCAGTAAGAACCATACAATCTTCGTTTTTTGTTGCAATATGATTTATACTTTCTGCAGCACGGAAAGAATTATCATCAAGTTCTTCTTGAGTACTGCCCTTAAAAATACATACCAGAAGATTTGAATGATGAAAGAAAGAAACAGCTTCGTTGATTGCAGAAGAGTAGGAGTTTAAAAGAGAACAGGCTTCCTGCTGGTTTTGATTATTTCCGGTGCGGCTCTCAATACGGCTTATCAAAACCTTGTAATAACGGGAAATTATATTGATGCCAAGTTCACTGCATTTCTGCATAACAGAATTGGTGTCAGCAGAGCCATGTACAAGATTATTTAAGAATTCTTTTTTTATAAGAGTTTCATTTGATTTAAGTTCTTCGCGTAGACGCGAAATATCTGAAAGCTGTTTACGTTCTTTATCAATCTGAGAGGCTGTTTTATTGAGGCTTGTAAGAAGTTCATCTGGAGTAAAGGGTTTTAAAAGATAATCTTCTATACCGATTGAAATGGCCTTTTTAGCATAATCGAATTCATCATGACCGGAAAGAATTATGATTTTAATCCAGGGCTGAGTTTTTTTAATTGCTTCTGCAAGTTGTAAACCGTCCATGAATGGCATTTTGATGTCGGTAATCAGGATATCAGGTTTTATTTCATGAATCATGGAGAGAGCAATTTCACCATCGGTCGCTTCACCTGCAAAAATAAAGCCACTTCCTTCCCAGTCAATTTTAGATCGGATTCCTTCGAGTACAATAGGTTCATCATCAACTGCAAAAACGCTATACATTGTCTGACTCCTGTGTTATTTCTGCATTTACAGGAATTGTAAATGAAATCTTACTGCCTTTTCCTGCTTCTGATTCTATTAAAAGCCCTTCAGTCTTTTCTCCATAATAGAGTTTAAGCTTTTTATTAACATTATAAAGTCCATATACAGAAGAAAGTTTTTCAGAATCCTGAGCACCAGTTCGTAATTCGTTTCGTACCTGGCCAAGTCTTTCTTCTGTAAAGCCTGCGCCATTATCTTCAACTGTAAAACAAACGAACGTTCGTGAGTCATTTGTAAAATGAACGCTAACCTTGAGCTTTCCGCGTCCGCGTTTGTTTTTAATACCGTGGTAAATTGCATTTTCAATCAAAGGTTGAAGTACAAGCTTAATCATTTTTACATCCATCAAAGCTTCATCTGCATCAATGCTGTAGTTCAGAATATCTGCATAACGGATTTTCTGGATTGTAAGATAATTTTTTATATGTTCAAGTTCCTGCGAAATGGTAATCCATTCATGACCGCGGCTAAGAGAAATACGAAGAAAGTCAGAAAAAGCTTTTGTGATCTTAACAACTTCCTCTGTATGCTCTTCTTCGGCCAGCCAGACAATCGTATCAAAAGTATTATACAAAAAGTGTGGAGTAATTTGTGCCTGAAGAGCTTTCATTTCGGCTTTCTGGAAGTTTTTCTGTTCTTCCATATTTTTCTGAATAAGAAGGTCAATCTGTCCGGCCATTGTATTCAAGTTTTCTGCAAGCGTATTGAGTTCATTTACATGTGGTATATCGATTCGGGCAGTAAGATCACCCTTAGAAACCTTTGTGGAAAGTTTTTCCATATCAGAAATTGGTTTTTGAATTGCAGCAGAAACTGTAATAAAACTGTTTATGGAAATAATGATAGCAAGAATAGTTATGATAATCTGGATTGTCGTAAGAATTATGGAAGTATTTCTAAGTGACTGATTAGTTTGATTTGCAGCTTCAATTTCCGTAACAATAAAATCCTGCATGATATCAGAAAAAAGAGATGTAATAGTTCTGATTTCATCGAGAGTTGCTTCATTTTGAGTTACCAGACTTCCGCCCTTAATCTGTGAAATAAGCATATCAACGTTGCGGCGGAGAGTAGTGTAAGCTCTGTTTGCAACTTCAAGTTTTCCGCGGCTTTCTTCATTATTAATAGTTAAAAGCATGATCGAAAGACCAGAAGAAATATTATCAAGCATTTTGTTCTGGCTGCCGTCTGCAATTTCTTTTTTACCACAAATGATATTCCATAGTTCAGCCGGAATATCATCCTTAGCAATCAGACTGATTTTGTTTGCAGTACTTACGTTTGAAATAATCTGGCTATAGCGTTTTGTATGAATCTGCGAAACAACTACAGAATAAATTGATGGAATCAGGGTAATAAAAAGAAGAGAGATATAAGTAATGAGCAGTGTTCGTCTTAAACTCTTGTTTTTCAAAATTAATATCCCCGCGGCTCATACTTAGAAAAGTCGTCATTCTCAGTAAATACCGTTTCGTGATTATAGGTAATCCGGGGAATCTCATTTCCCATGGCAATCTGCTTTACAAGCTCCATAAGCATAGGACCAAGGTTTGGATTACATTCAACAACACAATTAAGCTTTCCGGCTTTAAGTGCATCAATAGATTTTTGTTCCGCATCAACGCTGATAATAATGGTGTTTCTGGTGTTTACATTGTACTGATCGATTGTGTCCAGCATTCCAAGAGTCATTGAATCATTATGAGAATAGACAGCATCAATCTTCTGGCCTTCAAAATAAAGCCCGTCTTTTTTATAGCTTTGTGTAATAAGCTTTTCTGCAATTTCTTTTCCACGCGAACGAAGAAAGTCGCCGTCTTCAGAATGAATGATCTGGAATTTTGGATTTGTTGAAATAATTTCACGGAAGCCGATTGCACGATCGCGAACAACCGAAGAATTTTCAGTTCCAGACATTTCATAAATAGTAACAGGACCAGTTCTGTTACGACATTTGTTTACAAGAAATTGGGCAGCCCTGCGTCCTTCTTCCAGACTGTTTTCTCCAAGAAAGCCTGCGTAAAGTGAAGGATCTGCATTAATCTTACGGTCTACAAGAATTACTGGAATACCTGCTTCTTTTGCTTCCTTAAGAACATTATCCCAGCCATCTTCAACAATAGGAACAAAGGCAATTACATCAACCTGATAAACGATAAAAGAACGGATTGCTTTAAGCTGATTTTCCTGTTTCTGCTGAGCGTCATCAAAAAGAATCTGTATGTCATTTTCTGCTGCAGCTTCAAAAATAGATTCTGTATTACGGGTTCGCCAGGCGCTTTCAGAACCTATTTGTGAGAATCCAAGAATCAATTTCTCATGCTGTGGTTCAGAATTTATATTCTGCTTTGGATTATTTTTGATTATAAAAAATAAAAGAAAGAGGAGGGCAAGAATAAAAACCGTAACTGAGAAAAGCTGGATTTTTTTAATTTTTGCTTTCATAAATCGTTTAACTATTTTAAATGCAAACAATTATGAAGTCAAATGATTTTTATAAGGAGGGGATGGATTGCTTCGCTACGCTCGCAATGACAAGGACATAATATGTCATTGCGAGGAGCGTAGCGACGAAGCAATCTATAATCTTTCTTTAATTGCTGCAATGAACTGCCATGAATCAAGAACTTCCTTAGCTGCAGGTTCTGCAATTCGGGCAATATCACCAGTCATATAGCCTTCTTCAATTGTCTGAAGTGTTGCTTTTTCAAGGCGTTTTGCAAAGTCAGTGAGCTCTGGAGTTCCATCCAGTTCACCGCGTTTTGCAAGAGCTCCTGTCCAGGCAAAAATTGTTGCTACCGGGTTTGTTGAAGTTTTTTCACCCTTGAGATAGCGGTAATAGTGCTTCTGAACAGTTCCGTGGCTTGCTTCATATTCAAAGTTTCCGTCCGGGCTAACGAGAACAGAAGTCATCATGGCAAGTGAACCGCAGGCAGAGGCAATCATGTCAGACATAACGTCGCCGTCGTAATTCTTGGTTGCCCACATAAAGCCGCCTTCACTGCGCATTACACGTGCAACTGCATCATCAATCAATGTATAGAAATACTCGATGCCTGCTGCATCAAACTTAGCCTTGTATTCATCATCAAAAATACGCTGGAAAATTGCCTTGAAGTTTCCATCATAAGTCTTGCTGATTGTATCTTTAGCGCCAAACCATACGCTTATCTTGCGGTCAAGTGCATAAGTAAAGCAGCATCGTGCAAAGTTTTCAATTGATTTATCAAGGTTATGAATTCCCTGAATAATTCCAGGGCCACTCATATCCATGATTGTCTTACGGATTTCCATGCCGTCTACACCTGTGAATACAAGTTCTGCACGACCTGCTGTAGGACATTTGATTTCGCAGTTTTTATAAACATCACCATAGGCATGGCGACCAAGAACGATAGGCTTTTTCCAGCAGCTTACAGTTCCATGAATGTTTTTTACAAAAATCGGCTCACGGAAAACTGTACCATCAAGCTCTGCACGGATAATTCCGTTAGGGCTTGGAGTAAGCTGTTTAAGATGATATTCTTCAACACGAGCCTGATTACTTGTGATTGTCGCACACTTTACACCAACACGGAGACGTTTGATTGCGCTGGCTGCTTCGTAAGTAATCTTGTCGTTTGAGTCGTCACGGCTTTTGAGACCAAGATCAAAATACTCTGTTTTTAAGTCAATATAAGGCAAAAGGAGTTCATCCTTGATAACCTTCCATAAAACTCTTGTCATTTCATCGCCGTCGAGCTCGGCGATAGCGTTCTTCATCTGAATTTTTGCCATAGTGATGTTATTATACGGATTTAGCGGCCCCATGTCAAAATGAGGTCGTAGTTATCTTCACGAACTTCGAAATACTGGTTGTATTCGCCGCAAGTAGGGCAGTAATCAGGTGCTTTTTCACCTGTTACGATGTGACCACACTTAAGACATTCCCATACTTTTACGCTGCTCTTTGCGAGTTCTGCTTTTGAATCTTCGTCTTTAAGAAGAGAACGGTAGCGGTCTTCGTGGCGTTTTTCAATTGAAGCAACTGCGCGGAACTTTGCTGCGAGCTCTGCAAATCCTTCTTCTTCTGCTGTTTTTGCAAAGCCTACGTACATGTCTGTCCATTCGTAGTTTTCACCGTCTGCGGCCGCAGCGAGGTTTTCTTTTGTGCTGTTGATTTCGCCGAGTTCTGTGAGCCACATTTTTGCGTGCTGCTCTTCGTTGCTGGCGGTTTTCTTGAAGATCTCGGCAATCTTGCTAAGTCCTTCTTTTTCTGCTACTGCTGAAAAATATGTGTATTTGTTACGTGCCTGAGATTCTCCTGCAAAAGCTGTTCTCAGATTTTTTTCAGTTTGTGTACCTGCGTATTTACTCATTTTTTTGCTCCTAAAATAAATATTTCATTAATTATGAATCATAATCACCTTGAATTCAAGAGCTCTATTGATTTACGCCTATCTGCATCCCCATTTTTACTGGAGTTTCAATACCGCTGGCAGAATTCTGCAAAATATCATCATTGATTTTTACTGCATCTTTTTTTGCAAGAATGATGATGGTTGATCCGCCGTATTCAAAAAATCCTTTTTCTTTACCGCGTTCAACAATGGCTTCATTTTCAAAGTTTACAATTCTTCCTACAAGCATTGCTCCAACTTCAATCTGAATTAATTTTCCAAATACAGGACTTTCGATTGTTGTATATTCGCGGCAGTTTTCAGTAAATACCGGAAGAGTCTCCAGGGCAATAGGGCGTACGGTATGGAGCTTTCCGGGAATAAAGATATTTCTGCTTTTTTTTCCGCTGTCTGCGTAACAGTATCTGTGATAGTTATCTACACAAAGGCGGAAAACAAGGCAGAGACCGTCTTTGTATTCTGCAGCAAGTTCTTCATTCTGTAAAAGGGAAGGGATTGTAAAACGGCTCTGCTTTACAGGAATTACTGAGTTCTCCTGAATCGGCCATACAGAAAGAAGACCGTCGCAGGGAGCGCAGAAATGTTCCGGAATCAGGTCGTATGGCCTGCAACCATCTTTTATTTTTCTCCTGAAAAACTCATTAAAAGTTTTTATTCCCTCTGTTTGATATTCATCGAGATTAATTTTGTTTTTTTGAACAAAGCCTTTAATTAAGAAAGCAGAAAATGGAGAATCAAGAAAAGCTCCGCAGGCTTTTGAGACAGCCCGCGAGGAGAGTAACTTTAGAATAATTCTTCCGGGAATTGTTTTATAAAGGAAGTTCAGGGAATCCATAAATTAATTGATTTTTTTCATTACAATGAAAATCCAGGCAAGGGCGGCAGCCTCAACAAGTCCAATCGAAATCATAATTAAAACGCCTTTCATTGAAGGCTTTTTGAATTCGATTTTTGAAACAAAAAGATATCCGACTATAGCAAGGAAAATGAAATATAAAATAGTTAAATCAGCATTGCAGAAAATATGAATCAAAAGGATTGTAGGAAAAACAAGTGCAGCGCTGGTTACTGGAAGTCCGATATAAGTTTTGTTAGCACCGCCTTCTGTTTTCTGTCTCTCTTCTTCGAGTACATTAAAAAATGCAAGACGAATCATTGCAGCAAGTGCATAAAAAACAGCAATAACTGTAAGAATTACTTTTATGATTGCAGATTTGTCGGCAAGGTGAAGAAATTTAAAATCAGGGAAAATTGAAAACTCGATACTGCTTCTGAGCATTGCAATTCCTATGCAGGCAGGAAGAACTCCAAACGCAACAAGATCAGAAAGAGAATCAATCTGAATACCAAACTGCTTCATCTGCTCTGTGCGGTTTTTCTTTGTGCGGGCAACCTTTCCGTCAAATGCATCACAAAGTCCGCAAAACATAAGAAAGAACATTCCAAGATATGGATGTCCAATGTCATTAAGACAAAGCATTATTCCGCTGGTTGCAGAAAGCATTGAAAGGTAAGTGAGAACTACTGTGTAGTCATAATAACCAATCATAAATTATCCTCTTTATTTTTCTTCAGCCGAAGCCTTATATATCCTAATATTACAGTAATTATACTGATGATACTACAGGTGTAGAATGAAATTCCCCTGCTTAGAATAGCAAGAGAGTAAGAACTTTCATTGCTTAAAAGCATATTGTAGCCAAAGTACATAAGAAATTCTGAGATTCCTACTGCACCAGGAATTGGAATGAAATTTGAACCAATTAAAACATAAGTCTGAATCGCAAAAACACGAAGCCCATCTGCAAGATTTCCGTGAATTGCATAATAGCAGAATACAGTAACAAGAATTTGAGAGCTTCTTTGCAAAAGATTTAGAATAAAGGTTCTTAGAAGAAGACGTTTTTTTCCTGCAAGTGAAACAACACATTCGTTGTAGTTTTCAATTGAAGTTTCAAAATGTTTTTTTAGTCTTTCCGATGCAGCTTTAAAATGAAGTTTTTTAAGCAGGGAACTTATAATATTTCCAATTTTTATAAGAATAATCTGTTTTTTTAAAAGTAAAATAAAGAAAACTGTCAATAAAAACATAATGACAATTCCGATTAAAATCATGATTTTACAAGGCAGTTCAAAACTCATAAAAATATCCGGGAAAAAAATCAGAGAAAAAAGTCCCAGGGTAATGATTGCAAGTGTATACATTGTGAGATTTAGTATAAGTGAAACAGTTACCGCAACTCCTGAGATTCCGTCTTTATGCATAAACCAGGCGCTGGCTGGCTGACCGCCGGTGGCAGATGGAGTTATTGATGAAAAATAAATATCAGCTGAAGCGTAAAGAAATCCTCGTCTTTTTTTTGCGGAATAACCAAGATTTCGCAGAATAAGTACAAGAGAACGGCCTTCAAAAAAGATAAAACCAAGCATGCAGAGTGCTGCTGGAATAAGCCATTCTGGAGTAGCTTCATTTATATCCTGCCAGAGTTCAGAGAGAGAAAGTCCGCTGTTATAGAAAAGTGTGTAAATTGTCAGTACAGAAAGTACAAACGAAATGACTGCCCACAAAATCTTTTTTTTCATGGTTTTTGAATTATAACGATTATTTGATATTTGGAAAATAGGAAAAAAAATCCCGGCCATTTTTGATCGGGGCGTTGCGGGGTGTCCCCGCTGGGTGGGTAGCGCAAGACACCGCAGCGAAGTGAGGAGGCTTGCGCGCAGGGAGGGGCTCCTCCCCTGCAAAATATAATTAAGCTTTCACGAACTCTTTCTTCAAGAAGTCGAGGTCGAGTTCTGGGTACAATACATGTGCACCGAGCAGCTTGTTTACGCGAGCGCGGGCGCTAGCTACTGTATCGTCGCTGATTTCAATCTTACCCTTAGCAGGCTTTCCTTCTTTTGTTACTCCAGGCTTTGTGTTCTTGAGAACGAAGTCGATGATGTCTGCAACTTCCTTCATATCAGCCTCATTCATACCAAGTGTTGTAAGACCTGGTGTTCCGATACGGATACCAGATGTCCACCATGCACCGTTCTTGTCGTATGGAAGAGCGTTTGCGTTAGCAGTTACACCGCACTTGAAGAGGGCAGCTTCTGCCTGTTTTCCTGTAAGACCGTAAACAGTTACATCACAGAGCATAAGGTGGTTGTCTGTTCCGCCAGTCTGGAGAGGAATGTTATGTGACTTACAGCCTTCAGCAAGAGCCTGAGCGTTCTTTACAACCTGCTGTGCCCAAGCCTGGTAAGCTGGAGTGCGTGCCTCTTTGAAAGCAATTGCCTTAGCAGCCATGATGTGTCCGAGTGGACCACCGAGTACCATAGGACAACCCTTGTTTACATAATCAGCAAATTCCTTCTTACAGAGAATCATAGCACCACGTGGACCGCGGAGAGTTTTATGAGTAGTAGTAGTTACAATGTCAGCCCATTTTACAGGATCGTAGTCGCCAGTGAAAACCTTGCCGGCAACAAGACCTGCGAAGTGAGCCATATCTACCATGAGAACTGCTCCGCACTTGTCTGCAATTTCGCGGAAGCGCTTGAAGTTGATCTTACGTGGGTAAGCAGAGAAACCAGTCAAAAGAATGAGAGGTTTTACTTCCATAGCCTGCTTTTCGATTGCGTCGTAGTCGAGGAGGCCTGTTTCCTTATCAACTCCGTATGGATGTGATTCAAACATACGAGCCGATACGTTCATTTTATATCCGTGAGTAAGGTGACCACCACAAGAGTAGTCCAGCCCCATAAGCTTCTGATTTCCGAACTTCTTACGGAGAGCGTCGAACTGCTCGTCTGTAAGGTCGTTCAAAGATTTTACACCAAGCTCTTCGAGAGTAGGAGTTTCAACCTTTGCGCTCAAGATTGCCCAGTAAGCAACGAGGTTTGTATCTGCACCAGAGTGAGGCTGAACGTAAGCGTAGTCAGCACCAAAAAGAGCCTCAGCTTCGCGGGCTGCAGTGTTTTCAACAGCGTCGATATTTACACAGCCGCCGTAGTAGCGGTGCTCAGGATATCCTTCAGCATATTTATCAGTAAGAAGGTTTCCCATAGCAGCCTGAACGTTGAGCGAACAGTAGTTTTCGCTGGCAACAAGCTTAAGGTGGCTTCTCTGATTTTCAAGTTCGTTTACAATGCTTGCAGCGATATCCGGACCAACTGCAGCAACCTGCTGAAGATTTGCAACATAGGCACACATAGCGGCATTTGGCTTACCGTTAGTGGCAGCAAGATAGTTTTCCAAAGGTGTTGACATATTATACCTCGTGTTATTGATTTTAATTATATTGAAGTATTTTAGCGAAAATGCAGGTGAGTGGGAATAGGGCACAAGGGCACTGTTTTTTCTGCTGCTTATAGTTATAACAGCAGTTATGATTAGAAAACAGTAAGTTTCCCGGCACCGCCTGCAGAAAATAATCCCAGGGCTCCACCACCATAAGCAATGAGGCCGGCAGCTCCACCACCGCAGGCTACAGCACCAATTGCACCGCCGCCAAGTGCTGCAATAAGACCTATTGCAAGACCTCCGATTGAAACAAGGCCAATCCCAACTCCGCCAACAGCTAATACGCCAAGGCTCACACCGCCGATTGCGACTACTCCTTTTGCAATATCTCCAATTGCTATAATTCCTTTTGCCTTGCGGGGAACAAAACCGCCTATGTTTATGTGAATAAGTGGAAGGCCTTTGACCATAGTTTTACTTTTATATTCAAAACCAATTTTGTTCAGGTTGCCGGCGCTGCTGTTAGTGTCTGATTTTTCAAAGCTATGGTTATCTAAAAGTTCATCAATACTCACATTAAAAATTTGAGAAATCAGCTTGAGCTGTTCGGGATTTGGAGAGGTTTCTCCGGTTTCCCAGTTGGAAACAGTTTGTCTTGCGACACCAAGCTTTTCAGCCAGAACTTCCTGTGACATAGAGTTTTTCTTTCTGTAATCGTAAATTTTTTCGCCTAACATAGTTTTCCTCTTTCAGGTGGTATTTTTATTATAACTTTAAAGGCAGTTTCAAATATAGTCTACAAAATATGTTTGGAATTTGCGCAAAGAAAGCTAACATTTTGCGATATATAGGGTAAAAACAGAAATTATTATACATGTGAATCTGCATTTTCAGATTCTTTTGACGAAAATGGAGTTTTTCTTCTATAATAGAGATATGTATCAGATTCCTTCCAGCTTTAATGATTTCATTGCACCGGACTGCAACCGTGCCGCATTTATTCAGAATTACCTGAAGGCTGCAGGTCTTGAAGCTCCGATTTTACAGATGGAAGGAAAAAATCATATATATGTAAAGTTTCCGCAGGCGCAGTATAACCCGACCTTCCGCATAAAAACCGTAATTGCACATTACGACAGAATCGGAATCGGGGCAAACGACAATTCGGCTGCGGTCTTCTGCCTGATGCAATGGGCGGCACAATTATCGAGACTTGTCCCTCCTTTATTTCACAACATCCGCCTTATTTTCACCGACGGCGAAGAACTCGGCGCGGCGGGCGGTGTCGCAGAACAGGGCGCCTTCCCGCTGGCCCAGGTCTTCCGTCGCCTCGGCATAACTAACGACGATATCTTCGTATTTGACTGCATGGGGCGCGGTGACGTTCCCATTCTCACACAGACAATTCTTCCGCCCAAGGCACCGACCCGCTTCGTAAAAGATTTCAGCGCCCTTGAGCAGCGCGCAGCAAGCCTTCTTCAAGCCTCGGCAAATGGCCGCTGGTTCAGTCTTCCCTGTAACTATTCCGACAACGCAAGCTTTATCGCAAACGGCATTCCCGCCGTGGCAATCACAATGCTGCCGTCTGCCGAAGTTACCGCAGCCACACGCGGTGAAACTCCGCTTACCTGGCAGCTGCTGCACACCGCTGGCGACAATCTTGCTTCACTTACGCCGCAGAGCTTCGAAATCTTCCATAATATTTTGAATAATCTTTCTGCCCTTAAAACACTGGCGTAATAGACAACAGTTTGTCATGCTGAACCTTCGCGGCATAGCCGCTCGGAGACTCGCTAAAAATAGTCCACTGGACTATTTTTACACTGCTTCGCAGTGTCGCTCCCTATGTTTCAGCATCTATATCTTATAATCCCCTTTCAATATAATAAGAATTATGCAGACACTCTCCGCTTTTTACCAATCCATTTTCGGTTGTAAAACCTATAAGATTTCTCTGGATGCCGGCTGCACCTGTCCAAACCGCGACGGTACAAAAGGAAGTGGAGGCTGTATTTTTTGCTCGGAGGCGGGCAGTGGAGATTTTATAGCCCGTGGCGGTGACTCAGCTTCTGGCAGACGCCTTTCAATTTTTAGTCAGCTTGAGCAGGGGAAAAAGCTTGTTGAAGCAAAGCTGCGTGGACGGAGCGGCGAGCGGCGCGGAAAATACATTGCTTATTTTCAGAGCTTTACTTCGACTTATGGGGATGCCAAACTGCTGCTTGAAAAATACCGTGAGGCTCTGCAATTCGAAGGGGTAGCCGGTCTTGCCGTAGCCACCCGCCCGGATTGTCTTGGAGATGAGATTTTACAAGGACTCGCCGAAATCTCCCAGACTCACTTTGTTCAGATTGAACTCGGCCTTCAAACCAGCAACGAAACGACTGGCCGTCTTATAAACCGCTGCTACACAAATGAAGATTACATTGATGCTGTCCATCGTATCCGCGAGTCAGCGCCAGAAATCCACATAGTCACCCACCTGATTTTCGGCCTTCCCGGCGAGAGCGAAGAAGATATGCTGAACTCCGTAAAGTTTGTGTTAGAACAAAGTCATCCTGCTGAAACAAAAGAAAGTCATCCTGCTGGAATGAAAGAAAGTCATCCTGAACTTGTTTCAGGATCTTCCTTCGGCCTCAAAATCACCAGTCTCTACGTTCTGCAAAATACCCGGCTCGCCGTCATGTATGATGCAGGTGAGTATGAGCCTCTAAGCAAAGAGCAATACTTTAATCTTCTGAAAAATGTACTTACACTTCTTCCCGAAAATTGTGTAGTCCACCGCCTCACAGGTGATCCTCCAAAAAAACTTCTTATTGCACCAGACTGGACTGCAGATAAAAAAAGAGTTTTAAACGAGCTTTCAAAATTATTTTAATCGGTTGACTTTTATATTGTGAAAAATTCACAGACTTTTATGTTTAGTTTCACTGATTATTATGTTAATTTCCCATTTTAATTTGTTTGTATTAGAGTTATCATTTGCTTTATTGAAAATGTCTTCTTTTTACCATAATTTGAATTTTTGTGATATACTGAATAATATGCCTAAACTTCTTAGAACAATTATATTATGTATTATTGCAGAAATTGGAAATTTACTTTCTGCCAGATTCTTTTATCATACTCTTAATATCCCTTTGTTTTTTGATACAATTTTTACAGTAGCAGTAGTGTTTTATCTTGGACTTATACCGGCTTTGTTTGTGTCACTTGGTTATAATACCATCAATTCTCTCATGTGGCTGCACGAGGAAGGTTTCTTTGATCCTTTTCTATTCTCTTATGCAATATGCGGAATTTTAATTGTGCTTACAACCTGGTTTATTGCCCGCCGTAAAGAAGAGTTTAAAATCAGTGCAACAGTTACTATCCTTTATCTTTTTCTGATAGCTCTGATTTCTTCGTTCTGTACAATTATTTCAAGCGGTATAATTGATTACTTTCATTACATGTATTATGAAATTCCAGATATGATGAATCCTATCAAACGCTTTACAGAATCCTTTGTCCGCCAGAGATTCTCTCTTTTATTTTCATGTATTCTGGGGCAGATTCCAATTTCATTTATGGACAGATTACTTGCCACCTTTGCCGGCTATGGTATATATAAGCTTTGTGACAGATTCTTGGAGAGAAAATAAATGCCGCCGCAGCCAGCTCAAGACATTTCTGAATTAGAATTAATTATAAAAAATTACACAACCTATTTTATAGTGTTTGATATCTTCTTCTTTATAATACTTATTGTAGCAGTGCTTTTTTCGATTCATTACATTAAGTCTGGTAAAAAACTTAAGGAATCTACAGAATATCTGCGCTATACAATTCAGGGGCAGGAAGAGGAACGTGAACGAAAAGCCCGAGAACTTCACGATACAGTTGCACAGAATCTTCGTTACTGTAAAAGTCTCTGTGAGAAAAATGATTCACAGGTAAATCTGCCAAAGATTGCAGAAATGCTTTCCAAAGCACTTACAGAAGTTCGAAATATGAGTTATAACCTTTCTCCCCCGGATATTGCAAAGGGAGATTTTCTTTTTTGCGTAAAGAATCTTTGTGAAGAATTCAGTCAAACTCCAGGTCTTTCTTTCAGACTTTCTATCCTCGAAAATACAGATGCATCATTTCTGACTAAAGATGAAATTCTTAATCTTTATAGAATAATTCAGGAAGTACTGACAAATATTGTTAAGCATGCAAATGCAAGTGAAGTAGTTATGATGATTAGAAATGAAAATGGAAGCGAAGAAAAAGGACTTTTCATTTTTATCAGTGATGATGGCTGTGGTTTTAATATTGATAAAATTGATGATAAAAAACACTTTGGTTTAAAAGGTATGAAAAAACGTGCGGATTTGGCTGGTGCTCAGCTTACAATTGATTCTACAACAGGAGAGGGTACTCAAATTAAATTGTTTAAAGGAAAAAAAATATGAAATCATTTTTTGTTATAGAAGATCATACTGTTACAAATATAGGTTTACAGCAGTTAATTGCTCAAAAAGCAGAACTTACCTGTATAGGTTCGGCAAGTTCAAAAGCAGAGGCACTGGAAAAAATAAAGGCGCTTACAGAGCTTCCTGATATTATTACGCTGGATTTATTTCTTGGTGAAGAAAATGGTCTTGATTTGCTTAGAGAAATACGTGCAGAATTTCCATCTGTAAAAATTTTGGTTTACTCAATGTATGCCAAACCGGGAATCCTTTCTCTGGCACTTGAAGCTGGTGCTCATGGTTTTGTAGAAAAAACAGCTCCGGAAGCAATTTTAATTACAGCTATAAAAAATATCCTTGCCGGTGATACTTATGTTCAGCAGAATCTTGTAACCCCACTATTAACATATAAAACTATGTATGATGGTTTTACACGACAGGAACAGAGGATATTTAAGAAAATTCTTGAACGCAAGTCAAAAACTAAAATTGCAGAAGAATTGAATATTGTTTCCCGTTCGGTAGATAATTATATATCCCGCATTCTGGAAAAAACAGGCTGTAACAGAATAGAAGAGGTTATTTCAAAATTTGGCGAATAATTTAGAGCCTGAGCAAGCCTTTATTACCCCTTGACTTTACTGTCATCTCATAATAAAATTCTACTATATATAATAAACATTTTGGGTGGGAAAAATGTCAGATAAATCTTCTAAAACGCCTTCTAAAGGAGGGCTTCAGGCTCGTATTGCCGCTATGCAGGCAGCAGAAAAAGAAAAAGCTGCAAAAACAACTGCTTCAAAAACGACTCCGGCAAAAAAAACTGCTGCAGCTGCTAAGACATCTGCAAAAACGACAGCCAAAGCTACAGCAAAAACAGCTTCAAAAGCAGCCTCATCAAAAACTGCTGCAGCAAAAACTGTAAAAGCCACAACAGTAAAATCTGCATCAAAATCAACAGCCGTAAAGACTGCTGCAAAATCAGCTGCTCCTGCAAAAACGGCTGCTTCTACAAAAACTGCTGCAAAATCAGTTTCTGCTAAAACATCTGCCAAGGCAGCTCCGGCAAAGAAAGCTTCTTCAGCAAATACAACTTCTGCAGTTTATGACGAAGATTCCATCCAGCATCTTGAAGGTCTTGAGCATATCCGCCTTCGCCCTGGTATGTACATCGGTTCTCTCGGCGACGGTTCAAACGAAAATGATGGTATCTACATTCTTCTTAAGGAAGGAATCGATAACTCTGTCGACGAGTTCTCTCAGGGCTTTGGTAAAAAAATTGATATTGAAATAAAAGAGGGCCGTGTAAAAATCCGTGACTATGGACGCGGTATTCCTCTTGGAAAACTTGAGGACTGTGTTTCTAACGTAAACACCGGTGCCAAGTACAACAACAGCGTTTTCAAGCAGGCAATCGGTATGAACGGTGTCGGAATCAAAGCGACAAATGCTCTTTCTTCATACTTCCGTGCCGCATCTATCCGTGATGGAAAAATGGCCGTTGTCGAATTTGCCAAGGGTGAAAAAATCAGTGGTAAAACAGGTAATGCAAAACCGGGCGTTCCAAACGGCACTTATCTTGAGTTCGAGCCTGATACAGAGCTTTTTGGAAAATACAACTTCAACATGGAGTATGTAGAAAAGAGACTCTGGAATTATGCATATCTTAATCCGGGCCTTATGCTAAAATGTAATGGTCAGGAATATATCAGTCAGAATGGTATTCAGGATTTGCTCGAGCATGAAATGGATGGAAAAGCTCTGTATAAAATCTTCAGTTACAAGGGTGAAAATCTTGAGTTTGTTTTGACTCACACTAATAGTCTCGACAAATTTGTTTACTCATTTGTAAATGGTCAGAGTACAGAAGACGGTGGTACTCATGTTACTTCCTTCCTCGACGGTGTTACAAAAGGTGTAAACTCTTTCTTCAAAAAAGAATATGATGAAAAGGATGTTTGCGGCGGATTAATCTGTGCCCTCAAAATCGGCCTCGATAATCCTATGTTTACCAGCCAGACAAAGAATAAGCTTGGTAACGTAGAAATCCGTGCTCCAATCATTAAGGAAGTTCAGCTTGCCGTTGATGACTGGCTTCGCCATAACCCGGATGTTGCGGGTGCTCTCGAAGATAAAATCATTAAAAATCAGAAGGCCCGCAATGAAATCAACAGCGTAACCGAAAAACAGATTCGCGAGGCAGAAAAATCTGTCATGCTCAAAATTCAGAAGCTTAAGGATTGCCGCTATCACCTTCAGGATGGAGAGAAGGGTGCAAACTCTATGATTTTCATTACCGAGGGAGATTCTGCGACAGGTTCTATGGTAGGAAGCCGCGATGTTTCTTATCAGGCAATTTTCAGCTTGAAGGGTAAACCTGAAAATATGTACGGCCGCAAAAAGTCGGCTCTTTTCGAAAACGAAGAATTAAAGAACCTTACTTTCAGTCTTGGTGTTCAGAAAGACATCGAAGGTCTGCGTTATAATAAAATCATCATTGCAACCGATGCCGATAACGACGGCTTCCATATCAGAAATCTTGTAATGACTTATCTCCTTCTTTTCTTTGAAGAGCTGGTATTGACGGGTCACGTTTATATTCTTGAAACTCCGCTTTTCCGCGTACGCAACAAGACAAAAACCGTTTACTGCTATTCAGAAGAAAGCCGCGATAAAGAAGTTGCAAAAATGGGAAAATCTGCAGAAGTTACCCGATTCAAGGGACTTGGAGAAATTAACCCAAGCGAGTTCGGCCAGTTTATCTTCCCTCGTAAAGAAGGCGAGAGTGAAGACAAGGGTATGCATCTTACACAGGTTTCTATACAGTCTCTTAAGAATGTACCTCAGGTACTTAAGTTCTACATGGGTAACAACACCCCGGAACGCCGCGACTTTATTGTTCACAACCTTGCTAAGGAAATTGATGCGTAATTTCTAACTATGGATTGCCTGGTGGTTTCGATACACTTCGCTTCGCGAAGCACTCAACCACCGGTGGTTGAGTAGGCCGAAGGCCGTATCGAAACCACTGTAGGGCGACGCGGCAATCCATATCTAGTCTAAAACTTTTTTTTGTATTATACTTTTATTTTCATTACAAATTGTTCGAGGTACTTTATGGACTTAAAAGGACGCAATTTTCTTACATTAAAAGATTTTACTCCGGCAGAAATTACAGGCCTTCTCGACCTCGCTGCCGACCTCAAGGAAAAAAAGCGAAAGGGGATTCCGGTAGATATTCACCGCGGTAAAAACATTGCCCTCATTTTTGAAAAAACAAGTACCCGTACCCGTTGTGCCTTCGAAGTTGCAGCTCATGATCTTGGAATCTGCACAACCTATCTTGCAGAAGGCAGTCAGATTGGTAAAAAAGAAAGCATCGCAGATACAGCCCGCGTTCTTGGCCGCATGTTCGACGGAATTGAATACCGCGGATTCGAGCAGACAATCGTAGAAGACCTTGCAAAATATTCAGGCGTAGTTGTATGGAATGGTCTTACAAACGAATATCACCCGACACAGATGCTGGCAGATATGCTTACAATCCGCGAGCACTACGGAAATCTCAAAGGTCTTAAACTCGTATACTTTGGAGATGCCCGCTACAACATAGGAAACTCACTTTGTATTGTTTGTTCAAAGCTTGGTCTTAACCTCACTCTTTGTGCTCCGGAAAAATATTTCCCAAATAAGGCTCTTGTCGATGAATGTCAGAAGTGGTGCCAGGAAAGCGGCGGTTCAATCACACTGGAAAGTAATGTAGATAAGGCTGCTGCCGGAGCCGACATCATCTACACCGACGTCTGGGTAAGCATGGGTGAGCCGGATGCAGTATGGGCAGAGCGCATTGCAGATCTCAAACCATATCAGGTAAATGCAGAGGTTATGAAAAAAGCAAAGCCAACTGCAATCTTTATGCACGATCTGCCATCCTTCCATGATCTTAATACAAAAATTGGTAAGGAAGTAGGCGAGAAGTTCGGCCTTACCGCCATGGAAGTTACAGACGAAGTTTTCGAAAGCAAACAGTCTGTCGTTTTTGACGAAGCTGAAAACCGCATGCACACTATAAAAGCAGTCATTGCTGCTACATTAGGGAATAATTTTTAAGTGTTTATAAAATAACACTTGCAATTTTTGAAACAGGCGGAGGCGGAATCAACCAGAAAAACATTCTGCACAAGCGAAGCGCGGAAGCCGTTTTTCTGGTTGAGTTCCGACGGGAGCCTGTTTCAAATATAACAATAGATAATTTTTTTATAAGGAATTCAAAATGAACGCAATAATCACTGTAGTAGGATCAGATAAAGTCGGAATCATCGCAAAGGTTTCTCAGTACCTTTCAGACCATAAAATCAATATTGCCGATATCACTCAGACAATTCTTTCCGGCAACTTTGTAATGATGATGATGGTAGATCTTTCTGCTGCCGACATAGATATTGAAACACTCCGTTCAAGTATGAACTCTCTCGCCGAAGAAATGGGCGTAGAAATCAACATCATGAACGAAAAAGTCTTTTCAGCTATGCACCGTGTTTAAAATGACAGTTTTGCTATGCAAAACTGTCGGTTGCGGTACGAGACTTAAAATGTGAACAGTAAAATTACAGCCGCAACCAATGCACAGAGTGTAAAAATAACAGTTTTTTTAAATCTTTTTGCATCCCCCGAATTTCTGTGATATCATATAAATAATGGAATTCGGACTATCAGATTACTACATAATTGGCGAACTTATCACTTGCTGGGGCTCAGTTTTAATTTGTATTAATACTCTTTTGTCCTATGCCTTATATGATAAGCATCAGCGTTATTTTCTTGTTGCTTCGGCTTCAACATTTGCAGCTTCATTATTTAACATAATTTCTGTTTATTTTATTTCATATTTTTCTGAATATCCTGCATATTTATGTACAATTTTTACTACTTTATACTTTCTGGTGCTGCTTATCTGCCCGTGCATAATGACTTGCTATGTATTTGATATGGCAATCCAAAATCAAAAAAGACTCAAACTTTATACCTTTATTGCAGGCGGATTACTCCTTGGGTATATTTGTCTTGTCCTTTTGAATTTATGTACCGGATGGATTTTTTATTATGATGAATTACAAGGTTATACCCGTGGACCAATAAAAAATATTACTTATGTACTTACACTTGCTTATGGAATTGCTATTGTTATAACAGTATTAATTCAAAGACGATATCTTGCCCGAAGAATTTTCTGGGTGTTTATGGCTTATCCGTTTGTATCAATGTTTTTTGTGGCAATTCAGTTTTTCTTCCCAAAAGTAATACTTACAGGAGTAGCTTCTTTTACTTCAGTTTTATTTGCTTATGTAACAATCCAATCTTATAGTATGGGAATAAATCTGAAAACAGGTCTTATGATGGACTCTCGCCTTAGAAAACGCATTTCAATTCAGCGTAAGGGTGGAGTTCTTTTTGTAATGACTATCGATAATATTAATATGATCCAATCAAGTCTGGATGCAGTTGAATTAAACAGATTGTTTCTTCATCTGGGACAGATTTTTATGACCCACTTCCCGCGAAATGCATATATCATTTCTATAAATAGACTTGCGGGAATTGGAAAAAATATAGAAGAGGTAAAGGAAAAAAGTGAACTTGTTTTTAGAGATATAAAAAAATTAAGTTCGGATATTAATTCAATAATCCCTATTCCAATTGAATCTTTTTCTGCTGCAATAGAGTTTTCAAAAGATGAAAATGATTATGATTCTATGATGGATCTTTTGAACAGTATGTTAGTTCGGGCTAAAGCATCTCAGTTAAGGAATCTTCAGATTTGTGATGAATCAGTTTTTGTAGACAGAGAACGAAAAAGGTATATTTACAGAATCTTAAAAAGAGAACTCACGCTTGAATCAGAACAGTTTCAGGTCTGGTTTCAGCCGATATATTCTATTGAAAATAAAAAGTTTGAATATATGGAAGCGCTTTCCCGCTTGAAAAATACCGAGCTTGGAGATATTCCTCCGCAGGAATTTGTTCAGGTTGCAGAAAATCGTGGTCTCATAGAACTGCTGGGCTTTGTTGCATTTGAGAAAGTCTGCAAGTATATTTCTGAGAACCGCGATACAGTGAATGCAGTTTCAATCAACTTTTCTGTTTATCAGATGATGAATCCGAATGTCGTACAGAATGTTCTTGATACAATCCATCGTTTCAGCCTTTCTCCATCAAATATCATTATGGAAATTACAGAAAGTATTTTCATTGATAATTATGAGCTTGTAAAAAAACATATGATAGAGCTTGCTCAGGCTGGCGTAAAATTCTATCTTGATGATTTTGGTACGGGCTACTCAAATCTTACAAATGTAATTTCACTTCCTTTCTCAACTATAAAAATGGATCGTTCTCTTGTGCTTGCAATGGAAGAAGGGCAGAAGGGTGTAAGTCTCTTTTTTGATCTGGTCAGTACTTTTAAGGGAGTTGGCTTTAAGATTCTCGTTGAAGGAGTAGAAACAAATAATCAAAACTACCTGGTAGAAAGAGCTGGCGTAGATTTTATTCAGGGATTTTTGTACAGCCGTCCTTTACCACCTTCAGAGTGTGTGGAATTACTGCAGCGTACCAGTTCAATGGTTGAGAGTAAATAAAAAAATTAAAACGTAATTACTTCTTCGTATACCTGAATTGCAAACTGGTCTGTCATTCCGGATATAAACTCAATTATACATTTTGTATAAGACTCGTTATCATGAAGGTCGAAAACCGGCTGGGTGTTGTATTTTAGTACAGGCTTACGGTCAACAAAGCTGTGACGCTCTGCAATAAAAGGCTTGTAGGTGGTGTATTTTATGAGCCAGTCTTCAAAGGTTGCACATAATTTCGGATAATAACGAAGAGCCTGTCCTACACGACCTGTTTCTGCATAAATTTTAGTTTTCTGCAAAGTGCGGAAAAGTGTTCCAATAATATTTTCTGCGTAAATGGCAAATTCTCCAAGACGCCAATGCTTGTAAATTCTTGCGAAATTAAACTTTTTGAGTTCAAGAATAAACTTGAAATATTCATCAGAAAAGCTGAGTCCTTTTTCGGGGCTGCTTTGTTCGCAAAGGTCAACAATAAGGTCGTTAATTAAGGTGGTTGTGTTTACGGCTTTTCCGCTTCGTAGTGCACGAGCTCCTTTTCGTTCAAAGCCAAGTGTGGAACCCACAATTTCCCTGAGTTCGCGATATGCTGCCATATCAATTATATGATAGGCGCGGGCGTCTTCAATGTCACGTCCAAGGTATGCAATTTTATCGGCAATCTTTACAACGCAGCCTTCCCAGGTGTAAGGCTGAATGAAGCCCGGACGCTTTATGGAATATAAATCGATTGCTTCTTCACGGGGTTTTATCCCTTGCTGGTCAATTTCACCGCAGTGACAGATAAGTCCGTCTCGAACCGCATATGTAAGATTAAGAGGCTGTTCAATTCCATTGGGATCTGGGAGTGTTTCTATATAATCTGCAAAAAATAGACTGTTTCTTTCATGCCAGAATTTCTTTGGAGCATTATGACCTTCTTTCTGTTCCAGAAGCTTGTTGAGACAGTCCTCTCCATGATGGCCGAAAGGTGCATGGCCTATATCATGTCCCATGGCAATTGCTCCTGCAAGCTGTTCGTTCAGCCCAAGATACTTTGCAATTGTGGTGGCAACAGAAGCAACATGCATAACATGTTCCATTCTGGTACAGATATGGTCGTTATGAGGGGCAAAAAAGACCTGAGTTTTATGCTTGAGTCGGCGATAAGCCTGAGAATGAAGAATTCTTGTGTAATCACGCTCAAATTCTGAACGAATTTCATTGTTTCTTCCATATAATTGAATCTCACGTTTATTTGCCTGTTCCCATTTGGGGTTGTCAGGGCAGGTTCGTACATTATAAAAGGAATTCTGCATTTTTCACCTCTATCATATATATAATACTATGAAAATTGATTTTGAAAAACTATAAAAGTAGTGATATAATGAAATGATATGCTGAAAGAAAACAAAATTGTCAGACGGCTTTTTGGTGAGCAATATGACATACAGCACCGACTCCTCAATATTATCCTTGTTGTAGGTATTCTTGGTGTATTATTTGCATGTTTTGTTTCAACAGTCATGCATCAGAATGCATATACAATTATTCTTTCATATATCTGTCTTGTTCTTTTTAGTCTGATATTCTGGATTGCAAACAGACTTAAAAGATCTCAGCTTGCAATTATTATATTTGCAATTCTTTTTGATAACATAATTTTACCAGCTCTTTTTATAACTTCAGGTGGAATCGAAAGTGGTATGCCTCTGTGGTATATCATGGGATTGATTTTTCCCTTTCTTCTTATTAAGGGCCGCAGCTGTATCACAGTTTTTGTTATAAGCATTACAGAATTCATAGTACTTATAGTTTATACTTATTATCATCCTGAAATAATAATGAAAATGGCAAGCATAAAGATGGTTCTTTTTGATGTAATCGTTACTATGATTGCCGTTGTAGTTGTATTTGCTTCGATTTTCAGATACCAGACACATATATATCAAAAACAGCAAAAGACTATAATTAAATCTATACGTGAAGCTAATGAGGCTATCAGACAGAAGCAGGACTTTATTTCTAATGTCTCACACGATATTCGAACGCCTATGGATTCGATTATCGGTTTTACGGAACTTGCAAAAAAAAATCTGGATAATCCAGAAAAACTTGCAGATAGTCTGGAGAAAATATCAAGAGCATCAGGACATCTCTTAAATCTTGTAAATGAAGTTCTGGATATGTCAAAAATAACAAGTGGAAAAGCTGTTATTGAAGAAGAGATGTGCAGTATCCACAGTATAATTGATAATGTATGCCAGATTATGCAGCATGAAATTGATCAGAAGAAGTTAAAAATTGAACTGGATTACAGCATGCTCGACGATGATGTACTGTCATGCGACAATATACGACTTAATCAGATTCTTTTGAATCTTTTAAGTAATGCAGTTAAATATTCTTATGAAGGCGGAAAAATAACAATTTCGGTTATTCAGCTTTCTTCTGATGATGAAAGTAAAATAATAAATGAATTCCATATAAAAGACGAAGGTTGCGGAATGACACCTGAGTTTATGGAACATGTTTTTGAACCTTTTGCCCGCGATAAATCATCTCCGGTTCCTGCTGAAGGAACAGGACTTGGTCTTACTATCTGTAAATCGCTTGCAGAAATTATGGGTGGAGATATTGAAGTACTTAGTGAATTAGGAAAAGGTTCTGAGTTTACACTTATTGTTCCTCTTTCAATTCCTTCTCTTCTTGAAATTGAGGAAGAGCAGGATATTGTTGTTTACGACTTTAAAGGAAGACGAATTCTTGTTGTTGAAGATGATGTACTCAACCGCGAAATACTTGTGGAAGTGTTACGAGAAGAAGGCTTTGTTGTTGATGAAGCTATAGATGGTTCCTTTGCAATTGAAAAACTTCGAGATAATGCTCCTGGTACTTATGAACTTGTTATTATGGATTTACAAATGCCGGTTATGGATGGTTTTGAGACTGCAAAAATCATCAGAAACTTTAAAAATCCTGAGGTTGCAGAAATACCTATTGTTGCCCTTACTGCAGATGCCCTGCCGGAAGAAAAAAATCAGGCTTTCAGCAGTGGCTTCAATGCATATCTGGTTAAGCCTGTAGATATGCCTGCAATGCTTAAAGTTCTCATGCTTTTCTTCCGCGAAAATAAACGTTCTTAAAAATTTGTAAAGGAGGTGCTCTTTGGAAAGATGTGTCGTTGCGCTTACATCCAGTTCTGTAAATGAAGAAGCGTATTCAGAAGTTCAAACACAACTTGATTCTCAGGAAGCAACTCCGATTCTAATAATTGTATTTGCAGAAGTTGATATGCTCTGGTTCTTTGCATCAAAACTTCAGAACAGATATCCAGATGCTGTAGTAATAGGTTCATCTACATACATTAATTATTCTTCTGAAGGTTATAGCCATTGTGGGGCTTCAGTAATGGCCATTAATTATGGTATAGAAGTTTCTGCAGGTGCAGTTTTCGATGTTGACAGGCACCCTTCAATGTATAAGGCTCATATCAAGCAGGCTTTGGATAAGCTTTCAAGTTTTGAAAATACCTGCTGCCTTGAATTTGTAACTTCTTTTGGTAAAGGTGAAGAACTGGTTCTGGATACTTTTGAAGAAGTTCTGGAAGGAACTGGAATTCGTGTAGCAGGTGGCTCAGCTGGAGCACCGGCTGAACGCCGCGAAAGTTTTGTTGCACTCGGAAAAGATTTATTCAAACAGACCTGTGTGTTTGTTTTTATTCATAATCTTGAAGGGAAAATAGGATTCTTTCGCGAGAATGTTTATAAGCCTACAGCACACAGATTTAAGGCAACTTATGTAGATTGCGAAGAGCGACTCGTGGTTGAATATGACGGACAGCCTGCTGCAAATATTCTCGCAAAAACTCTTAATGTTCCAATGGAAAAACTTGGTGAAAATCTTTTCCAGCATCCGATGGGACGGCTTGTTGATGGCGATATATACATTACATCTGCAGATCAGTTATTCGAAGACGGTTCTATTTCTTATTATTCGCGTATATATAATCATACAAAAATGATTTTGCTTGAACCTGATGATATGCGGCGGGTATGGCGTGAGACTGCCCAGAGAGTTTCTGGTGAAATCCTGCATCCTTCATTTTCTATTTCTATAAACTGTTTTTTGCGAACAATGCTTTTCGAAAATGAAAACTGTTTCAGCGAATTTGTAAATGAGCTTAGAAGATATGGACGTTTTATTGGAGTTTCAGGTTGTGGAGAGCAGCTTGATTATATACATCTGAATCAGACAATGGTTCTTCTTGTTTTTGAATAAGGTGGTTCAGTATGGATAGATATAATAAAGGTGTAATTTTTACCAACGATAAATGCATAGCCTGTAACAAGTGTATAAGCAATTGTTCTTTGATGGGAGCAAATGTTTCTGTTGTAAAAAACGGCATTGCTCACATGGAAATTGATTCCAGAAAATGCAATGATTGCGGAAAGTGTATTAATGTCTGTGTTCATAATGCCCGTGATTACCGTGACGATACAGATGCATTTTTTAGTGATCTCGCAAAAGGTGAAAAGATTTCTGTTATTGTTTCTCCAACTTTATTTGCCCTTTATGGAAACAAGGCAGAAGGAATGATAGGCTGTTTAAAATCTCTTGGAGTTGAAAAAGTTTATGACGGCGGCTTTGGTCGTGAGATTTCGGCTTTTCTTGTTGCAGATTATATCAAAAAAACTAAACACCTTCCTGCAAAAGACCGGCAGTTTATAAGTAATTCTTGTCCTGCATTGGTTACTGTAATTCAAAAATATCATCCTTTCCTTTTAGGTAAACTGATTCCAATTCAGCCGGCTCCAGTCTGCAGTGCAATTTATGCTCATAAATATCTTGGGGATACAAATAAAATAGCATATCTTGGGGTTTGTATTGCCTGTAAGGATGAAGTTGATTCAGAAAATACTGGTGGAAATCTTAATTATAACATTACCTTAAAACATGTTATCGAAAAGCTTTCTGAATATAATCTGGATGATTATAAAGATAAAGGAAAACTTGATCTTAATGCACTGGGCTTTGGATCAATGGTTTCTAAAGGTGGAGATTTTTCTGATCTTGTTTCACTCTTTTTTCCTCGTATTGAAAATATTATTACTTTGCGGGGATTTGCAGAAAATACTATGCAGTCTTTATATCTCTTCTTTGATGAAGAGTTTTCTGAAAGTCATCCTGTTCTTACAGAAATAACTGCCTGTGCATCTGGTTGTATTGCAGGTCCAGGTTTTGATGGTCGTGAATTTGATGTAAAATCTGTTTATTCAAGTATCAATAAAATAAGGAAAAATATTTATGATGCACATCCTGATCTTGAAAATCCGGATAAATTATGGAAGCAGGTAAGTGCAAAGTTTAAATATATTCGACCGGATGATTTTAAGCGAACTTATACAGATCTTTCATGTCAGAAGTTTAAAGTTCCAAAGAGTGCAATTGACGAAATCTATAATGAAATGCTTAAAGATACACCGCAGAAACAGAATATTAACTGTCGTTCCTGCGGTTATAACAGTTGTCTGGAGATGGTGCGTGCCATAGCATTTGGTTACAGTCGAAAAGAAAGCTGTATTCATTATATGAATGATCTTTTGCTCAAACGCCTTAATACTGATGCTGATACAGGGCTTTTGAGTCCTATGGCCTTTCATCGTGAAGGTGATAAACTTT
>CAKUWD010000008.1 GCA_934699065.1 uncultured Treponema sp.
GTGTAAGACCGCGGAGCGGGCTGGAGCGAGGGGAAGGCTTTCCCCTCCTCCCATAATCAGACAAAACTTCGCAAGAAATGACAGGAAATGTTTGGCGGGCGGATTTATACTTCTAATCGAAAGGACGGAAAAATGGAGTGGATTAAGGTTATCAATGACGTGATTGAATTTATTGAAAAAAATCTGACGGAGGAGATTGGGCTTGTAGAGGTAGCTCGGAGTGTCAACATTTCGGCTTTTCATTTTCATCATGCTTTTACGATTATGACTGGGATTACGCCGGCGGAGTATATTCGAAACAGGCGCCTTACTCTGGCCGGGCGGGCTTGCGGATAAGAGTGATGTTTTCAAATATGGAACCGGCTGTCGTGCGAGCGAGATTGAAGGGCTTGTGACCGCCGGCAAGCTTCCCGAGGGCTTTGAGATTATTCACATTCCTGCTTATACCTGGTCGGTCTTCAAATGCGTTGGTCCTGCGGGCGAGGCTATCAGTGCCGGCTTACAGCCGCCACTCCTCGGGTCGGGCGTTCCGCAGTTCGCTAGCGCTCAGCCACCCATGCTTCGCATGCCTTCGCAGCAGAGCTGCTCGGAGACTCGCTCAAAATGCTCCGCTGGAGCATTTTGCCGGCTTTCAGCCGTCGCTCCCTAGGTGGCCACTCGCAGGCTTCGCCTGCTCCTGCTGCTCCATGCCCTAACGCGGGCAGAAAAAGGAATAATGTAACTAGGCCGCAATAAAAACTGCTAAAATTGGATGAGTTAACATATAAATAGCCAAAAATATCTAAAATATATGTTAACTAATAGAAAGAATCATTGTCTTCATTAAAGCAAAAACATATAAATTAGGGAAATAGATAAAAATATATGTTTAAGACATAAAACTCTCCGTGGAAATAATCTTAAATAGCGCAAAAAGAATGTGTTTTTGTGGGGTGCGAACATATAAATAGCAAAAAAAAGGTAAAATATATGTTAACTCTTCCTACACTCCATTATTTTTCTATTTATATAACATATAAATCCCAGAAAAAGCCCATATTATATGTTTTTATCAGAAATTCCTTGTCAGAACGCAGTTTTGCATTTATCTTTATAGTATAAAAACTGCAAAGAGGGGGCAGTTTCGGAGGGTACTGTCATTAAAAAGTTAGAATTATTACCACCATCTACATTTCTTCCGCAGATTGAATCCCGAATCGCTGAGCTTGAAGAAGTTCTCAAAACAAAGCAATTTGCCGTAAAGAAAAATCCATCCGGATTAGTGCGAATTGTAAGACAGAAAAATTATCTGCAATTTTACAAACGCTCATCCCCATCCGACGCGCAGGGAACTTACATGCCCCGCTCTCAGGAAAAGCTTGCCCGCGCTCTTATCCAGAATGACTACGACCAGAAAACTATTCCGGCCATCGAAGCAGAAATTAAAGAACTAAAGGATTTTCTAAAAGCCTACAAAGAAAAATGCAGCGACACTGTCTACCAGAAGCTTGTTTCTACCCGTCGGGAAGTTGTTACGCCGCTTACCCTGGATGATGAAACCTATGCCGCTGCCTGGCTCAAGGTGGAATACCGCCACAAGAAATTTGCAGAGGATGCGCCCCTGCTTTTTACCGACAACAATGAACAGGTGCGCTCCAAGTCAGAAGTGATTATCGCAAATGCACTCAAGGCGGCGGGTGTGCCTTATCGTTATGAGTTCCCGCTTCTGGTTGACAGGAACGCGGCAGATAATTATGAGGCCTCGGATAATATGGGCTCTGCTCACGACTCATCCTCTGTAAAGTCCAGGGCGAAAACTCCAGATTTCTACGACCAGGATATCTGTCAGCTTCATCCCGACTTTTATTGTCTGAATATTCGCACCCGTCAGGAGTTTGCCTGGGAGCATTTTGGCATGATGGATGATCCGGACTACGCCGAGCGTGCCACAGAGAAACTTGAGCTCTATGTCGAAAACGGCTTCTTCCTGGGAAAGAATCTTATCATCACAATGGAGACCTCGGCAAAGCCTTTTTCTTCAAAAATCTTAAAAGATGTGATTCAAATATATTTGAAGTAAAAAGGAGCCACATGGAAAATCCGGAAAAAGTAATTCTTACAAATATGTGCATGATATTCGACGGGACAAAGCTGCTGGTTCAGGAAAAAGTTGGCAAAGGTTTTAAGGGCATTACTTGTCCGGGCGGTCATGTGGAATCTGGGGAACCAATCGTTGATTCTGTAATTCGCGAGATAAAAGAAGAAACGGGACTTACAATAAAATCTCCAAAACTTTGCGGCATTAAGGATTGGTTCGAAGAAGATGGCAAACGTTATATGGTTTTTATTTTTCGTGCTGATAATTTTGAAGGAAGCTTGAAATCTTCTGAAGAAGGACGCGTTTTCTGGGCAGAACTTTCTGAACTCAAAAATCTTCCAACCATGTGGCACTTTGACCAAATGGTCGGACTTGCTTGCAACCAGAAGCATTCAGAAATTTTTCTTGATTCTACAGATCACTGGAAACCTGTGTTAAAATAAATAAAAATGGAGGAATTAAAAATGTCAAAAGTAAATGGAAACTTAGGAAATGACTTTTGTCCCCAGTCGCTATTTTTGTATGGAACCAAAAAGGATGATGGCACTCCGGACTTCGGACTTTTCTGTTGGTTCAGTTATGCTACGATAGAAGTGAATAAGGAACTTTGCATGGGCGTCATGGCTTGCATCGGCGAAGAAAAACTGACAAAGGATTTAATCCGTAAGAATGGAGTTTTTTCTGCAAACCTTGTAACAGAAAAACTTCTCCCCCTTGCTGATTATTATGGCTGCACCAGTGGCCGCGATAATCCTGACAAAATGAAATACTGCCCGACTATTGAACAGGGCCAGGTGCTTGATGTTCCAACAATTGCAGAAAGCCCTGTCAGCTTTGAGCTTCGTGTCGTAAAAGAGATTCATGCTGCAGAAGGTAGTGATATTTTCCTTTGCGAAATCTGCAATGTTATGATAGAAGAAAAACTAAAGGATAAGAGTCTGCCTTTTATGGAGCGGCTTAAACTTGCGGCTCCCGTGATTACTGCCGGTGAAACAACCTATACCTCTATTGATGGTCGTGAACTTGGCCGCTGGAGCCAGCCTATGAAATCTCTGGAAGGTTGAAGAAGAAAAACAATATGGAATACTTATTTACAGAGCGTGCTCATTTAGCCTGTCCTAACATGTGTTTTGGGATTGCGGCTTGTTTAGGAAAAGCTTTTGATAAAGAGAAAATTGAAGAGACTGTAGCGAGGCTGGCGGAGGCGCATCCTTTTTTAAGAGCCCGGCTGGGTTATGAAAAAGAAACAAACTCATATTTTTATGATGTGAAAGAGCAGAGACAGGTTCAAGTGATTTTCGCTGGAGAAATTTGTGGAGGGGCAAGGAATGCTGATTCGAGAAAAAATGGTGAGCCTGCCATTCCCCCCGAGATTCGAGAAACTATAGAAGAGGTTTCGGAAGAAGGTTGTCTTGGGCCAGTTTTTGAGGAAAATATAATCACTTCTTCAAAAATCCTCGAATACTTCCAAAAACTTACTGCCCGCGATTGGAATCTTTTTAACGAGGGTCTTTTGAAAATTGCAGTCTGGAAGGCTGGAGCCAGAACAGTGCTTCTTTTTGTTTTTCATCACCTCTTGGCTGATGGTCGGGGCGCTCTTGGACTTGTCCAGGAGTTTGCGGATCTTTATGTTGACGGAATTGAGCCTAAAGCCGCCCCAGAACATTTAATTACAAAAGATGATTTACCTGTGAACTCAAAGCTTTCTTTTATAAGCCAGGCTCTTGTAAATCATGCAAATCGTCAATGGAAAAATGAAAATCATCAGCTTTCTTATGAAGAATATCATACCTTTGCAGGTAAGTTTTTGCAGAAAGATTTTGTTGAACATTCACTTGAAGTTGTTAGTTCTGACAAACTTACAGAACTCCACGCGCAATGTAAATCACATGAGGTTTCCATAAATGACTATCTTCTTGCAAAGATGTTCACAGAAGAAAAAGCAGACAGCATTGTAATGGCCTGTGATTTACGAAATCAACTTGCCTGTTATAATCAGGGTGCACTTGGAAATTACGCGACTGCCTTTAGTGTGAAGCTCAAGCAGGAAAAGTCCGCTGACGCAATGAAAACTACCGACCCTACAGGACTCTTTTTTCTTGCCCAAAAAGTTCATAATCAAATACAGAAAAAGTTGAACTCTCCAAAAGATCTCTATCTCGTTTTACAATGTTACGCCTCGCTGGAGCCAGGACTCTTAGATGCCGCAATGATTTCCAGTCGTGGAGCCTTTGACAGTAAAGCCGCAAAGTTCATAGGTACAAGTTTCTTCAACTACGACAAGGCCAAAGGCTATAGCATCACAAATCTGGGGAAAATTGAAAACAAAAATTTAGAGTCTGCATTTTTTATTCCGCCGGCTTCTCCTGCTATAAAGAAAACTCAGGGTGTACTTACTGTAAATGGAGTCATGCGGATTTGCACAAGCCAAAGAAAATAAAATAAGAAAATCGATTTGAAAAAATACAAATTTAAAAATCATAACTTCAAGGGGTAATATAAAAATGCAGTTAGAAACACAACGTCTGATTTTACGCGAATACACAATGGATGATTTCGATGCCCTTTATGAAATCATGTCCGACCCGGAAACTATGCAGCATTATCCTGCTCCTTTTGACCAGGTCCGCACTCACCGCTGGATTGAATGGAATCTGGAAAATTACGAGAAATATGGCTGGGGACTTTGGGCTGTAGTTTTAAAAGAGACAGGCGAGTTTATCGGGGACTGCGGAATTACGCTGCAAGATATTGACGGCCAGCTGCTCCCGGAAATTGGATATCACATTCATAAAAAATACTGGCGACGGGGATTTGCGAAAGAAGCAGCTCGTGCCGTACGTGACTGGGTTTTTGAAAATACAAAGTACGATACAATTTATTCTTACATGAAATATACAAACGAGGCTTCTTATTCTACGGCGCTTGCAAACGGTATGAAAAAAGTGAAGGAATATCCCGACCCGAAAAATGAAATTTCTTACGTCTATGCAATTACCCGCAAGGAGTGGGAAGAGTTAAAAAATCAGCATCACCTCAACTTTCTTTTTGACCTGGATCAGACCTTATTAAACTTTCATGCCTCGGAATATATTGCCTTAAAGATTATTGTGACTCAAAACGGCTTTGATTTTTCTGACCAGCTTTATGAATATTTTAAGACTCGCAACAAGGAGCTCTGGCTTGATTTGGAAAAGCAAAACATCACAAGGCAAGAGCTTTTTGAAACCCGATTTAAACTTCTCTTTGAAAAGTGTGGCGCCGATACAAGCAAAATGGATCTTTTAAAAATCAATAGCGACTTTATATACGAGATGTCTCGAAATGGAGTTCTTATGGATGGGGCGCTGGACTTTGTAAAAAAAATTAGCAGTCAAATAGCGAATGCTCGGATTTATATTATTACAAATGGAGCCGTTGTAAATGCTCAGGGCCGTCTGGAATCTACAGGTCTTAATCAGTATATAAAGGAAACTTTTGTAAGCGAGGCAATGGCTTATTCAAAACCCGCAAAAGAATATTTTGATATTGTCCTGAACAAAATTGCTGAGCCTAAGGAAAACTGCATTGTTATAGGCGATTCCCTTTCTTCGGATATGCTTGGTGCAAAAAACGCGGGGCTTACATCCTGCTGGTTTATGCCACAGGGCGAGATTGAAAAATCTATGAAGGATTATGATATTGATTACAAGGCAGATAATTTTGAAGAATTGTTTGAAGTGCTCAAAGCCTGGGCAAATTTTAAAAGAGAGTGAATTATAAATGGAAATGATTTCAAAAGAAGACGCAAGAAATTTTCTCGTTAATTATCAGGGATTAAATGGGACGGATAAACGAAAGGGCCCGGAAGGTGTTCTTGATTATTTTAATAAAGTCCGCTGCGTTCAGTTTGACCCGCTTGATGTTGTTGGCCGCAATGCAGATCTGGTCTTGCAATCCCGTGTAACTAACTACCGTTCGGAAGTTTTGCAAAATCTGCTTTACAAAGATCGCTCCCTTTACGACGCCGCAGACAAAATGATATCCATTATCCCGACAGAAGATTATCCTGCGATGGCAAGAATCAGACAGAAAACTGTGGAGCAGCTAAAGGATATTCTAACATGGAGAAAATCACTGGCGGCCCTGGATTTACTGGACGAAACAAAAGAATACATCAGTAAAAACGGGCCTCTCCCGGCAAGTAAAATAAACATAGGTCAGAGTGTAGATTCCGGTCCCTGGGGACACAAAAAACTTTCAAGTGCGGCATTGGATTATCTATATCATTCAGGCGTGCTTGGAATTAGCGGTAAGCAGAAAAATCACAAGGTTTATGATCTGGCTGAAAGACTTCTCCCGGCTGAAATTTTGAATGCGCCAGCCCCTTTCAAAGACGACAAAGATTTTGCCCGCTGGTATCTTAAGCGCCGCATAGGGGCTGTTGGCCTTGTCTGGAATAAAACCGGCGGCATCTGGCTTGGCTTTTATGTTTCTGATAAAACGCTGAGAACTCAGCTTATAAACGAGCTTGTAGATTCCGGCGAACTTTTAGAACTTCAAATCGAAGACTCAAAAGAAAAGTTTTATATTCGTTCAGAAGACGCCGATCTGCTTGGCAAACCTGCCCGCAAAAACGTCGCACAATTCATAGCCCCGCTGGACAATCTTATATGGGACCGCGGCCTTATAGAAGAGCTTTTTGATTTTTCCTATTCCTGGGAAGTCTACACTCCGGCTGTAAAAAGAAAGTTTGGTTATTATGTTCTTCCTGTGCTTTATAAAAATCAATTTATTGCTCGCTTTGAGCCCGAGCCTAACCGCGGGAAAAATCCTCTGCAAATCAAAAACTGGTGGTGGGAGCCGGGCGTCGTTGTAACTGATCAGATGGTCGACGCCCTGGAAAATGCCTTTGCTCGCTTTAGTAATTTTCTTGGAGTTTATATGATGGAAGAAAAAAAATGGAAGAACAAAATACTTGCAAAATAATCATTCTTGTAATATAGTTTGTATACAAACTAATACTGCGGAGTGATAAAATGAAAATTAAAGACGCTGTTAAGATAATTCAGTCTTCTGAATGCGCCCAGATTGCAACCTTCGGAAAAGATGAAACAGAAGGTTTTCCGGAAATCCGTGCTCTTTTGAATCTTGCAAATCCCAAAAAATATCCGAAGCTTAAAGACAAGGCTATTTCTGTGGACAGCGAAACGCTCACAATTTATTTTACAACAAACACTTCTTCCCGAAAGATTCGCCAGATTCGCGAAAACAAAAATGTCTGCCTTTATTTCGTTCTTCCAAAAAAATTCAAGGGAGTTTCTGCAATCGGTACAATCGAAGAAGTTACAGACCAGGCTGTAAAAGAAGATTTCTGGCAGACCGGCTGGTACATTTATTATCACAAGGGGGCCAAAGATCCTGACTACACACTTCTTAAGTTTACAACTAAATTTATGCATTGCTGGAGTGGCGGTAAAATCCATGATTTTGGACAGCCGGTAAAGCCTGTAGCTTCGGTAAATTAAAGATATCAGGAGTTGACTTATGAAAAATGGTCGCACAGAAGGCGGAACTCTTATCTCACAAATCCATCAGGTAAGCCAGCGCGTCTGGTATGATGTTCTAAGCCGTAATGGTCTGGAAGATTTAGCCGGCGCTCGTGGTCGCGTGATTTTTGCTTTATGGAATGAAGATAATATTCCCATCAAAAAGCTGGTAGAAAAAACGAGTCTGGACAAAGCAACCCTCACCGGAATTATTGATCGCCTGGAACGTGACGGCTATGTAAAGCGAATTCCAAGTCCAGACGACAAGCGCGCCACTCTGATTTCCCGAACCGGTAAAGACGAAATTTTCAAATCAAAAATTCCTGAAGTCTCAAAACAGCAGAACAAACTTTTTTACAAAGGTTTCTCAACTAGTGAAATCAAAGAGTTTGAAAACTATCTCAAGCGCATACTTCAGAATTGCAAAGAGGCGGAGGCAGGTGAGTGAAAGTTTTATTTTTTGATGTAGGTTACACCCTTGTAAATGAAGACGCAGTCTGGGAGGCACGCTGCCGGGATCAGGCTCAAACAGAGGAAGCAAAAAAACTAGGTCTTTCTGCAAGCAAAATCTATCATGAAATAGAAATTGCTTCAGTTTCACGCAAGCCGCAATTCCGTACTTTGATAGACAAATATAATTTTAAGGAAGTTGCTCCCTACCGCACAGAACTCGAAAAATTATATGACGAGGCACCTGCTGTAATCAAAAGACTTTCTCAAAAATATGAACTTGGAATAATTGCAAATCAACTGGATGGACTGAAAGAACGACTTGAAGCCTTTGAGCTTCTGAAATATTTTAAGTACATAATTTCTTCCTGGGATGTCCAGATTATGAAGCCTGATATCCGTATTTTTGAATACGCGTTAGGTAAGGCTAATTGTATACCCCAGGAAGCCTGCATGATTGGCGACCGTCTTGATAATGACATCCTACCTGCAAAAGCTCTTGGCATTAAAACCGTCTGGATAAAACAGGGCTTTGGCGCCCTGCAGAAACCGCTTTCAAAATCAGAAGAACCCGATTACACCATAAACAACCTTACCGAGCTTTTAAGGATTTTTTCCTCCTAGAAAAAAGGCTTTGTTCCGTGTTATCATATTAGTAAGGAACTAAAATGAAAATATTAGTTATAAATAACATGCTTGAACAAAAGCATTTTGATCAGATAAAATCGGCAGCTGGCGAAGTTGGAGCACAAGTATTTTTTTATAAATCAGAAGCCGAAATCCCTCAATCTAATTTTGATGCAGATATCATCTACGGTTTTGCGCCTTCAATTGTAAAAACAAGCAGAAGCTTGAAATGGCTATGCGTTCCATGGGCGGGAGTAGATTCCCTGATGGCCCCTGATTATTTTGCAAACGAAGATTGTCTTCTTACAAACTCAGCCGGTGCTTACGGTGTTTCAATTGCCGAACACATGATTGCTGTCTCTCTTGTTATGATGCGCTGCCTTGACCAGTTTATGGCAGAAACTAAAAATGGACAGTGGCTTTCTCCACGTCCGCAAAAATCCCTTAAGGATTGCCGTATTACAATTTTGGGAACCGGAGACATTGGTACAACATTTGCCAGCCGTGCTCGTGCCTTTGAACCAGCCGCCATCATAGGAGTTTGCCGCAGTGGAAAAAGCAGCTCATCAGTTTACGACAAAGTTCTTCCTGTAAGCGAGATTGATTCAATTCTCCCGGAAACTGACCTCCTTGCAATGAGTCTTCCTGCAACGGCGGAAACAAAAGGTATCCTTTCGCGCGAACGAATGGCTCTGCTTCCAAAAGATGCTTATATTGTAAACGTAGGCCGTGGTTCTGCAATTGACGAAGAAGCCCTTGCAGATAATCTTGAAAGCGAACACCTTGCCGGAGCCGCCCTGGATGTATTTCAAACCGAGCCTCTCCCCGCAGACAACAGACTCTGGAAAACAAAAAATCTTTTAATCACTCCGCACGTTGCCGGCAATATGACTCTTCCATATACAAAAGACAAAAATGTTCAGATGTTCATAGAAGATTTGAAAAACTTTACAGAGGGCAGACCGCTTCACTATCTTGTAGATAGAAAATTGGGATACTAAAATGAGGAAAAATTGAAGAGTCGATAATTTTATAAAGGGTGAAAAAAATGAAAATTAAAAAATTGATTTTAGTAATACTTATGCTCTTTAGCTGTCTTGTAAATTTGTCAGCAGGTGGATTTTCGGAAACTAAAAAAATTGAGCAGACAGATGTTGTTAATATTGAAGTAGAATTAATGTTTGAAAATCTTACTCTTTCCACCTGGAAGGGAAAGCAGATTGTTGTTGTTTCTGAATCAAATAAAAAAGATATCTTGGCGGAGATAAAATCAGAAAATAAAACTCTCCGGATTCTCACAAGAAATTCCCTTAGTATAGCAGAGGCTAAAGAATATTTCTGTAATATTTCTCTGATGCTTCCGGAAGAATTTCTGGCAGAAAAAATTGTCCTGAAAGTTCCATATGGAAAACTTGATATAAAAAAGCTGAAGGCAAAATCAGTAAGTCTTACGCCGAGCCCTGATAACTCTCTGGAAAATATTACAACAGATTATTTTGAAATTCCCTTGCCTGATCAGCTCGATTTGAATATTTCTAATCTTGATTGCAAATCATTTAATATTACTCTTTTGGCAGGAGACGCAAATATCTCTTTAGCACATGCCCCTGAAAAAGATTCGAAACTTTCTGTGAAAGACGGAAAACTAAATGTTACAATTCCGGCAACCTCGAAATTTACACTTAATGCTATATCATATCATTCAAAAGTCATAAATAATTTTACCGGTGATGTAAAAACCTGGGCTCGCGATGGAATTACCTATAAACACAAGGGTGGTGGCCCAGCAATAGAAGTCCGTACTTTTAATGGCGACATTACTGTGGGGGCGCAATAGAGTCAGACATGATCTGTACAGTTTATAAAGAAAAACGTAATAGAAAAGATTTTTCCTTCATGTTATGTTGTGACATATGACTATCACTTCAAAACCAAACTACAAAAAAACTTTACGTGCCTGCTACTTGGGCTTTATCACTCAGGCAATTGCCGCAAACTTTGCGCCGCTTATTTTTTTGAAGCTTCATCATGATTATGAAATCTCGCTGGGACTCATTGCCCTTATTCCGACGGCTTTCTTTTTTACTCAGCTTCTTGTTGATATTTTCTGCGCCAAGTTTGTTGATAGAATCGGTTACCGGGCCAGCATTGTTGCCTCGGAAATATTTTCTGCAGTGGGTCTCGTTGCTCTGGCTTTTTTGCCTGAGCTTTTGCCATCTGCCTTTGCGGGCATTATGATTAGCGTTGTCCTTTACGCAATTGGAAGCGGACTGATAGAAGTTCTCTGCTCGCCGATTGTGGAAGCCTGTCCTTTTGAAAACAAAGAAAAAACCATGAGCCTGCTTCACAGCTTTTATTGCTGGGGCTGGCTCGGCGTTACTGTGATTTCCAGTCTGCTTTTTACAATCTTTGGAATTGATAACTGGAAGTACGTTGCCTGCTTCTGGGCTCTGATTCCTCTTTATAACATTTACAATTTTGCAACCTGTCCGATTGAAAAGCTTGTTGATTCGGGCAAGGGTATGACAATCCTGCAGCTCTTTAAATCCCCGCTTTTTTGGGTGGCTGTTGTGCTTATGGTTTGTTCAGGTGCTTCGGAGCTTTCTATGGCTCAGTGGGCTTCGGCCTTTGTTGAGTCTGGACTGGGGCTTTCTAAAACTGTTTGTGATCTTGCGGGACCTTGTCTCTTTGCAGTTACCATGGGAATCTGCCGTGTCTTCTACGGCAAGTTTGGTGATAAGGTTGAGCTGACAAAATTTATGATTGGTTCCGGCCTGCTCTGTCTTATCTGTTATATCATGGCGTCTTTGTCGCATAATGCGGTGGTGGCGCTTGCGGGCTGCGTGCTCTGCGGATTTTCTGTCGGCATCATGTGGCCGGGCACTCTGAGCATTTCTTCCAAAAAGATTCCGACTGGAGGAACTGCAATGTTCGCCCTGCTTGCAATGGCAGGAGACTTGGGCGGTTCTATTGGACCAAGTGCAGTTGGTATGATTTCTCAGAGGGCCGGTGACAATTTGCAGCAGGGACTTTTCTTTGGTGGAATCTTCCCGGTGCTGCTGGTTATCTTTTTGATTATTCTGAAATTCATGAAAGAAAAGAAATGAAACGAAAGCATTTGTATGATAAAATAATTTTATGCTGGATTTTAAAAAGTATCTTGATTCACACACCTTAAGAAAACTCACCCAGGGAAAGAGCGGGGCTAAGGTCTATCTTTTAGACGATCACAAGATTGCTAAATTTGCAGAGAAAAGTAAACTTCTCGAAAAAGAAAATGGCTTTGCTGTCTGGGAATCTTGTCTTAAGGAAGCTAAGTTTTATAAGGAAACGATGAGCGCGCATTACGCTTTTTTACCTGAGATTTTTCATTGTGAATTTGATGATGAAAAAGTCCAGATAATAATGGGAGAATACAAACAGGTTGAAAAAAATAATCTGAGCGAAAGTGATTTTGATAAAATCATGAAACTTCTTGTTCAGTTGCATGAGCTTCCTGTTCCGGGCTTTTTGAAAAATGAAAAACGGGGTCCAGTTGAAATTTACGAAGACGAAATTAAAAATTGCCTTGCCGGTTGGAAATCAATTTTTGATGAGCATAGTGGCGAGTCTTCAGATGTTCTGGACTTTTCAAAAATTCAGAAGCTTGCAGACAGCATTAATCAGCTGAACAAAGAATCATTCTCTGACCGCAGCTGTCTCTGTCACGGCGACTTTCATGCAGAAAATATTTTATGTGACGAAAAATCCGACCAGCTGGTTTTGTGTGACTGGCAGAGTGTCAATCTGGAGCACCCTGCCAGTGATATTGCATTTTTTATAAGTCGTCTTCAGGGAGACGGAATTGATTTTGATGAAAACAAAATTATTAATAGTTATTGTGAATGGTCAAAATCTGGAATCACAAAAGACGAAATAAAAACACAGATGGCACTTGCAAATATCAACACAACTTTCCGCTACTGGAACTATTATCTTCATGGCAGCCCGAAAGAACTTGTAGAAGGAATTGTAGAAAAAATGTTGATTGCACAAGCCGGATTAATATGATATAAAAAAAATATACTTAATATATAAAGGAGGTTGAGATAAGATTTATGATTTTTATGACTAACGATTCGACCTCCGCTATTCACGTCTAAAGTTGTTACACCGGGGTTTCCCCATCACACTTTTCTTGTCCTGAAAGCGGAGCTGCATTGGATAAAGAGCTTCCGAAAGTGTCATTCTGAACTTGTTTCAGAATCTGCCTGTGCTCTTTATTAATCCTAGCAATCAGGAAATTCAAATTGAAAACAAATAATATTATTACTGCGCGCGTATCCTGCGTGCAGAAGAATCTTTATACCCTGTTGCCTTGTGCAGAAGGTGGAACTGTCATCTTTGAGGCCGGCGCCGGCGGCGACTGCGATTACGGCACTGACGGCAAAGCTGCCCTCTCCGAAATGACCGGCAAACTCAAAGGAAAGTTTTACAATCTCGGACTCGAGCCACCAGTTGTCGGTGACTATGTAAAAGTTTTCACCAACGAATACGGAGACGCTTTGATTGATGAAGTGCTTCCCCGCAAAACTGTCTTTAAGCGACCGAATCGCAGCGGCCACTCCGAGGCCTATGTGAAAAATCTGTTAGAGGAGACTATCGTTTCGAATTTTGATTATGTTTTTATTGTGACTTCGCTTAATCAGGATTACAGCGAAAACAGAATTGCGCGATACGTTTCTATCACACTCAACACCGGAGCCAAGCCTGTGGTGATTTTGTCCAAGGCAGATTTATGCGACGACGTAGAGCTCAAGGTGGAAATTACAAAGGCAGTTTGCGACAAGGCTGATGTAATTGCAATCAGCTCGCTTACTGGCTATGGACTCGAAGGGCTGCAGCAATATCTTCAGAAAGATAAGACAATTGCGATTGTCGGCTCTTCGGGAGTAGGAAAGTCTACATTGCTCAACACTCTGAACGGTGCAGATTTGATGAAGGTGAATGCAATTCGCGATGAGGATGGAAAAGGTCGCCACACCACAACTTACCGCCAGCTTTTCCGCCTGCAAAACGGCGTCTGGATTATGGACACTCCGGGTCTGCGAGAAATCGGCGTACTGGACATGGAAGAAGGAATCGACGAAACATTTTCTGATGTAGTTGTCCTTTTTGATCAGTGCAAGTTCAACGACTGTTCACACACCAGCGAGCCGGGCTGTGCAGTTCGAAAGGCGCTGGAGGCCGGAACTCTGAGCCAAGAGCGATGGAATACTTATCTTCAGCTCCACAGAGAAAACGAATGGGGCAAAGCCAAGATGATGCAGATAGCAAAGTTTACGCGGGAGTATCAACGGAATAGATACAGTGGGTGGGGTTTAACCTAGTGTCATCCCGAACCTTCGCAGCACAGCTGCTCGGAGACTCGCTAAAAATAGTCCACTGGACTATTTTTGCCCTGCTTCGCAGTGCCGCTCCCTATGATTCGGAATCTATAAACTTAGATGCTGAATTCTGAACTTGTTTCAGTGGCAGCATGACGATAATTTTAGGAGAAACATATGAACATTACCACAAAACAAGCCTAAAATCGAAAATCCGTTAAAAAACGAGCCGAAAGGGTCGTTTTAGGATTATCGAAAGAATGGCTCAGAGGCAAGCTATGCTTGCCGACTTTTATAAATGGAGAAATATTTATGAGAATCAAACAATTTCAACTTTTAACCGACATAAATCTCGTCTGGGATTTTCTTGTCGAAGTTTACGACTGGGAAAATGACTGCGGCCGGGCGGCTCCGTTTTTTGAATATGCCATTACTTCCTCGTGGATGGATACTTCCTATTCATTTTTAGACAGGCTCTGGTTTGACGGAGATAAGGTTGTTGCCTTTGTTTATTACGAGAATCCGGTCACAGACATTTATTTTAATGTCCGCAAGGGCTATGAGTTTCTGGTAGACGAGCTTGTTGATTACGCAATTTCAAATATGCCGCATTTTGGCGGCGAGCAGCAGTTTGTTTTATTCGATGGTCAGCAGTTCTTAAAAGATGCTGCAGCAAAACGCGGCTTCAAACAGGTTTATGAATGGAATGAAGGCATTTTTGACTTTAAGAACGAATTGAATTACGAGTTGCCGGAAGGCTATCACTTTGTGGATTCCAAGGATATTGATATCGTAAAATGCTCCAATCTCTGCTGGTATGGTTTTGGTCATGGCGAACGCGGAGACTTTGTTGACTGGGATAAATACGACAACTCTATGGACTGGACACCGGCAAAATCTCACAAAAGCAGCCTGAGCCGATTTCTCTCTCCATCTCCACATGATACCTCGCAGTACAACATTGTGATCGCAGATAAGAACGAAGAATACGTCTGCTTCTCGGGGATGTGGTGGGTGCCTCAAAATCATCTTGCCTATATGGAGCCGCTTTGTACACATCCGGATCATCGCAAAAAAGGACTTGCCTCTGCGGCACTTTCACTTCATTACAAAAGAATGAAAGCCCTGGGCGCAACTCACATGACGGGTGGTGGAGACCCCTTCTATCAGAAGCTGGGTTATGAAAAAGGTTACCACTGCACAGTCTGGAGAAAAGAATAATTATTCGCCGGGCTCGGTAATCTGGTAGAACTCGTTTTTTTTTGTTCCGATAAGATGTTTGGAATTGGAGGTTTTATCGGAGATGGAGAGCCTTGTAACTCTGTATTTTTGGCGTATGGTCCGATAAAATGGGGAAAAATTTCTTGTTTATCGGAAACGCAGCGCCGATTTTGGCTTTTCTCTCGTATTTACTTCCGATAAAAATACGGTATTTAGGCAATTTATCGGAACGGCAAATGCGTTTTATGGAGTCCAGTGGCAAAAACATGGTTTTATATGCCTATGGAGTCCGATAAAACTGTTGATAATCCTGGTTTTATCGGAACTTCACCCCGCTTCAGTGTGTTTTTGTACTATTTGATTCCGATAAAGGGGCAAATAACTCGGCTTTTATCGGAACTTCAGCTGCGACTTAAGATACGAATAAACAAAAGCGCCCCACGCCAATTTATCCGTATCTACCGCCGATTTTGAGCCCATACACTTCATTTTTTTCTGCAATCTATCTATTTTTGAGATATAATTCAGATATACTTCGTTTCACGAAAGGAGTTCTCATGACAAAAGTTTACTGTTATTCCCGCTGCTCAACCTGCAAAAAGGCCCTGGCCTGGCTGGATGCTCACGGTTACAAATATGATTTAATAGACATCAAAACTCAAAACCCGGATGAAAGAACTTTGCGCAGCCTGCATAAAAAATCCGGGCTGCCTTTGAAAAAGTTTTTTAATACCAGCGGCATCCTTTATCGCGAAATGGAGCTTTCCAAAAAGCTTCCTTCAATGACCGAGGACCAGCAGTTTGCACTCCTTGCCTCCGACGGCATGATGGTAAAACGCCCCCTCTTAGTTACTGATTCTGCGGTAATTCCCGGCTTCAAAGAAGATCTCTGGAAAGAGGTTTTATAATTTTAGGAGGGGAAAGTTTTCCCCTGCGCCCGAGCCTCCTCACTTCGTTGCGGTGTCTCGGGCTACCCCTTCTCCTAGGGGGACGCAGTAAACTGCTTACCCCCTAAAACCCCCGCTGCAAATCTTCCGCTAACCCGGCCTTCATTGCTTCAAAATCGTCTTCGCTGATCAGGTGGTGTTCTAAATCAACGTGGCCGTCTACAAAGCAAACGCCTTCGGCTTCGAGCTTTGAGCGCTGGGCATCCGGGCCGCCAAAGGCAAAGCTGCCGGAGCAGAAGCCTTTTGCATTCACAACCCGGTGGCAGGGCGTCACCGTATTGCTGGGATTTTTGTGCAGAGCGTTACCCACATAGCGGCGCAGGTTGCAGTTTCCGGCTAGTGCCGCAATCTGAGAATACGAGGCAACTTTTCCGCGGGGAATCAGGCGTACGGCAGCGTAAATAATTTCTGCTAAATCTTTTTTTTCTTCTCTCATTTTCTAAAGTATGGTAGCATAATAAAGAGTATATGAAAATAATAGAAAAAATATTTGATTCTGTTTTACTCCTCAGGCCGGATGGCAGGGAAGATTCCCGCGGCACAATGCAGGTTTTCTTCAGTAAAAAAACAATGACAGAGTTGCCGGATGGCTTTAATATCACCGAGCAACGGATTTATAAAATTCCCCAAAAGTATACCTTCTTCGGCATCCATTATCAAAAAGCAGAAGCCGCAAAAGGAAAACTGATTAGCGTTGTTCAGGGAAAGGCACTCGATTATATAGTAGACCTTCGCCCGGATTCAAAAACCTACAAGCAGTATAAAAGCTTTGAACTTAATGAGGACACACCGCTTCTTGTTTTTATTCCTGCCGGTTTTGGGCATGGTTTTTTGACTCTGGAAGATAATACAATCCAGTCCTTTGCCGTAGATGCTGATTTTGAAAAAGACAGCTCCGGTATTGTAAATTTTAAAGACCCGGAAATAGGACTTAAACTTCCGGTAGATGATATCATAATTTCCGATTATGACAAGAATGCAAACTAACGTTAGTTAGGAGGAAAGATGAAGGTTTACAAATCCAAAGAAGAACAAAAGAAAATTCTGCAGTCGTATGATAAGCTTCTGCTTCAATGGGGCTGTGATAAAAGCGAGTACGATATTGAGACCATTTATGGAAGTACACATGTAATTGAGTGTGGGGATAAAAATCTTCCGACCCTTGTGCTTTTTCATGGGGTAGGCGATGACTCAGCTTTAATGTGGATTTACAATGCGGCTTTCCTAAGTAAGCATTTCCATATTTTTGCAATAGACACGATCGGTGGCCCTGGAAAAAGCATTCCAAATGAAAATTACAACAAAGATTTTGACGATATTCTTTGGATTGATCAGGTACTCGATGGATTAAAAATTGAAAAAGCCTTTTTTGCAGGAGTTTCAAACGGCGGTTATCTTTTGCAGTATTATACTCTCAAGCGGCCTCAAAGAGTTATAAAAGGAATCAGCATTGCTTCTGCCGTTCCTGCCGGAAAAAGAAAAGGCCTTATTCCTCCACTGTTTAAAATATTTCTTCCGGAAGCGCTTTTCCCGTCAGATAAAAATGTTTTAAAGCTTATGAAAAAAATTTGTGGCAAAAATTGTAATGTTTTTACCGATAACCCAGATATCATGTTTCACTGGAAAAGTCTTTTGCAGGGCTTTAATAATATGGCGATGAGTTTTCATAAGGTTCGCGTTTTTACGGATTTAGAGGTTGATTCAATCCGTGAAAAAATTCTTTATCTTGCTGGAGAAGAAGACCCCTTCCAGAAGCTTGGAGGAAAAGAGGCTCTGCTTTCTTATCATATGAATACAGTATTTTATCCTGATGCAGGTCACGGATTAAATCACGAACTTGCAGAAGAAATAAATCAAAAGATTCTTGAAGAATTAAAATAAAGTGTGAGGAAAAAATGGACTACGAAATCACAAATACAATCACAGCAGAAGAATACCTCGAAATGCGTGCCTCTGTCGGCTGGGGTGGCTTTCCTCTTGAGCAGGCAAAGGCAGGCCTTGAACATACTACCCATATATGCACTTTCCGAAAAGATGGAAAAGTAATTGGCCTTGTAAGACTTTTATGGGACCACGGTTATGTAGTTTATATTGCAGATGTAATTGTTCATCCTGATTTTCAGGGAAAGGGAATTGGACGCGAACTTATGAACTACGCAATGAATTATATCAAAAGTAAACTCAAACCTGGCTGGCGCATAAAGGTGAATCTCCAGGCCGCCAAAGGCAAAGAAGGCTTCTACAAAAAGTTCGGCTTTATCGAACGCCCCAACGAAGATTTTGGCCCAGGCATGCACCAGTGGATATGTAGCGAAGAGGAAAATTAATCTGCATGAAAGGGGTCTTGGGGGACAGCATTTCGTGTACGATTTTTTGCGATTCATGAACGTCTTTAATTTTGTTATCAAAACTTCATGCTATAATAAATCAACAAATTAAGACAAAAACTCAAAGGAGGCTCAAGCTTTATGGGAAATGAAATTATTGAAGAAATCGAATAACGTCCAGATGGTTCAAGAAAAATTGTAAAACGCTCTGTGGAAAAAGGCATATCATTTGGCTCTGCACTTGCCATGGTAATCAGCTTTGTAACCTGGAAATCAATTGGCTGGGCAATTGTTCACGGCGCCTTGGGCTGGTTTTACGTTGTCTATTATTTTATAAAATACAGATAAGTTAAAGGACGCCAGCACAGCCACTGGCATCAGGAAGGCTGGCAGCAGGAATCCGGGAAACACTTAGCAGGTAAAAAAATGATTAAAGCCGTAATTTTCGATATGTTTGAAACTCTCGTAACTCTTTTTACTGGCAGAACCTATTTCAGTGAGCACATCGCTGCAGATCTCAATCAGCCAATAGAAGCCTTTCGCAAATGCTGGCACGAAACTGAAAAAGACCGCACTCTGGGAAAGTATTCTATGGAAGAAGGCCTGTCCATAACTCTCAAAAACCTGGACGCCTACAGCGAAGCCAACGTCGAACTCATTTGCCGCAAGCGCCGCGAAGCCCTTGGAGACACCTTCAAGAATATCCCACCCGAGTCTCTATGGCTTCTCAAAACTCTTCGCGAAAAAGGGCTCAAGATAGGCCTTATCACAAATACCTTTTCCGATGAGCGCGACATGATTCTCGCATCTCCACTTTATCCGCTATTTGATTCCGCCATGATTTCCTATGAGCAGGGACTTCTCAAACCCGACCCGGAAATCTACCGCCGTGCCATGCAGGCTCTGAATGTTACTGCCGAAGAATGCCTTTACGTTGGCGACGGCGGTTCCAACGAACTTCAGACAGCCCGCTCACTCGGTATGCAGGCAATTCAGTGCACCTGGTTCCGCGACCTTGCCTATGAGCCGCACATCCCAAGCCCCATCTACGAGGACTTTCCTCACGCAGTCACCCGGCTGGACATCATAAAATTCATAGATTCCCTAAATTCCTGATTTCATAGTATAATAGAGTCATGAGAATAGTTATTGTAGGCGCAGGGTTCACTGGAATCCAGCTTGCCAAACTTTTGATTAATGAAAAAAATCAGGTTGCCATTGTAGACAACGACGAAAATACAATCCGTCACGCTTCAAACCAGCTGGATTGTACTGTTATGTGTGCCGACGGAAACAACCTGGAAACGCTGGAGGAGCTTGGAATTGCAAAAGCCGATGCCCTTGTCTGCGTTACCTCTTCTGATGAAGTTAATATGATTACCTGTTCACTCGTGGATGCGGTATATCCGGATATACTCAAAATTGCCCGCGTACGAAATTACGCCTATTACGTAAACACCGCAAAGGCCGAAAAAAAGCATTCAAATACCTTTGCTGGAAAACACCGTCCGCTTTATGGAATCAACTACATGATTCACCCGGATGTTGAGGCCGCAGATGCAATTGTTCAGGCAGTAGAAAACGGCGCGGTTGGAAACGTAATCACTTTTGATAATTCAGACCTGGAGATTGCCCGCATTACAGTTGCGGCAGGCAGTCAGTTTGACGGTGCTCTGCTCAAAGAGCTCCGAGGCAAAACTGATGTAAAATTCCTTGTTGCATATATTGAACAGAACGGCGAGACCATGCTGCCTTCCGGCGACACTAAGCTCGAAGCCGACACAATTATTGGAGTACTCGTTTCTAAAGATGATATTTCTAAAGTCGTTGAGCTTTGCGGTGCCGAGCAGAAGGAGCTCCGCAAGGTTTGTATGATTGGTGCCGGCCGTATTGGAACCATTGTTGCCGAAAAGCTGATGGGCAGTGCTCAGAAGGCCAGCGGAATTGCCCGCCTTTTTACCAGCATTAAGGCCCGCCGTAATTTTGATTTTGTAATTATTGATTCTAATGATGAACTGACGAAAGCCGCCTCGGAAAAATTTCCGGATGCACGGGTAATGAGGGCGGATGCGACAGATGAGAATTTCCTCCGTGATGAAGGAATAGTAAACTTTGATCTTGCAATCTGTACTACCCATAACCATGAGATGAATATGGTGCTTGCAGCTTATCTTGAATCATTGGGAGTAAAGCAGACTGTTAGCCTTGTAGGCAGTTCGGCCTTTGCAGAGATTTCCCGCAAACTTGGAATTGACGTTCCGGTTCCGCTTCGTGACGCAGTAGTTGATTCTATCATGAGTCACCTGCGCGGAAAATCAGTAAAAGAAATTCACACAGTAACAAACGGCCAGCTGGAAATTGTTGAATGCGAGGTTACTTCTGATTCAAAAGTCAATGGCAAGGAGCTAAAGGAGATTTCAACCCCTGGAACTTTCCTCGTGCTGCTGGATAAAAAATCTGGAACCGACCAGTATCAGATTGTAAACGGAAACACACGCATTACCGCGGGCGATCACATAGTTCTTATTACCGTTGCCGAGAACAGTAAGAAAGTTTTAGCTTACTTTGGCAGTGGTGAATAGTAACAAGGTGGTTTCGATACGGCTTCTTTGAAGCCTACTCAACCACCGGTGATTAAGTAGGCTTCGAAGCGGTTGTAGCCACCGGTGATTGAGTGCCGCAAAGCGGCGTATCGAAATCACATCTAGGAGTAAACTTTGTTCATAATTTCATTATTAAAAATTTCTTCTATCCTCCTTTCAATCGTTGGCATTCTTTTTGCGATTCCGCTTGGCTTTGCATTTTATTACGGGGAAAGTCAGGTTTATCTGCCCTTTATAATTCCAATGCTGGCAAGTTTTGTGTTTGTTCTTGCGGTAAATATTCCGACCCGTAAATTCAAAATTACAATGAATACCCGTCAAACCTTTTTGATTGTAGCTCTTGCCTGGATTGTAGTTAGCCTGATGGGTGCTATTCCAATGTATGTAAGTGGCAGTATTCCCCGCTTTGTTGATGCTCTTTTTGAAAGTGTCAGCGGTTTTTCTACAACCGGTTCAACTATTTTATCTGAAATTGAAAGCCTTCCAAAATCAATCAACATGCTGCGCTGTCTCACACACTGGATCGGTGGTATGGGAATTGTAACTCTCACCGTTGCACTCCTTCCTCTTCTTGGCGTAGGCGGCTTCCAGTTAATTAAGGCAGAAACCACCGGTCCCGAAAAAGGAAAGGTAACTGCCCGTATCACAACTACAGCAAAAATCCTCTGGCTCATTTATTTTGGTTTTACAGCTGCAGAAACAATTGCCCTTAAACTGGCAGGTATGACTTTTACAGATGCCCTTTCTCACGCTTTTGCAACTCTGGGAACCGGCGGCTTTTCTACACGTAACAGCTCAATCGGTGCCTACAATTCGGTTGCCATCGACGTAATTATAATGATTTTTATGTTCCTGGGCGGAATTAACTTCAGCCTTTACTTTTACATTTTCACAAGAAAGTTCCGCGATATTACGACAAACTCTGAATTTAAGGCTTATCTGGTTATTGTTGCCGCTCTTATTGTTGCAGTTACAATTTCACTTCGTAATGTTTACGGCAGCTTTGCCGACAGTCTTCGCTACAGTTCTTTTCAGGTTGTTTCGTTGATGACTACGACAGGTTTTTCTACTGCTGATTTTATGAAGTGGCCGGCTTCGACTCAGTTTTTGCTTTTTATGACTTTCTTTATCGGCGGATGTTCGGGTTCAACTTCGGGTGGCGTTAAAGTAATCCGCTGGCTGGTTCTTGGAAAACAGGTTCAGAACGAAACCCGTAAAATGCTGCACCCGCACGGAGTTTTTGCAATCCGCTTGAATGGACGTCCTGGCCGTAAGGATATAGTTTTCAATGTTGCAGCTTTTATGGTTGTTTATTTTGCCCTTGTTCTTGTAACTACTTTTGTAGGTTGTCTTGGCCAGCTTGATGTATGGTCAAGTTTTACAGGAGCCCTCAGTATGGTTGGAAATATTGGTCCTGGCTATGCTCTTCTTGGGCCTTCAGAAAATTTTGGCTTTCTTCCTGATTTTGTAAAATACTGGTACAGTTTTGCAATGCTTGCTGGCCGTCTTGAATTGTATACTATGATAATTTACTTCCTGCCGGTTTACTGGGAAAAGTAAAGCAAAGAAGAGCGTCTTTTTATTTGACTATTTATGCATTCTGGTTTTATAGTTAGATATGGATTTAAATTTGACTGCAGATGATGTAGCAGAATGTATAATAGCCTTAATAGCTCGGAATAAGCTTTGGGCAGGTAAAAAAGTTTATGCCTATTTTATTGCAAATAAAACAGCAGGATGTTTTACAAATTCTCATAAATCAGAAAAATATAAAAAATTTTTTACTAAAACTCTTGAAGAAATAAAAGATATGCCGAAATGTGCGGCATCTGCTTCATACCGTATTTTTTCGACAGAATATGCAGGACATGCTAAGGATCTTACACAATCAGTGGTTGCCCAGCTTATTGCTACTGATGATCCGCAAACAGAAAGTCTCATAATAACAGCCGGCGGCGACGGTACTTCTCTTGAAGTTCAGACAGCTCTTTATAAATGTGCAATGGAAGGTCCAAAGCACAGTAATGCAGTAAAGAACCGTATTACAATACTTCGACTTCCTCTTGGAACCGGAAACGATGGTACAGACGGACATTCTATGGAAGAAACAGTAGAACTGCTTAAAGGAGGCTTGATTTTTTCCAATTCCAGGGCGGTTAGAGTGTATCCCGAAAAGGAACCTGATGAAGCGGCTGTTCGTGCCTGTGGTAAGAGACCGGAAAAATATCAGGATATGAATTTTAAGGCTCCATGGTATTCCTTCAATATTGCAAGTATTGGTCTTGATGCGTATGTAGTTTATATGACTAACACGGTAAAAAAACGTTTGCCGGGAAATTTCTATCATCTGTGTGTACCATTAAGCGGTCTTGTATATGACAAAGATTTTCGCTCAGGAAATGCAAATATCAAACTTTATAAAAATACAGATGATACAGAGCCTTACGAAGAAATGAATACAAAAATCACGCTTATGGCTTTTGGAGCTTCCGGATATAGAGTTTACGGAGGCGGGCATAAAGTTTTGCCGAATGAAAAAAATCTCTGCATTACGCCAAAAACATCTCTTCCGGTTTTAATCAAAGAAAACCACAGATTTGTTGACGGCTCTTTTGAACACACAAACCTAGCTCATTTAAGACAGGTAGAAAAAGTTATAATAAATTATGACAAACCGATTCTCATGCAGTGCGACGGTGAAACTGTTATGCTAAGTCCTGCTCATTTTCCTTTGATTATGGAACTTACTGACCCCTGTCTGCGTGTAATCCAAAAAATTGAATAGTATAGATTCTGAAACAAGTTCAGGAAGATATAGGCTTGGGAGAATAAAAAAATGAAAATGGAAAAAATGCCGCAAGTTCAAAGAACTGAAAATGGAGTTTTCTGGAAAAATATTTACGAAAAGTTTGAAGCAAGAGTTTATGTTCCAAATTCTCCGCTCGATGGAGATATTCTGAATTATGGTTTTAATGCGCCATATCTTTTGATTTTTGCAGAAAAGGCTTTTAGCGAAGATGAACAGGTTTCTTTTGCCCGCCAACATGGATTTGAAAAACTTGCTTCTGATTTTGATTCAAGCGTAGTTTATATTTCTCCTGTTTCAGAAAATGGCAAAATCTGTGACTGGAAAAATGCTGCACCTGATATCCTTTCTGAAATCATATCAAATTCAAGAATACATCAGTATCATAAAGACGGAGTTGTAATTGCCAATAATGTTTTTCGTCATGCAATAGACGGCTATTTTATTCGTGGTGCAATTTTTCGTGCAGTGCTCTGCGGTTTTGGAGCCGGAGCTGATTATATTGCTGAAAATTGTCTGCATCATTTTGAAGGAGACGGACTTTGGGGACGTTCAGACCTGGCTCCTGCAACCTGTATTTTAAGTGGACTATCTCTTGCTCCAGAGATTGGAGCAGATGATATTCCTGTCATATCTTATGGGAACTGCGAAGCGGCAAATGAACTTTTTGAATCACGCTGTAAATATTTTATAAAACGTACAGCAGTACCATCGGCAGAAGAATTTATTTCTGATTATTACAGCTTTGCAAGACAATTTCGCAGAATGAATGGTCCTCTGCAGATTGATCCTGATCTGGAAAAAGACGGACTTGTAATAGAACCTGGCATTGCAGAGGTAAAAACTTCGCCGGATAACTGCGGAGACGACAAGGGAACACAAAGTCACAAAATTGGTTATTTTGCATTCTATAACAAAGGGCTTTTTGATAAGGCTTCTCCAGAAGGAGTTCCGCTTGTATTGGGCTTTCATGGTGGTGGAGACAGCTGTTTCTTCTTTTCTACGATGGCCGGCTGGGCAAAAATCTGCCATAGACATGATTTCCTGTTAGTTACAATTGAAAATCACCTGAACAGTACAGCTACAGAAATGATTGAGCTGCTGGAAATCCTTAAGAAAAAATATCGTATAGACACAAAACATATTTATGCTACAGGCTTTTCTATGGGAGGTTGTAAAACATGGGATATGATTCAGGAATATCCTGAAATTCTTGCAGCTGCTGCTCCTATGGATGCAACTTTTGATGTTGGATGTAATGTTTACGGTAAAAAAGTAGAGAAGGGTATAAACACAAAAATTCCGGTTCCGGTATTTTATGCCGGTGGTGAAGTAACCCCTCTTCCTGAATTACCTTTTCAAGCTCAAAAATGTCTGGACCGCATGGCTTACACTCTTCGCCTGAATAATGCAGAAGCAGCAGACCGCTACGAAAAAGAAGTTACCCTCGAAAATAAAGATAAGTGGGAAAATAAAATCTGGGGAATAAATGGAGATGAAGTTGAAACTTCTTATGACGAAAGCCGTGGGTCAACTCTTACAATGCAGAAATTCCGCAGTAAAGATGGCCAAATATTAAGTATTTTTGCAAGCGTTAGCGGACAGGGGCATGACTGCCGGGAGCACACTTGCGAGCACGCCTGGCAGTTTATGAGCCGGTTCAGCCGTCAGGTTTAGTCTCTAGAAAGTGTTTTCATTACCTTCTTTTCATTATAGAAGCTGAGGATTGCAGCTCCCATTACACAGAAGATAATTGCGCATACAGAAACAATTCTCAAACCATAACTTGATGCAGAAATATCATTGCTGGTAAGATCCTGACTTGCTCCAAGAATTGCAAGTGATGTAAAGAGCAGCATGGAAATACTCTGTCCAAGCTTCATAGCAAAGGTTCGTGCTGCAAAGAACATTCCCTGACGGTTTTCTCCGGTAACAATAGCTTCTTCTTCAGCAATATCAGCAACAATTGCCTGAGGAATAATTCCCAGAAGAGCCATGGGAAGGGCAGCAATCACAATCATCAGAACGCCATATACAATACTTGGAATTGGCAGGAGCCCGATAAGGGCAGTTATTACATAGGCAAGTGCGAGGCCTAAGAATCCGGCAATTACAAGCTTTTTCTTTCCCCATTTTGAAACCATTTTTGAAACAAAGCCGTAGAAGCAGGCAGAAAGAATTGTCATCCCGGCAAGGAAAATCATTGTAAAGCTTTCCGGAAGCTCCATGCTTACCTTTACAAAGAAAGGCATTCCAGTCTGATAAAGAGTAAGACCAATCCAGTAGGCGATATCAGAAAGTACGAAAATCAGAAAGCTCTTATTTTTGAAGGTAGAAGCCAGCGATTTCATCATATTACTGTCGGAAGGGCTTCCTTCAACAATTTCTGTTTCATTCAGGCAGAAGGTAGGAATCAGCATTGCAATCAAGGCAACAATGGAAAGAGCAATAAAGCAGAGTCTGTAAGACCAGTTAAAGCCAACTGCGTTTCTGAGCATTCCGGCAAAAACAAAAGGGGTATAAGAAAGTACAAGACCGCCAAAATAGGTGAGCGAAATTGCAGTAGAAATGTACATTCGATCTTCCTGGGTTTTACCAAATTCAGAAATAAGGGCGTTGTAAGGAGTACAGTACATTGTCATAAAAAGATAAAAGAGAATCAGAAAGCCAAGAATCCAGAAGGTGTTGATGGAACTTATTGCTTTTACTGGGGCGCAGAAGAGTAGTACGGTAACTACAGCAAAGGGAATAGCTGCTCGGCGCATAAAGGGAATTCGGCGGCCTTTTGGATTTTTAGACTTATCAGAAAGAGAGGCAATCCAGGGATCGGTTACGGCATCAAAAATGCGGCAGATTGCAGTAATTATTCCGAGAATTGTGAGAACTCCGGCAATAACAAGCCCTGGTTTTATAAACTGTACTGCACCGTCGGCAAGGTCTCCCTTTGTAGGCAGATAGAATGTAACAAGCCAGGCGTTTATGATTCCGCCGAGAATCGACCAGCCAAGCTGTCCCACGGCAAAAATCCACATTTCTTTTTTTGTGAGCCTTCGTTTTTCCATAAAAATCTCCTGAATTTGTTTGATTTCTCCAGTAAAACAACTGATAGAATGACTATCAATATGAAATAATATCTATCTTAAATGATACTACAGATTTTTAATAAGTCAAGAAAATTGAGGGGACAGGAAAATACACTTGCAAGCAGTTCTTTTTCATTCTATAATATATATGTGGCAAAACTTTTTGTTGTTGGAACTCCGATAGGGAACCTTGGCGATATAACTTACCGTGCAATTGAAACGCTCAAAAGCGTAGATTATATTGCTGCGGAAGATACCCGTCATACGTTGCAGCTTTTGAATCATTTTGAGATCAAAAAGCCGCTTATCTCCTGCAGAGCCCAAAACGAAAGATTTGCTGGGGAAAAGATAGTCAAACTGCTGGAAGAAGGACACGACGTAGCTTATGCAAGCGATGCAGGAACTCCTGGAGTTTCTGATCCGGGAGCAGTCCTTGTCGATGTTGTTCGCCAGTCAGGTTTTGATGTGGTGCCGATTCCAGGCCCTGCAGCTTTTGCAACTCTTGTGAGTGTTGCGGGAACGGGCGGTAAAACCCTGATTTTTGAGGGATTTCTTTCTCCAAAGCCAGGACGCAGACGAAGCCGCCTGAAAGAACTGATAGAAACCGGAAATGCGGTAGTTATTTACGAAAGTCCGTTCAGAATTACTAAACTTCTTGCGGACATTGCCGATATTGAAGGTAACCGGCGCATCGTTGTTGGACGCGAATTGACAAAACTGCACGAAGAAATAACCAGCGGAACGGCCGTTGAGCTGTACGAGGACTATTCTTCGAGACAATCCATAAAAGGAGAGTTTGCAGTTTTTATTTCTGGTGTAAAAAATATTAAGAATTCTGATGAATCTACCGATAATTAAAGGGTAGAGGGGTAGGACGTTATGATGATAAATGGTGTAAACAATGTTACTCAGGTGAACAATGTTCAGAATCTCCGCAAAACCGAAAGCTCTGCAAAGGTAGACCGCGAATACGATTCTATCAGCGTTTCTGCTGAAGCCAAAGAAATGGCAGAAGCTTACTACCTGGAAAAAGTTGCTAACGAGACTCCAGACGTAAGAGCAGATCGCGTTGCAGCCGTTAAAGAAAAACTTAAGGATCCAAATTATTTGAATGATGCTGTAATTAAATCGGCAGCAGATAAGTTCTTGTCTGCAATTGGACTCTAAGAGCAGTTTTTTAAATGGCTCTCAAAAGACGGAACGCGTTTCCGTCTTTTTTTGTTTACGGTGGTTTCGACAAGCTCAACCACCGGTGATTGAGTAGCCCGAAGGGGAGAGTGAGATGTTTTTGATTACATATTCCTCTTGTGATTCAGTTGATTGACTAACTAACGGTAGTTCGGCAGTTCCGCTGCTTGTAAGCTGTTTTAGAAACGGGTCAGGGCTGTTGAAAGTGCAGCGGAGTTCTGCTGTATCTCCAATGTAAACTTTTTTTGGTATGAGAATCTGCTGCGGTGAAATAGTTGCCATTGCTGTCTCCTTACCTTAGTCTTGCCTTTCGTGAAAATATCTGATTAAGTACCTGAACAGGCTCTGTTTTAGTATCAAGAATTACCGGCATAGCTCCATGTTTTATACAAAAATCCTGCCATCGGTTCTGATTCATTTCGTTATAGTTACGCCATTCTTTTTTGAAAGCCGGAGATGAAGATGGAAGGGCCATCTTTAAGCCACTTTCTGCATCCATAAATTTTACTGTACCCAGAGACGGCAGTTCTTCGTCAGAAGCGTCGTGGAGATTTATGGCAATTACGTCATTTTTTTGAGCGAGGCTGATCAGTGGCTTTTCCCAGCCGCCGCTGCGGAAGTCCGAAAGGATGAACACGAGGGAACGTTTGCGGAGGACTTTTGCCGCCGCGGTGATTGCATTTGGAAGAACTGAGCCGACGGTTGGAGAGTCTGGGAGTCGATCCAGATGATTCAGCAATTGCATTGTGTTTTCTTTACCGAGTGATGGTTCACACGAAAAATGTATTGCGCCGTCGAAAAATACAGCGCCTGCGGGACAGGCATTGAGTTCCGCTGCAATTGCCACGAGGGCTGCTGTTTCGGCGGCGGCGGCGTATTTTGTGCGGCGGTAGGACGAGTTTTCAAGCTGCATGGAGCGCGAGGAATCTACTATGAGAAAGATTTGTAATTCGCGTTCCTCTTCAAATATTTTAATGTAGGGCCGCCCCATGCGGGCTGTTACGTTCCAGTCAATTGTGCGGATGTCGTCTCCGCGGTTGTAGTCGCGGACTCCTGCAAACTCAATTCCCTGACCTCTGTAAAGAGAACGGAAATTTCCGCTCTTCATGCCTTCGGCAATATCCTCGGCCATCAGCCTTAAATACAGAGCTTTTTTTATGAGAGATTCATTATTCGCAAGATATCTTTTTGACATATATTTTCTCAGACAGCGTCATGCTGATCTTGTTTCAGCATCTATTGGCGAGACTCTGAAACAAGTTCAGGGTGACAGATTTTTACGGAACCGGAATAAAATCAAGGATTCTAGAGATAATATCATCAGCGGTAACATTATCAGCCGCAGCTTCATAAGAAAGTACCAGACGGTGGCGCAGAACATTCAAAGCTACAGCCTTAATATCTTCAGGGAGAACAAAATCACGGCCTGCAAAAAGAGCTTTTACCTTAGCACACTGAAGCATTGCAATTCCCGCACGAGGAGAAGCTCCAAAATGAATGTAGCGTGTAATATCGTTTGAATTTGCAGTATTTACAAGAGTTCGTCCAGCCTGTTGTTTTTTAGAACTTTCAGGTCGGGTTACAGTCAAAATCGAAACAATGTATTCAACAAGTTTTTCGCTGCAGGTGATTTTGTCTGCAGCTTCTTTCATGTCCTTAATATTGGCAGAAGTTATAATCTGTTTTACCGGAACATAAGGGGCTTTTCCCGCAGTCTGTACAATTTTAATTTCATTGTCTGCTGCAGGATAGCTGATTACAAGCTTCATTAAAAAGCGGTCGAGCTCGGCCTCCGGCAAATTATAGGTCCCTTCCTGTTCAACCGGGTTCTGTGTAGCAAGTACAAAAAAAGGATCCGGAAGTTTATAAGTTTCTTCGCCTATAGTAATCTGCTTTTCTTCCATTGCTTCAAGCATTGCCGACTGAACCTTAGCAGGTGCACGGTTAATTTCATCCGCAAGAATTACATTTGCAAAAACAGGACCTTTTCTGACACTGAAAGTTCCTTTGTTCTGTTCATAAATCAAAGTACCGGTAACATCAGCCGGCAATAAATCCGGAGTAAACTGAATGCGCTTAAAATCAAGACCAAGGATTTCGGCAACAGTTTTTATTGCGAGTGTTTTTGCAAGTCCAGGAACACCTTCCAGAAGTACATGACCTCCCGCAATAAAAGCAGTTAAAATATCATCAATAAGATTTTCCTGTCCGACAAGTCTCTTTCCAGCCTCAGCACGACAGTTTTCTATTATATGTACAATTTCGTTATCCATAGACACAGATTATATCAAAATGGAGATATTCTTACAAATACCTGTGTGATAATGATTTTTGAACGCTCCCGTTGGAAAAAGGGGGTGAACTGCGGGCGAGCTAGTTTTTGGTGTTAACAATCCTGCGGTTTTTCTTCGAAAAATCCTCGGATTGTTTTCGATGGCTAAGCGCCAAAACTCCTCGATGCAGTTCACCCCCTTTTCCCACTCCGCGTTCAAAAATCATAATGTCTGAATTCTTGAAGATTCTGTGAATAGATATAATCTGAATCTATGAAAAAAATCAGAGGTGGTTTTCAGATTTCATTGATGTATGATAATTGACCACTCCCGCTGAAAAATCCCCAAGGCTGCATCGAGCCGATACAGGAACGCCGGTTCGTCGGAAAATACGAGCGGAGCGACGAGGCTCGCCCAGCAGCCTTGGGGATTTTTCAGCGGGAGTGGCCAATTATCATAATATCCTGATTTCTGCATAAATATGCATTTTTTTTGTATAATTATTGACTAAGCAATCACAAATTCGCATAATTGAAACATTATGATTAATCCATTAGCAAAAGAATTGAATGATACCCTCGCAGGGTCAGTAGTAGACGCACTCATGTCGGACATGGGAAAGCGCCTTTATTTTCCAAACGGAATTATTTCTCAGGGTGGAGAAGCCGCAAAAGATGCTCACTTTGCAAACGGTACAATTGGTATGGCAGTTGCTCAGGGCACACCAATCGAGCTTGATTCTTACAAAAAGAATATGCCTTCCCTCACACCGCGCGAAACAGTTGCTTATGCAAAAACAGCCGGTAATCCAGACCTTCGTGCTTTATGGAAAGAAAAAATCATAGAAAAAAATCCGTCGCTTAAAAACAAACAGTTCTCACTGCCAATTCTGGTACCGGGACTTACAGCAGTTCTTTCTTATGTAAGCGACCTTTTTGTTGATGTAGATAAGCCGCTTCTTGCAGCTGACCCTTGCTGGGATAATTACGAACTGATTGCAGCAGCCCGCCGTGGTGCCGAGTTCCATCAGTTCAAATGTTTTGAAAACGGAAAGTTCAACATTGCAGATCTTGAAGCAAAAATGAAAGCCGATGCAGAAAAGTACGGCTCAGTTCGTGTAATCCTTAACTTCCCTCAGAATCCATCAGGTTATAGTCCTACAGTTTCTGAAGCAAAAGAAATTGTACGCATCGTTCGTGAAATTGCTGAATCTGGTAAGAAGGTTCTCGTCCTTTCTGATGACGCTTACTTCGGACTCAACTACGAAGATGATATCGAGCCACAGTCTCTCTTTGCTTATATGGCAGATCTTCACGAGAACGTTCTTGCAATCAAGGCTGACGGTCCAACAAAAGAAGATTTTGCATGGGGCTTCCGTGCAGGCTTTGTAACTTTCGCTTCTAAAGGACTTTCAGATGCACAGTACACAGCACTAGTTACAAAGTTCATGGCTGCAATCCGTTCTTCAGTTTCTTGTTCTTCAACTCCGTCTCAGAGCCTTGTAATGCATGCTCTTAAGGATGAAGCACACAATAAGCAGAAGATTGAATGCCGCAAAATGCTTCAGAGCCGCTACGATCGTGTCCGCAATTTTGTAAATACACATACTTCAAAGGTTCTTGAACCTCTTCCTTTTAATTCTGGTTACTTTATGAGTTTCCATGTAAGTACCGGAAAAGCAGAAGAAATCCGAAAGGCACTTCTTAAAGAAAAGGGAATCGGAATTATTCAGATTGATTCTCACACCTTACGTGTTGCTTTCTCAAGTATTGATGAAGATAAGATTGATTCAGTTTACACAAGCATTTATAATGTAGCTGATGCATTGTAAAAAATTGATATTGAAGCGTTCTAAGTTTATTTTTTTATCTCTTTTAATCTGTACGGGACTCATGC
>CAKUWD010000009.1 GCA_934699065.1 uncultured Treponema sp.
GGATTTGCAAGAAGCTTACGGATTCCCTTAGCGTCTTTCCAGCTTGATTCTCCGTCCTTAAGGAAGAGTTCAGAGAACATAAAGCGGCTGAGACGTGTACCTGTATCAAGAGAAGTAAGAGCGAATACAGAAACAGCAAGTGTAAGCAAAGCAAAGATTGTCTTGTATGTAGTAGATGTATCATTTCCAAATAATGTTGCAATACCTGCACCGAAAGCAGAAGCAGGAGAGCCCTTGAATACAAATTTACCAGCTTCGTTTATTGAAATAAATTTTGAAGATACCATACCAACGGCAATCAATGAGATAATACCAAGAGCAGATTCAATGAGCATTGAACCATAACCGATAGCCTTAGCGTTCTTTTCGTTGTCGAGCTGTTTAGAAGAAGTACCTGTAGAAATCAATGAGTGGAAGCCTGAACATGCACCACAAGCTACTGTGATGAAAAGTGCAGGGAACATAGTACCAATGCTCTGTTTCCAGCCTGTAAATGCCGGAAGATTGAATGTTGCATTTCCAGTTATTGGAGAAGAAACAATACCAATAAGAGCAAGTGCCATCATAGCATAAAGCAGGAATGAAGAAAGGTAGTCACGTGGCTGAAGCAGAATCCAAACAGGAACAAGAGATGCAACTGCAATATAGATACCGATGAATACAATCCATGCAGTACGTGTCATTGCGAAACCAACTTTCAAACCAAGAATTGTGATAAGAACGATTCCTGCAATACCAATGATTGTAGCTGGAAGAGTCTTAAGACCACACTTGTTTGTAAGAATTCCGTATACAATAGCAAGTACGATGAAGAGGAGAGAAATCATAGCTGTAGACTGTGCACCAGTTGGATTAGTTACAAAGCCAAATGTTTTAGCAGCGTCTGCGGCTGTAAGGAATGTACTTGCAACAACGTTTACAAAGGAAGCGATTACAAGAATCAATACGAGAAGGGCAAAGATGATAAAGAGTTTCTTTGCTTTTGTTCCCATAGAATCTTTGATGATTTCACCAACAGATTTTCCGTCGTGGCGGATAGAAGCAAAAAGAGAACCAAAGTCCTGGAGACCGCCGAAGAAAATACCTCCGACAACACACCAAAGGAATACTGGAACCCATCCGAAAACGGCAGCCTGAATAGGGCCGTTAATAGGACCTGCACCTGCGATAGATGAGAAGTGATGTCCCATCAAAACGGCAGGCTTTGCCGGAACGTAATCTACACCGTCAGTTTTTTCGTTAGCCGGTGTTTTTCTTGTAGGGTCAATTCCCCACTGTTTTGCAAGCCATGAGCCATAAAAAACATAGCCGGCCAGAAGCAAAACAATTGCAGCAATAATGATTAATAATGCTGTCATTTGAACTTACCTCCTCGTAAATTCGTAAAAGTTTATTTAAAAATCATCACGGATTTTTTATATTCTTTATAATAAGCTTTGCAAAATCTTTTCCATGACGGTTTGAATATGCGGTCATTTCTGAAAGGCTGTAAACGGCGAGCTTAAAATTGCTCCAGCCGTAGAAACTGAATTTATATGATTTGTAAAGCCTTGTTTTTTTGATTTTAATTTTGATTTCGTCTGAGATTTTTTCAGCAAAGATAATAAGGGAGATGTCGGAATTGCGGTGTCCTGAATGTGGGCGTACACGGGAAAGACCTGTTTCCCAGGCAGTGGTTACAAAATCAGAAAGAGACTGCTCTGTAAGCTCATCACAATCTGCAAAAAAAACGAATTCATTTGAATCAAGATCTGCAATATGAGCTGAGCGCACAAGAAAATACTGCTCATTGTGTGATCGGAATTCAGCTTCTGCACAAAAAGGCTGTGTAACTTCATCTTTTTTTATTGTGTAATACCGCTCGAATGCCGGCAGTATTTTTTCTATAGCCTGGGAACGCTCCATTGCCTATACCTTTGTTTAAGTATATTCTATGGCGTATTAAGTGTCAATTAAAAACTTTAGTAAAATTAAATTATAGTATTATCTTGTCTTTACCATTCTTTAAAATCGCTGTAAAATTGTATTCTCACTTAAAAATCATTTTAAATTTTATAAGGGAAAACAATGAAACAACTTATGTTAGGAAATGCGGCAGCCGCTCGTGGTTTGTTTGAAGCGGGCTGTGAGCTTATTTCCAGTTATCCGGGAACTCCTAGTACGGAGATTACAGAAGAAGCAGCAAGATTTAAGGAAATCTATTGTGAATGGGCTCCAAATGAAAAGGTTGCTCTTGAGTCGGCTTTTGGTGCATGTCTGGCAGGACGCAGAGCTTTCTGTGGTATGAAGCATGTCGGTCTTAATGTTGCGGCTGACCCTCTTTATACAATGAGTTATACAGGTGTAAATGCTGGTCTTGTTATTGGTGTAGCTGATGATCCTGGAATGCATTCTTCTCAGAACGAACAGGATAGCCGCCATCATGCAATTGCATCTAAGGTTCCTATGATTGAGCCTAGTGATGCTGATGAAGCACGACGCTTTGCTGCTATGGCTTTTGAAATCAGTGAAAAGTTTGATACTCCGGTTTTGTACAAAATGTGTACCCGCGTTGCTCACAGTCAGAGCATTACAGAGCCTGCCGAGCGCACAGTACCTGAGCACAAGGCTTATGAAAAGACAATTTCTAAATATGTAATGGCTCCTGCCAACGCAATTAAGCGCCATCCTTTTGTAGAACAGAGAATGAAGGATCTGGAGAAGTGGAGTGAGACTAGTGGTGTAAATAGAATTGAAAAGTCTACAGAGGTGGTTTCGATACGCCCTGTGGGCTACTCAACCACCGTACAGTCTGATAAGGTTGGTATCATCACTTCGTCTACAAGCTATCAGTATGTTAAGGAAGTTCTTGGCGACAGCGTAAATATTTTGAAGCTTGGTATGGTAAATCCTCTCCCTGGAGATATGATCCGTAAGTTTGCAGACGGCCTTGAAAAACTGATTGTTGTTGAAGAGCTTGATCCTATTATTGAAACTTTTGTCCGCGGTCTTGGCCTTAAGTGCGAAATCCACGGAAAAGATATGTTCCCAATCTGCGGCGAGTTCAGCCAGAATCTTGTGGCAGCTGCTTTTGGTCGCGAGGTTTCACAGGGCAAAAAACTCGACGGCGTTCAGATTCCTGTTCGCCCTCCAATTATGTGTGCTGGCTGTCCTCACCGCGGTATGTTCTATGCCCTCAATAAATTGAAGGTTACCGTATTTGGTGATATCGGATGTTATACACTTGGTTCGGTTGCGCCACTTTCTGCAATGGACGTAACACTTTGTATGGGAGCAAGCTTTAGCGGACTTCACGGCTGGAATAAGGCAGGTGGAGCAGAAAACGAAAAGAAATCTGTTGCTGTAATCGGCGATTCAACCTTTATGCATTCGGGTATGACTGGTCTTGCGACAATTGCTTACAATCAGTCTAACTCAACTGTAATTGTTCTTGATAACTCAATCACAGGAATGACTGGACATCAGCAGAATCCTACAACCGGTAAGAACCTTTACGGTGACCCTGCCGGCCGCGTAGACCTGGAAGCTCTGGCCCGCGCTATGGGAATTAACAGAGTTCGAGTAGTTGATCCTTACAACATTGCTGAGTGTGAAGCGGCTGTTCGCGAGGAACTCGAAGTTTCAGAGCCAAGCCTCATCATCAGCCGACGCCCTTGTGCTCTTCTTAAGGAAGTAAAGCATAATCCTCCGCTGGTAGTTGATCAGGATAAGTGTAAGAGCTGCAAGATGTGTATGAAGATTGGCTGTCCTGCAATCAGCATGAAGGGCGGTAAGGCTAAGATTGATGCGACACTTTGTGTGGGTTGTAAAGTGTGTAGCCAGATGTGTAAATTCGGAGCACTATAAGTACACGTCATTGCGAACCACGAAGTGGTGAAGCAATCTATGTAACTATGGATTGCTTCGCTGCGCTCGCAATGACGCGGGGGCGTTACGGGGGCTGGCCCCCGTTAGAAGGGGTAGCCCGCAACGTAGTGCGGGCGCAGGGGGAGACTTCCCCCTCCTTATGAATGGAGAATATTATGGTAAAAAATATAATGATTGTTGGCGTGGGCGGACAGGGTGCCTTGCTTGCGTCTAAAACTTTGGGACAGGTTCTGCTTGATGCGGGTTATGATGTAAAGGTAAGCGAGGTTCATGGTATGAGCCAGCGCGGCGGTTCGGTTGTAACTTATGTCCGCTACGGTGACAAGGTTTATTCACCAATCGTTGATAAGGACGAGGCAGATTTTATTGTTTCTTTTGAATTGCTTGAAGCTGCCCGCTACACTGAATGGCTTAAGGCTGACGGTCAGATTGTTGTGAACACTCAGAAGATTGACCCTATGCCTGTAATCACAGGTGCGGCAGAGTATCCGGAGGATTTGGTTGGCAAGATGGGGGAGGCTGGCATTAAGGTTGATGCCCTTGACTGTCTCACTCTTGCTGAGCAGGCAGGAACAAGCAAGGCAGTAAACATCGTTTTGATGGGCCGTCTTTCTAAATATATGGACTTCCCTGTAGACGCCTGGATGGCTGCAATCGAAAAGCTTGTAAAGCCTCAGTTCCTTGAAGTAAATAAGAAAGCCTTCATGCTTGGACGCGGCGAGTAATCTTTCTCTCGCGATAAAAATTATAGAACCGGCATTTCCTGAATATCTGAATTTTCGATGATGATATTCAGGTTGCCGTTACGGGTTCTAAGCTCATCAATAAAGGCTTTTACATCAATCCCGTTTTTCAACTGAATCCAATATGAAATTGTAAAAAGCGTTCCCATGTTAGAAGTTCGAACATTCTTTACTGAATAACTGACAAGGTATTTATCAAAAATATCATTGAAAACATCCTGATAATTCATATCTTCCGGAATGGTAATTTTTAAAATCTGTTTATCAAGTGCGTGCCAGAATCTTGAAACAAGAATAAACAAAACAGATATTACAAAAACCATTGCAAATCCAATAAGATAATTATTCAAGCCAATCAAAAGTCCTGTAGAAATTGAGAAGAAAACATAAAGAATATCTTTTGAGTTTCCTGGAATACTTCGGAACCTTACAAGTGCAAAAATGCCTGCAAGGGAAACAGTCTTTTTAAGATCGCTTGCAAGATAAGGCATTATGAATACCATTATGATTGGAAGAAGAAAAATTGTAATAACAAAATTCTTGGAAAACTTTTCCTCTTTGTTTGCAACGATATATCCGATTGCAATAATGATGCCGGCGATAAAACCAAGAATCATATTGAACAGAATGTTTTTTGCTTCTGCATTGAGGGCGAAGTTTGACAGATAGTTCATATTGAATTCTCCTGTAAGCTTTTTTTATAAAGTGTATATTCAGTTCCATATTTAGAAAAACTTGTGTTATAAATTTTTCTTTCTGATAAAAAGTGGACAAACCACAGGGGAAAGGCTTTAAATGCCTTTGCTTCCATAAGCCATTTTCCGGGCGGTAAAAGCTGCTCTCCATAAACCGGAGAATCCAGACGCAAGTCTGTTCTGCGGGCTTGCAGATTTGTGTCTATCGTAATTCTAAAATCAGAATTATTTTTTTCAAAAAAAGCCAGCCTATCGTAAGAAATAAAAACCTTTGGCATTAGCTTGTAATATTTCATAATATAGTCAATTTCAGACATAACCTGATGATTCATTTTAGAATGTTCTGAAATTATTCCTGTTTCAAAATAATTGTAGGCATCAGAAAGGGTAAAGGCAGTTCGTCTTTTGTTTACAAGGTCATCAAATTTTTTCTTGCTCTCCAGATAAACAGTTGCATCCAGAGGAACTCTTCCGTAACTGCGTAATCTGATTTTTTCTTTGAAGACTGGTTTTTCAAGAGATTTACGAATCAACTCATCAGATTCTGTGTCCAGATATAAATTGCAGATTTTATAGGTTTGACCATTATGGTTGTAAGAATCACGTTCCATGTGGTCTTCAATAATATTGAGCAAAGAATTTTTTTCGTCATCAGAAAGGAGATATTTGATTTCGCGGCGATTAAAAACCTCTATTGCCATATTTTTATTATATAGTATATTATTCAGAAATCTACATAAAACAAAAAATTATTGCATTTCTCTTTACATTCATGATTAGTGATGATAATATTTAGTATATGTTAAGAATTACAGGCTTACTTAAGAGCCGCTTCTTTTCCTTTAATTTCTTTTTCGCCTAAGGGCGAACTTCTCTATTTTTTTTGTGCAATGCGTACAAAGTGCCGTGCACGGTAATTAGCCTATAATTGAAAATCCGTTAAAAAACGAGCTGCGACAGCGGGTCGTTTTAGGATTTACCTTAAAAATGGCTCAGAGGCAAGCTGTGCTTGCCGACTTTGCCAAAAATCACGAGGAACATATGAACTTAAAATATTATCAGAAAGAATCAGAATGTATGCCTTTGGAGCAGCTTCGTAAGCTCCAGGGCGAGAGACTGGCTAAGAATTTCCGCCATGTTTATGAAAATGTTGAATATTACAGAAAGCGCTGCCAGGAAGCAGGCGTTACTCCGGACGATATTAAAGGCCTGGACGACCTTGATAAAATCCCGTTCACCTGCAAGGACGACCTTCGTGCAACTTACCCATACGGACTTTTTGCTGTTCCAATGAGCAAGGTTGTGCGCATTCACGCTTCGAGCGGTACAACCGGTAAGCAGATTGTTGTAGGCTACACAAAAGAAGACCTGGACATCTGGGATGATTGTACTGCCCGCCAGCTGGTAGCAATCGGCTGTGATGAAAATGATATTGCCCAGAACGCTTACGGCTACGGACTTTTTACCGGCGGCTTTGGTGTTCACGGCGGTGCGACAAAGCTTGGCATTCAGGTTATTCCAATTTCGAGCGGTAACACCCAGCGCCAGATTACCTTCATGCAGGATTTGAAATCAACAATCCTTTTCTGTACTCCTAGCTATGCAGCTTACCTTGGTGAAACTCTTAAAGAGATGGGACTCACTCCGGCTGATATTCACCTGAAGGCTGGTATCTTTGGTGCCGAGCCATGGACAGAAGAAATGCGCCGCGACATAGAAAAATCTCTTGGAATCAAAGCCTACGATATTTATGGTCTTACAGAAGTTATGGGACCTGGCGTTGCTTACGAATGTGCAGAGCAGGCCGGTATGCACGTAAACGAAGATCACTTTATCATTGAAACAATTGACCCGAAAACTGGAAAACGCCTTCCGGACGGCGAGAAGGGCGAGCTGGTATTTACTGCAATCACAAAGCAGGCCTTCCCATTAATGCGCTTCCGCACAAAGGATATCGGCGTTCTCAACCGCGCTCCTTGTGCCTGCGGTCGTACCTTTGTCCGCATGAGTAAGCCTATGGGCCGTACAGATGATATGCTTATCATCCGCGGAGTTAACGTATTCCCAAGCCAGATTGAGGGTGTTCTTATGCAGAATGGTTACCCTGCAAACTACGAGATTCACGTTGGCCGCGTAAACAACACAGATACCTTCGAAATCAAGGTAGAAATGACAGCTGAAAAGTTCAGCGATGTGGTTTCTGAAGTAAACAAGGCAGAAAAGCAGCTTGAAGCCGCACTCTTGAGTGTTCTTCAGATTAAAGCTAAGGTTACTCTGGTGGCACCGAAGAGCATTGCGAGAAGTGAAGGTAAGGCTAAACGAGTAATAGATACAAGAAAGTTACATGACTAGCGGTTATGTAAAAGCTAATAGCTAATAGCTTTTAGCTAATAGCTTAAGTAGGAGGAAAAAAATGACTATAGAACAGATTTCAATTTTTATCGAAAACAGAAAGAATGCTTTGGCAGAATTTACAAACGTTCTGGCAACACATAACATCAATATGCGGGCAATGAGCCTTGCAGATACAAGCGACTTTGGAATTGCGAGGATTATCGTGGACGACGCCGCTGCGGTACAGGGAGCTCTGGAACGCTCTCACTACATTGTAAAGGTAACACCGGTAATCGCAGTTGAGATTCCGGATGAAGCCGGCAGTCTTAACCGCATTCTTAAGATTCTTGCAGATAACGGCCGCAATGTAGAGTACATGTACGGCTTTACCGGCCGCAAGTCGGGGTCGGCTTATATGATTATCAGATGTACAGATGTGCCTGAGACTGAGAGTGTGCTGGAGAAAGCTGGAATCAGAATGGTTGGTCAGGACGAACTTATAAACTTATAACAGATGCTGAAACAAGTTCAGCATGACGATTTTTTAGAAGCGGCGCAGTTTAATTGCGTCGGCGGGGCAGATTTCGTGGCAGCAGAAGCAGTGCAGGCATTTTGATTTGTCTGCAAGGCGGGCCGTGGAGTCTGCTCCTTCCATTTTTATGATGTGAGCCGGGCAGATCTGTTCGCAGCGGCGGCACTTTCGGCACTTCCTGGCATTAAAGTGCGGCGTCTTAGTAAGAATCTTCGTGGCCAGAAAGTTTATAAAGCCCGGCATCTGTTTTTGCAAAGCCTTTGATTCCTTTACAATTCTAAAGCTGCTGCATCGGCAGTCCTCTTCCGCCGCGCCGCTCGTTGTAATTTCCGCCGGACTTTTCAACCAGATGCCGCGCCCAAGCGCATCTTCGAGATTCAAAATATCATGCGGGTTATAACCCACCAGCGAAGCGCACTTCCAGTCCAGCGCCAGAATATTATCAGAGGCGGCAAGAAAACCGAGTTTTATAGGGTCTCCGCTTCCAGGACCGCCGGGACCGTCCATTCCTACAATTGCATCCATAATTGCGTAGCCGGGCTTTGCAGCTAAAACAAGATCTGTAAGAAAAGCAGCAAAATCTTCTTTCTTAGAAAAGCGGTAATGGCAGCCGGCTTTTTCAAGACCAATCATCAGACCAAAAAGATTTTTCATGGCGCCGGTATAAGTCATAAGCTGATGGCTCTTTAGCTTTGAAAGGGAAACTACAATATCAGCTTCAAGAAACTGTTTTGCAAAATCGAGATTTTTTACAACCTTACCGTCCGGGCAGGGAATACTGACAGCTTCTTTAAAATCTGCCCATTCTCCGCCGTTTTTAATAACCTGTTCATACATGCCTGTTGCTTTTGCGGCAGTAGCTGAGCCTGCAATTGCGGGCGATTCACCGGCAATAACACGAGCTGCTCCGAGTTCTACAAAGGCACGCACAGCTGCTCCTACAACAACCGGATGTGTACAAACTGCAAGTTCAGGTGCTTTAGGGTAAAGAATGTTAGGCTTAAGAAGAACTGTTTTTCCACGAACATCTGGAGGTGGAACCAGTTCAAGCATTTTCTTTATGCGGGTGAGAACTTTGTCAAAGTCATATTCATCGCACTTTTGCAGTGCAACGGTTGAGGTCATACAATTATTATATTATGGGTAAACTATTAATGCAATTAATTGTCACAAATTAACCGGGAGAATAGCTTACTTAAATCTTTTATAATGCGGAAGCCCTGTAGCCGTGCATCATGTGCGTCACTTATAATTGTATAAACCTCCCATTAATAGTATAATATCTCATTCATTTTTATATATTCGGGGGTTCCTTTATGGAAGAGATACTTGATTTACTGCGTCAGAATGCACGTCTTTCAATCGAAGACATTGCTGCTATGACAAAGAAAACTACGGACGAGGTTAAGCAGATTATTAAAAAGCTTGAAGACGACGGAGTTATTCTCAAGTATGCCGCCATTGTAAACCCGGAAAAAGATAAAGTCGCGAAGGACAAGGTTGTCGCGGAAATTCAGATTCAGGTTCAGCCGCAGCGTGAGCACGGCTTTGATGCCATTGCGGATAGAATTTACCGCTTTCCACAGGTTAAGTCGCTCTATCTTATGAGCGGCGGTTATGACCTTAAGGTTTTGATTGAAGGTGACAATCTTAAAGATGTTGCCCTTTTTGTAAGCGAAAAGCTTTCTACTCTCGAAGGTGTTCGCTCAACTAAGACTAACTTTGTTTTGAAAACTTATAAAGAAAACGACATTGTTTATGTTGAGGATGAGAGAGACCGCCGAGAAGGTGTGCAGGCATAAGACTGAACCCGGTGGTTGAGTGCCTGCGAAGGCAGGCGTATCGAAACCACCAGAAAACTCGACAAGGTGGTTTCGATACGGCCTTAGGCCTACTCAACCACCGGTTATTAAGGAACATAAATGAATACACGAGAAGATAAATTCAGCTCAAAGATGATGGAGATTCCACCTTCTGGAATCCGTAAGTTTTTTGAGCTTTGCATTGGACATGATGATATTATTTCGCTGGGTGTCGGTGAGCCTGACTTTCCGACTCCATGGATTATGAGGGAAGAGGCTTTTTACCATCTGGAAAAGGGCCACACTTCTTATACTTCTAACTGGGGCTTGATTGAGCTGCGTGAGGAAATTGCAAAATACCTGGAACGCTACAAGCTTTACTACGATCCTAAAACTGAGATTCTGCCGACTATTGGTGCGAGTGAGGGCTTAGACCTTGTGCTCCGTTCTATTTTGAACCCGGGCGACGAGATTATTGTCTGCGAGCCTTGTTATGTTTCTTACCAGCCGCTTGCGGCTCTCTGCGACGCTAAGGTTATTCATCTGGATACCAGCGTAAACGGTTTTTACCCTACAGCAGAACAGATTGAAGCTGCCTGCACAGACAAGACTAAGGCTGTGATGTTCTGTTCACCAAGTAATCCGACCGGCCGCATTATTCCAGCTGACGAGCTTGCTAAGATTGCTGAGGTTGTAAAAAAGCATCAGATTTGGTGTTTGAGCGACGAGATTTACTGCGAACTTTTGTACGATGGACGCAAACATGTATCGGTTGGCGAGTTCCCTGGCATGAAAGATTACGCAATTATTTTCAACGGCTTTTCTAAGTCTTTTGCTATGACTGGCTGGCGTATTGGTTATATTGCAGCTCCTCATGACTTACTTGTACAGTGCTGTAAGCTCCACGCTTATTCTTCTATTTGTCCGCCGATTTTCAGTCAGTATGCGGCTGCAGAAGGTCTGCGCCACGGCTGGGATGAAGTTGAAAAAATGCGCGTAAGCTACCAGCAGCGCCGCAACATTATGCATAAGGCTTTTATTGATATGGGACTTCCTTGCGTTGAACCAGAAGGAGCTTTTTATATGTTCCCGGATATCCGCCCGACCGGAATGACCAGTGAAGAATTTGCGACAGAGGCTATTTCAAAGTATAATGTTGCAGTAGTTCCAGGTACCTGTTTTGGCGATGGTGGTGAAGGATTTATCCGATGTTGCTATGCTACGGATATTAATAAAATCAAGGTTGCAATGGAAAGACTTGCCTGCCTTGTAAAAGAAAAAACAGGACGATAGAAAACTTATAAGGGAGTTTTTACTGATGATATTTTCTATTCTGATTGCTATTATTATTGCTCTTCTTCTTGTTGTGATTATTATTGCACTTAAGAATTTAAAGAAAAAGGAAGACGGACAGGAAGTTTCTCAGAAAATCCAGAAGAAAGGAAAATCTGCTATTCTCAAAGAAGCGGAAAAAAAGCTTGCTCATGACCCGCATAATGTTTCTGCGCTTCAGCTCATTGGTGATATCTATTTAAGTGAAAAAGACTGGGAAAAGGTATGGAATGTTTATAAAACTCTTTATGACATTTCATCTGCTCATCCTGATGTAGATGTTGCTAAATGTACTTTGCGAATGGGTATGGCTGCTTATAATCTGGATAAGAATGAAGATGCCATCAGTTCCCTTATGCTTTCTCTAAAAAAAGCGCCTGATGATTTTGATTGTAACATGTATCTTGGCCGTGCTTTATTGAAGGCTGGAACTTATGATAAGGCAGTTTATTGTTTCAAGAAAGCAAAGGTTATGCAGCCGGAGAACAATGAAGTGAACGAGCTTCTTGGTAAGGCTCTTTTTAAGTCTCAGAAATTCCGCGATAGTCTTCCATTCCTTAAGCGTGTTCTGGATGAAAATCCATCAAATAAAGAAGTCCTTTTTGATATGGCTATTGCTATGACCGAATGTGGAATGGGGGATAAGGCTCTTAAGGTTTTTATGCATCTGCGTCCGGATCCTGAGTTTGGTGCACAGTCATGTCTCGAAGCAGGAAAAATGCATGAGCGTGTTAAAGATTACACAAACGCTGTAAAGGATTATGAAATTGCACTTCGTCTGCCGACTATTCAGGAGCAGATTATGCTGCAGATTAAATATCGTCTTGCAAACACTTGTATTGCAATGAATGATATTTCGAAAGGTCTTACATATCTGCGTCAGATTCAGGCAGCTAAGGCACAGTATAAGGATGTTGATACTCTTATTGCCCGCTATTCAGAATTGAATCAGAACAAGAATCTTCAGACATATCTTCTTTCTGGTACAAGTGATTTTGTTGCTCTTTGCCGAAAGTTCATTTCAGCTTACTACAAAGATTCTTTCGTAAAAGTTGAAGATGTTCAGGTTGCTTCTGAGAGTGTAGAAATTATCTGTGAAATTGAAAATCCTAAATGGGAAGCAAAACAGATTTTCCGTTTCTACAGGACTCAGAATGTTATTGGAGATATCAATATCCGCGAGTTCCATGGAAAGCTGCGTGATGCAAAGTGTGATACCGGTGTTTGTATAACAATGGGAAACTTCTCTGAAAGTGCCCACAAGTTTATCGACGGCCGCCCAATCGATTTGATTGAGAAGGAAGAACTAGTAAAGATATTGAAACGAATCAATATGTTTAATTAGCCTACAATCGAAGAACCGTTAAAAAACGAGCCGAAAGGGTCGTTTTAGGTTCATCGAAAGAACGGCTCAGAGCCAAGCTGTGCTTGGCGACTAAAATCGAAAATTATGAATATTTGTTTATTTTCGAAAGATGAAATTATAAATCCTCTGCCACTGCGTGATGAACGTGCCCAGCACATAATAAAAGTTCTTCATAAAAAGTCTGGCGATATTTTTACTGCCGGAATTATTGGAGGACAGAGCGGAACGGCTGTGATTCGGGAAATATCTGATGAAGGAATAAGCTTTGAGTTTTCTGCCGGAGGTGACGGAAAGCCGCTTTCTTCTCTTGAAATGATAATAGGTTTTCCTCGTCCTATTCAGCTAAAAAGACTTTTGCGTGATATTGCTGCTTTAGGTGTTGCTCGTGTTCATTTGACCGGAACAGACCTTGGCGAAAAATCTTATATGCAGTCCAATCTTGTAGAGCATGGTGCTGCTTGTAAAATGCTTCTGGATGGAACTGTTCAGGCCGGCAGTACTCATGTGCCGGAGCTTTGTTTATATAAAACTTTGGATGAATGCTTAAAGGCTCTGGGTGGGGAAGGACTTTTACTTGCTCTGGATAATGTGAATCCTGCGGCTCGGCTTGCTGATGCAGTAAAGCAGAAAAAAAATGTTGTGACAGAAGGTGCGCGGGTAGTGGCTGCGATTGGTAGTGAACGCGGCTGGACAGATCGTGAGCGTTCTTTGCTTGAATCAAAAGGTTTTATACGCTGTGGAATGGGAGAGAGAATAATGAGAACAGAAACCGCAGCAACAGTAGCCGGCGCAATAATTTTGTCTGAATTAGAAATTATTTAGCTTCGTTAATCTTTTTTAGAATATTTTCCATTGAATTAATCAAATTAGAAACAGTTTTAAAATTCTCACTTAAATTCAACTGATAAAAAATTTGCGTACCAACCTTGAGCGGCTTGATAAGACCAGAGTCTTTAAGGACCTTCAGATGATGTGAAATTGCCGGGCGAGACAGCTTTGATTTTGCTGAAAGATTAGAAACATTTATGCCTTCTTTGCCTGCTTCTGCAATATCCATAATGAGCTGCTGCCGGTATTCATCACTCATTGCAATGAAGAATGGAACGCAGGAATTGAAGGTTTTCAGAGTCTTTTTGATTTCGGCTTTGTCTATCATGGTGGTCTCCTTTTGAGGTGGTTGAGCCTGTCTAAACCACTATAAATAAGAATAATTCGAAAAAATCCACTTGTCAACCTGATTAAATGTTTAAAAAATTAAACATTTAATCCAAATTCTATTGACTTTAAAATGTCCCGTTATTATATTCTGTTTTATAAGGTTTAAACGTTTAAGATATTAAACGGATAAACAAAAGGAGATTTTTACATGAAAGCAGCTAGAGCTTTTTTTAAGCGCCCCTGGATTATCATTGCTGTATGCGTGATTCTCACCGGCGTTTTTGGCTTCTTTGTAACAAGCCTGGGAATTGACAATTCTATCCGTCAGTTCCTTCCACAAAAAGATGCTTCTTATACACGACTCACTCAAACAGAAGATCAGTTTGGAAGCATGATTGTTATTGGTGTAAGTCTGGAGTCTACAAAGGGTACTGTCCTTACTCCGGAAAATATCGAAGTTGTCAGAAAGATTTCTGACCGTGTACTTGAGCTTCCTCAGATTGAGGGAGTTGATTCACTTACTCATATTGATTATGTCTGTGAATCTGATGGTTCGATTTCTGCCAGTCAGCTTATTCCTGATACTTACACAGGTACTGCTGAAGATATCGCCCAGCTGGAAGGTCGTCTTGCAGAATGGAGCGAGATGTACAACCGTGTTATTGTGAACGATGATAATACTGCAACTCAAATGCAGATTACTCTTCACTCAATGACACCAGAAGAAAAAGCCACTTCAAAAATCACAGATGCAGAACGTCAGCAGAAAATCCTCGAAGAGGTTAGAGCTATAGTTCTTGAGGAAGTTGAAGGACATCCTCTTAAGTGTAAGATTTACGGCGACCCTGTAGTTGCAGAAAGCGCCCGCAAGTTTATGATTTCGGATCTTTGTGCTTTGATTCCTCTTGTAATCATTGTTGTTTTGCTGTCACTTTTCTTCAGTTTTAAGACGCTGGATGGAACTCTGCTTCCGCTTATTACAGTAGTTATGTCTGCCGCCTGGACAATGGGGCTTATGGCTTTGCTTGGAATCACCTTTACTCTGGTTTCAAGCGTTATTCCAGTTGCCCTGATCGCCGTGGGTTCTGCTTATGGCATTCACGTTCTTACACATTATTATGTTGCACTTGATGGGGTAGAAGGAGAGCTTACCCGTGAAAAATACCAAGAGGCAATTTTTGCCGGACTTAAAGAAGTAATGAAGGCTGTCCTCCTTGCCGGCATTACTACAATTGTGGGATTTATCTCCCTCGTTTCAAGTCCTATTGAGCCGCTTCACAGTTTTGCAATATTCACCGCAATTGGTGTTGGTATTGCTCTCCTGCTTTCCATCACTTTTATTCCGGCTTTGCTTTTGTGCAAGGACTTTAAAAAGGTTCAGGCCGGACGCGAAAGAATGAAACATCTTACAGATAAGGTTGCACGTAAACTTGAACGAGCCCGCCAGCTTGCCGGTGGAAAAGAAATGAAGGATGCGAGTGGTAATACACTTTACAGCATCTATCACTTCTTCTGTGGCAGCCGTGTTCGACTTGTTCTTTTTACACTTGTGATTCTGGGCTTGTCTTATACCGGTTTGCGTATGCTTAAGATTGATACTGCGATTGTAAATTACTTCCCGGAAAACTGCCAGCTTCGTCAGGATATCAAATCTATTGATAAAAACTTTGCTGGAACTAACAGCCTTTACTTTACAATTTCCGGCCAGGAAAAGGGCGACCTTACAAAGCCTGAGATTTTGAAAGCTGTTGATGATATGCAGACTTACCTTTCAGAAAATTATGATGGAATTGGTAAGATTGTTTCTTTCACAACTTTCATTAAGAGAATTAATCAGGTTTGGCATGTGCCTGCAACAGGTGGTGCACTGGCGGAGGCTGGTGTAAATGCCGGTGATGATTCAATGCTTTTGCCGCAGACAGCTAACACAGATGGTTTTGATGATTTTGACAGCTTTGACGACTTCGGCGATTTTGGTGACTTTGCCGCTGACGATGGCTTCGATGATTTTGGAGAATTCGGTGAATCAGAAGATACTTCATCAACTAACGCAACTGTAGATACAAACTGGGTTGACCCTAACATCGAATACGCAGAAAAGCTTTCTAAGCCAATGACTACGCAGGAAATTCTTGCAATGCTCAACCGCGCTTATGTTGCTGCCGGAGCAAAGAATGCTACACCGGAAAAAATGCTTACCGAACTTGAAAAAGAATGCAACTACAACGGAATGGCATATTATGAGATTCCTTATGATCCTGCAAAGTACCCGGTTCCAAGTCGCGAAGAACTTGCTGGTGTTGTAAACGGTTATCTGACATTGCTTTCTGGTTCCCTCGACCGCTTTGTTGATGATGATATGAGCCCTCGTGTAATGCGTGTTACCTGCCAGCTCCGCAACCACTCAACAGAAGAAACCGGCGACATCATTGCAGCAGCTAAGAACTTTGCCGCAGAACACTTCCCGGAAGGCTACACAATTGAAGCAACCGGTGCCGGAGAAATGGAATACACAATGACAAAGATGATTGTATCAAGCCAGGTTCAGAGCCTTTTGATTTCACTCATCTCTGTATTCATCATCATCACAATTGCCTTTGGTTCAGGCTGGGCCGGACTTGTTGGTGCTGTTCCTCTTGCCCTTGCAATTCTTTTGAACTACATGGTAATGGGCTTTGCTGGAATCAACCTTGACCTGGTAACAAGCATCATCGCTTCTGTTGCAGTTGGTGTTGGAATCGACTACACAATTCACTTCCTTACAACTTACAAGGAAGAGCGTGCAAAAACAGACAACCTGGAAATTGTTACCCGCGAGACCTTCCGCAAGAGCGGCCACGGAATCGTAACAAATGCCCTGGCAGTAGGACTTGGCTTCCTCGTTCTCTGCTTCTCAAAATTCGTCGTACTCCGCTACATCGGTGTACTGGTTGCAATCGTAATGTTCACATCAAGCTATCTTGCAATGACAATCATTCCTGGAATTTTGAATGTGTTCGAACCGAGGTTTATTAGAAAGAAATAGGTGCTAGGTGCTAGGTTTTAGGTGCTAGGAGGGGGAAGTCTCCCCCTCGCTTCAGCCCGCTAAGCGGTCTTACGCTACCCCCTCTGCGGGGCTCAAGCGCCGCCCCGCAACGCCCGGCTCCCCTAGAACCTAGAACCTGAAACCTAAAACCTAAATATAAGGAGATAAATGAAATGAAAAGAACAAGGAAAATTACATTAATCGCTGCTGCACTTGCAGTAATCGGAAATCTGGCTTTCGCAGATGCAAAGGGAACTGAAATTATGACAACTGTTGCAGACTTCAAAAAGCCTAGCTTCTCTCGCAGCCAGGTAATTATGAGCCTGCAGGATAAGAGCGGTTCAAAAGAAGATCGCCAGATTATTGAGTACGGAAAAGAAGCCGATGGTAAAACTTATGTTGTAATGGACTTTAAGGGACCTGCTAACGTAAAGGATACCCGCTTCCTTCAGATTACAAATGACAAGGGACCAGATGACAAGTTCATTTATCTGCCATCGCTCAAATCAGTTCGCCGTGTAAACTCAAGCGAAGGTTCAAAATCTTTCATGGGTTCAGATGCAACTTATGATGATCTTTCAACCCGCGATGTTTCTGAAGATGATCACCAGTATCTGCGTGAAGAAAAAATGACTGTTGAAAGCGGCAAGGCATACGACTGTTATGTAATCAAAGAGGTCCCTCTCGACAAAAAAGGAACTCAGTACAACTACCGCATGGTTTGGGTTGATAAGGTAACAATGTACCCGATTCACACAGAGATGTACGACAAAAACGACAAGCTGGTAAAGGTTCTCGAGGTTTTGAATATTCAGAAAATCGACGGCTACGACATGCCAATGGAAAACAAACTCAAGAACGTTCAGACCGGCCACAGCACAACTCTCAAGATTCTTAAGGTAGAAGTCGATAAGCCTCTCCCGGACAGAGTATTCACACAGAACTTTTTGACTACAGGAAAGTAGTTTTAAGCAGTTAGCAGTTAGCAATTAGCTATTAGCCTTTAGCAATTAGTTGTTAGTAAGAATACGGGCTAACAGCTAACTGCTTATGGCTAATAGCTTGTACAGGAGATTCTAATAATGAAACTTAACAAAATAATTCTTATAACCTCTGCACTCTTACTGGGTGTCGTTGCTTATGCCGAGGACTTCGACAGTTTTGGAGACTTCGGTGATTTTGGAGATGATTCTTCTTCTGCAGGGCTTTCGTCAAAGCTGGAAGTAAACGGCAGTGCAGAAGTTGAGCTTCGCGCTTATGTTGATATAAGTGATAAAGATAATAAAGACGGCGCTGACAAGATTGATATCAAAGCTCTTCCAAGAGCAAATCTTGATTTGAAATACAGCGGAAGCAAATCTGATGTAGAACTCAAACTCAAGGTGGACGAAGATACAATCAAAAATCATCCTGTTGATGTAATTGATGAAGCAGTTCTTCGCGGCTACTTTGGAAACCTTACTCTTGAAGCTGGTAAAATGAAGGTCGTCTGGGGAAAGGGCGATAAGCTCCATGTTCTCGACAACTTCAATGCCGACGACTATTCAGATTTTATCATTCCTGATTATCTGGACCGTCGCATAAGTACTCCAATGGTACGTGCAGTTTACAGCCTGCCTTTTGCAAACATGAATATTGAAGGTCTTTATACACCACTTCTTCCTGTAGACCGTTTTGCAACAGACGGACGCTGGCTTCCATCTCAGGTGAGTGCTTTGACAGCAGCTGTTACATCAGTTGTAAAATCAAAAGTCACAGGTTTTGGGCCAGAATTAATTAATGCTTCAAATCTTTCATCAAATACAAATATGCTTTATCCGGATTTGATGACTTTGAAATACGGACAGTTCGGCGGTCGCATTACAGCAACTCTCGGACAGGTAGATTTAGGAATCAGTTATTACAACGGCTGGTATAAGCAGCCTTCGTTCAACGCTTTGAAATTGAACACATGTATTGCTTCTTATCTTACAAGCGGAGCAATTTCAGAATCGCAGAAGTTCCTTGCTTATGATAAAAAGCAGACTTTCGGGCTCGAGGCTTCAACAGTTGTCTGGCACTTTAATGTGCGTGCTGAAGCTGCTTATAACCTGACAGATGATACTGACGGAACAAATCCTTATGTTCATAATAATTCTATTTCATGGCTTGGAGGATTTGATATAGATCTTCCTTTCTGGAATGCAAACCTGAATGTTCAGGAAACCGGAACTTACATTCTTAACGGCGACAAATGTGATCAGAGAAGTTTGTTCAGAGATGTTGATTATAACAGCAAAGGCTATATGAATAATAAGCTTGTTGCAAATGTCACAACATCTTTCCTGAATGATAAGCTTGCACCGGAAGTAACAGTGATGTATGGCTTAGAACGTGGCGATCTTGTTGTAATGCCAAAAATCGCCTTCAAACCAGATCAGAATCTCACACTTACTGCCAGTGGTATGATTATTAATTGTGCCGGTGAAGACAGTGAGTTTTATGCCTGGCGCAAGAATAGTTTTGTAAGCCTGGGCGCAAAATATCAGTTCTAAAAACAGGCGTTATTCTGAAACAAGTTCAGCAGGACAAAAACCTCTTCCCCAATATCAAAAATCAGATTAAAATAGGGAAGAGGTTTTTGAATTGAACAACGAAAGAATTAAAGAAATCCTGCTGGACATTTCTCCTTGTGAAATTGATTTTACAGTTACCCAGACAGGAAAAGAAAGCAAGAGAGTTAACGGCTTTTACAAACCAGATACACACGAAATCTTCCTTCATAATCTGAATTTTAAATCTGACAACATGCTGATTTATACAGCAGTTCACGAATATACACATCATCTTTGTACTATAGAAAAGCAGGAAAATGACCCGAGTTACGGAAAAGCCTGCAAGGTTCATACTCAGGAATTCTGGGCAAAGTTTGGTGATCTTCTCAAAATCGCGGAAGAAAAAGGATATTACTCAATCGGTTGGGAAAAAAACGAAGAACTCAAGGCACTGACACAGGATATCAAAGAAAATTATCTTGCAAAGAATGGTCAGCTCATGCAGGAGTTTGGTAAAAAACTCGCCCGTGCCTTTGACCTTTGTCAGGAAGCAGATATCCGCTATGAAGACTATATCGACCGGGTTCTCTGCCTGCCACGTGGCGCCGCAAAAGATATTCGTAAGGTCGCAGCGGTAGAAGTAAACCCTGCAATCGGTTTTGAAAATATGAAGGTGGTTGCCAGTGTAAGAAAGAAGGATGACCGTGCTCAGGTGGAGCAGGAATTTCTTGCCGGTGGAAAAAGTCCTTCTTCTGTCCGTGAGATGATGAAGCAGAAATCAGCTCAGGCAAACGGAACTGATCCTAAAACAAAACTTGAACGCGAAAAATCACGACTTGAAAAAACAATTGCTCAGCTCACTCAGCGTCTTGAATATGTGGAGGAAAGTCTTGCGAGTTTATAAATCAAAAAAGGCCGTTGTGGCAGCCTGTGTTATTCTGGCTTGTACAAGTCTTTTTGCTCAAACCCAGTCATCACCAATTGATATGCCTCAGATGCCTTCTATGCCTGATATGCCGACAGTCGGCGGTGGCTTTTATACTCCAAGCTTTCCAAGTCGTCCGAATAATCCGAATAAGAAAAGTTCATCAGAAAAAGATAAAGATAAAACGGAAACTATTCTCACTGAATCACTTACACCAGACAGCATGAAGCCGACAGTTTTTTTGAACAGCGGTGCCCTTACAGCAAACGATATTTCTTCGCTTTATGATTCTGGGCTTTTCAGCAATCTTTCTTCTCTTGGGTCTACAGGAAATTTAGCTAATTATTCGACCTCTACTTCTACAAACGTACTTCTTCAGCAGGTTTTAAATAGTCTTAATGATTTGAAACAGCAGCAGCAGAGCGCAAGTGCAAAAGAAAGAAATGAACTTAACGCAGTAAAAACTGATGCAGAAAATTTCAAAAAGCGAGAGCCTTCAATTCTGCGTTTTAAAATCAATGGATATAATATTGCAGATTCTCTTACAAAAGTTTTCTTCAGTGAAACAGAGCCAGACGGATCTTTTTTGCTTTCTGCAGATAGAAGATATTTTGTAAATCAGCAGACACGTACAGAAACTTTCTATATGCTTTTTAAGACAGTAAGTTCAAAAGGATCTTCCATTACATATAAAGTTCAACCAAGTATTGTGCAGGATTCAAAAAATGAGAACTCATACATTTACAAACTTTCGAATGTGAAGAATCTTACTGCAGAAAAAACAGGAAATCTTGTAGTTTTGCATTTTTCAAGTGATCCGCTTAATGCAGATCTTCTTTTAGATATAGATAATAAGTAAGGGTGGTTGAACTTGAAACTACGGTGGGTGAACTAGAAACTACGGTGGTTGAGCCTGTCGAAACCACCTTTTGCAGGTGTTCAGATTTTTATGATAGACATGATTGAAGGATTAAAAAAATGCGGGATTCCAGAAAGCATAGCAGAAGCGCTTGCAGCAAAAATGGAAGCCTACATAAAAGAAATCATACTTTTTAATTCAGCTTATAATCTTACAAATACCAGCGACCGCGATGAACTTGTGGTGCGCCACATTTTTGATTCCCTGGTTGCCTGGCCGAAAATTGCAGAATTGGCTGGGGGTCCGGTGGTTCTTGCCGATATCGGTAGTGGAGGCGGCCTTCCTGGTATTCCACTGGCGGCAGCTTTTTCTTTGCTGCCGGAATTTAATGATGTGCGTTTTGAACTGGTTGAGCGTATGGAAAAGCGCTGTGCCTTTCTGGAAAACTGCGCTGCAATTCTGGGCCTTAAAAACGTAACAGTGGTAAACAGCGAAGCTGAGCGCCTGCCTCAGGAATCTTATAACCTTATTACTTTTCGCGCTTTTCGCCCGCTCGATAAAAAAATGGCAAAAACACTTTTGCGTATTGTTAAGCCTCAGGGCTATCTGTGTGCTTACAAAGCAAAGCTTGAAAATATAAAAGAAGAGATGAGTGCTATCACTAGTCTGGTGCCAGATTATGAAGTTCAGCCACTCCATGTTCCGGGCCTGGAAGATTCGGAAAGAAATCTGGTATTGATTAGGAAATAGATGCCGAAATAAATTCGGCATGACATCAGGAGTATTATATGGGTCTTTTAAATAAAAAAACACGAACACCTGCACAGGTTGTTGTAGAAGATGTTATAAAAATCAAAAAAGGCGAGAGAGTGCTTATCGTTGCAAATCCGGCCACTGCCGAAATTGCTCAGGACCTCTATTCAGCAAGCAGTGAGGCAGGAGCTCTTGCAACTCTTATGTATCAGCCTGACAAAACAAGTTTTGACAATGCAAATCCGGAAGTGCTTGCCGCAATTGCAAGTGAACCGGAAGTTTGTTTTTCTATCTCAAATATAAAACTTGGAAAGGATTCGGGTGCAACTGCAAATCCGTATACAACAGAAGACGGCCAGAAGTTCACACATATTTTTGATTATCTTCTGGATGGAAAAAAGACTATGCGCGGAGCCTGGACTCCAGGAATTACAGCAGATATGATGAATCGCACTGCGGCTATAGATTACAAACAGCTTCAGGAGCGCTGCGCAAAGCTCACAGAAATCTTCAAGGGCGCCGTAAGTGTTCACGTAACTGCGCCGGCCGGTACAAACCTCGTTATCCCGATTAATGGCCGCGACCTTCTTGCAGATGACGGCGACTTTTCAAAACCCGGAACCGGCGGCAACATTCCGGCAGGCGAAGTTTTTATAAGTCCTGTAGTAGGCGGAAGTACTCTAAAAGCAGCCGACGGCAGTCCACTGGAACAGCAGAGCGATGGCTGTGAAGGTACAATCGTTTACGACGGTTCAATGACCTTCTCTGACGGAGACTCAATTCTCGAAACCCCGATTACCTGTAAGGTTGAAAAAGGTTATGTTACCGATATCACAGGTGGAGCTGAAGCCCGCCGCCTTCTCAAAACAATTGTAGAAGCAGAGCTTCGCCCCTTTGTTCTCGAAAAGGAAGGCAAGCTTCCAAAGGGCCAGGCAGAAGTCTATAAAAAGAATGCCCGCAACATTGGCGAGCTTGGCATAGGTCTCAACCCTGCTGCAAACATTACAGGAAACATGCTCGAAGATGAAAAAGCTTTTCATACCTGCCATTTTGCAATCGGCGAAAATTATGATAATGATGCACCAAGCCTGATTCATCTGGACGGAGTTGTGCGCGAGCCTACTATTGTTCTTACTTATGGTGACGGCTCTTCCAGAACAATTTTGATGAATGGAGTTTTGCAGTTAGAAAATTAGACTAACTGTGTCCGAAAGATTAATAAAATCAGTAGAAAATCTCATTTCGTTGTTTTATAATAAGTTGTTATGAGCAAGAAAAAAGAGCGTAGAATAAAACGTTTGCAACGCCTGCCTATCTGGACCGTCGTAGTTCAGATGATTTTTACAGAATTAATTATTTTCTCATTTACAGTTTTTATTTGTGCTATTTCTGTATTTGGAATAATTAACTCTCTTATTTTGAATAATGCAAAAGATTGTAAGACAGTACTGGAATATGTAAATGAAAACTGGGAAAAAGAATCAAGAGAGGAGTTGAATCAGCAGCTTAATACCTTTGAAACTGTTTATGATGGTATAGATAGTATTTATATTGATGATAAAAACGACATAATCTCACTTTTTCCGGAATTAAGAAAATTATTTGATGAAGAAGCTCAACGCCTGTTTAACGATATAGGAATGATTCATTTTCTGGATTCTGAAAACAATTCCTTTTCTTTTGATGTTCTGATTTCTGGAGAAGAGAAGCCTTCTCACACAAATTTTATTGGAACAGATATAAAACAAATACTTTATAATCCGAGAAACTTTTTTAAATCCCTGAAGTTTACCCGCTTATTAAGAGATCGTGAGTTTTTGACCTGGGCTAATACAGAAAGTATAGGTTTACATTCTATTTCATTTGTCAAAACTTCAATTCCAAATGTGAACTTGTGTTTTAAAATGGTTTACAGGTTAAATGCTTTCCAGTTCAATCTGCTGTGTACAGTTCTTTTCTTTTTTGTGATTATTTTAATTGTCAGCGGCATTTATGAAATTATAAAAGTTATCAGTTATATTCATGAACGTGTTAGGGTAAACAAACTTGTTACTACAGATACAGTTACCGGCGGATATAACAAGGACTATTTTATTCAAAAGTCTCGCAAAGAAATTGCCCGTGGCCGCCGAAAATATGTTGTCGTTCAGCTTCGTCTGGAAAAATACAGAAACTATTGTACAGCCTATGGTCTCAAACAGGGTGAGAATCTTCTTGAGGAACTTAATTCAGATATAGTTTCTATGCTCGATAAAAAAGAATTCGTTGCGCATGTAGAAAAATCTGATTTCGCCCTTCTTTTGATTTATCAGAATGAAGATGCTTTGTTTATCCGTATTAAAAACATCATGAACATTTTGCGCGAAAAACGTAACACTCAACGCCTTTCTTTCTCAGCAGGTATTTGTCCTGTAAAATCACACTCTGATGATATTTCTCTTGTGCTTACCTGCGCAGGTCTTGCTGTTCCAAAATCAATAAAGATTCAGGATGAGATTGTCTGGTTTGATGATTCTATGAAGGAAGAACAGGTTTGGGAACGCCGTATAGAAGATGATATGGATAAGGCTCTGGAGAATCACGAGTTTAAGGTTTTCCTACAGCCAAAGTATTCTACAAAGGGCGAAAAACTTTCTGCAGCTGAAGCTCTTGTTCGCTGGCAGCATCCGGTGCTTGGTTTTATTTCTCCGGCAAAATTTATTCCTTTGTTTGAAAGAAATGGATTTATTTTACAGCTCGATGATTATATGCTTACAGAAGTTGTTCAGCTTCAGGCAATGTGGGAAAGTCAGGGAAAAAAGATTGTGCCGATTTCAGTAAATATTTCTAGAGCACATTTTGCAGAAGAAAATCTTGCCGAACATATTTGTGAAATTGTAGATAGATACAAAATTCCACATGAATATATTGAACTGGAACTTACAGAAAGTGCCTTCTTTGATGATAAGGCAGTTTTACTTGAAACCGTTAATAAATTAAAGTCCTTTGGATTTAAGGTTTCTATGGACGATTTTGGAGCAGGTTATTCTTCTTTGAATTCGCTTAAGGAACTTCCTCTGGACATTATAAAAATTGATGCAGAATTTTTCCGCAGCGTAGATGATATCGAGCGTTCTAATCTTATTGTTGGAGAAACAATTACTCTGGCAAAAAAGCTTGGAATGCAGATTGTTGCTGAAGGTATTGAAACCCGTGAGCAGGTTGATTTTCTTGCAAAGAAAGATTGCGATTTGATTCAGGGCTTCTATTTTTCAAAACCTCTGCCGGTTGAAGAATTCGAAAGGAAGGCTTATAAAAATGCATAAACAAATAAAAAAATCTCTTCTCCTTTTTTCTGTATTACTGCTTGTTAATTTTACTGCCTGTGCAAAATCAGATAGTAAATCAAAACAAAAAGAGTCAGCTTCTGCGGCTCAGAGCAATCTTCAGCCAGAATTAAATCCGGAAATTGAAAAACTCAACCGGGTTCTTCTTTCTATGTCTGACCGCTGTAAAGCCGCAATTCCAAACGGAGACCCGGAAGAATTTCTTGCAGACCTTCACCGCGTTCTTGAAGTTGAAAAAAATTTTCGCACAGATGACCTTTCTCTTTATTATCTTATAGACAAAAAACATGCTGTCGGTTCAGACTATGTGCCTCGCGACCTTATTCCGGTAAAAGGGAATGAGCTTTGGAATGTGAGCCGCAACGATCTTTCTCTTCGCCCGGAAGCTTATGCCGCCCTTGAAGATTTGTCGCGTGCTGCTTTAAATGATGGAATAAAACTTCTTGTTAGTTCTACCTACCGTTCTTATCAGTATCAGGAAGGTCTTTTTAACCGCTATGTAAAACAGGATGGTCTGGAGCTTGCAGAACGTTACAGCGCCCGCCCGGGAACAAGCCAGCATCAGCTTGGAGTTGCAGTTGATTTTGGATCAATTACTGATGACTGGGGCGACACCAAAATGGGAAAGTGGGTTTATGACCATGCTGCAGATTTCGGCTGGTCTCTAAGTTTTCCTCAGGGCTATGAAGATGTAACCGGTTACATGTGGGAATGCTGGCACTTCCGCTATATTGGCAAAGAAGCCTGTCGTTTCCAGAAAAAGTGGTTTGGAAATATTCAGCAGTTTATGCTTGAATTCCTTGATGCCTGGGACTAATGGTATTCTCTGCCTTTTTAGTGTATACTAGCGCACATGGAAAAACTTGATGTTAAATTAATTGCGCTTGATCTTGATGATACTCTTTTAAATGACGACCGCCAGATTACAGACGGAAACGTTGCTGCTCTTCGTGAATGTGCAGAACGTGGTATTTATGTAGTACTTTGTTCTGGTCGAGCAGAAGATGCAATTCTTCCTTTTGTTCGCCGCCTTGAAATTGCCGGAAAAGAAGCCGGTCGTTTTTTGATTGCTATAAACGGTTGTTCAATTTTTGATTTACATAAACGCGAGCAGATTTTCTGCCGTAAGGTTGAGCCGGAAATCTTAATACGTACAAATCAGATGGCGGAGGCGCGGGGGCTTCGCAGCGAAGTTTATACACCGGATACAATTTATTACCGCGAAGAAACAAAGTGGACAAAGCTTGATGTTGATTTATGCGGACTCAAAGGTGCTAAAATAGATGATTATGATGAGTTCCTTAAAACAGGTTTTACAAAAATGCTTGTTCCGGGTGAGCCTGCAGAACTTCTGGAACTTCAGAGTGAGCTTCGTGCCGAGTTCGGTGAGCGCGCAGTAATCTTTACAAGTAAGCCATACTTTCTCGAAATCCTGCCGCCAAACTGTGGAAAGGGCGAGGCTGTCAGTCATCTTGCAAATGAGCTTGGTTTTGGAATGGAAAAGGTAATGGGCTTTGGCGACAGTATGAACGATGAAAGTCTTATCCGCATGGCAGGGCACGGGGTAGCAATGTGCAACGGCCTTGAAGAAATCAAAAAAATAGCCCGCCTTATAACAACTTATGATAACAATCACGATGGAGTAGGCCAGTTCATAAAAGAACACGTTTTATAAAATTGTAAAAATCAGTCCAGAATAAGATTTTCATAAATCAGAAATCTTCCATAATTGACTTTTCGGCCATTTTTATGGTAGATTCTTTTCATTGGACCAGATGCCCTTCAAGTGTCTATCGCAAAACCCCGTCAGAGGAGGAATCCAGCAGCGGTATGCGTTTAGAGCTGTGCTTGGGATTATCTGGTCCTTTTTTTTGTCCCAATTTCATTTGACTAGAATAAGTGCAACAGTCTATAATAGAAGATATTTCAATATTTTAAGGAGTTGGGAATGAAAAAAAATCTTACCTCTCTGTCATTTATATTTTTCCTGTTTTTTTCTGTATTTTTTGTTTCTTGTTTTAATAACAATAATTTAGCTGAGCCTGCTGGTGGAAGTATAGAATTCTATATTCCGGGTTCAGTTTTTCAAAGATCTGCCGGAGTTATGAAGGCAGAAAATGATTTAAGTGCTTTAACTGTTCAAGTGGATCTTGTAAGCGATGCAGGTAAAAATACTAAAACTGCAGCTCTTTCAAATGAAGGTACCAGTATTTCCTTTGAGAATCTTCTTGTTGGCTTATCTGTGTATGCAGAAGCAAAAATATTATATGGTGATTTAGTTGTAACCCAGGGAACTAGTGATCCGATTATTATCCAGACCGGATCCAATCCAATCAAAGTTACAATGAAGTATTTGTTCAACGGAGTGCTGGAGATTGGTCTTGAAAAAAATGTAACTCTTGTAAAAAACACCCAAGCCTCAAGTGCAGAAATCTGGCTAAACAAAGGAGAGTTCGCATTCTCTCTGCTGGATGATGAAGGTAATGATATTCTTTCAGATGTTGACTGGACTTATAAAAAAACAACTGAAGGTGGAGCTGTGGGAGCTGATGGAGCAGGTTCTTACGAAGAAGTAGTCAACCAGGACCTTTTACTTGTACAGGCAAGGCTGAAAAAAAATCATAGGGAAATCAGTTTAGTGCCACAAACAGCATTTAATAAGGTTATGTTTTCAAATGTGAGTGGTGATGCCTTCCCTGCAGCAGGAAGCTATGAACTTACTCTGATAGTTGGGCCTAACAAGAAGACATATGTAAATAGTGAAGGAAAGGAAGAACTCTTCCCTCAGTTTGAACCTGTTATGGAAACTTTCACCATCGAAGTTTCGAATGCTTATAATATTAATATGACTTCATATGAAAGTGTGGATGCATTCTCTGGTGCCTTTGCTACTGTTATTTCAAAGCTGACTGGAAATCAGAGAAAAATTGGTTTTAGCGGAACAGCTAATTTTTCTTATAACTCAATCTGTGATGTGATTAAAAACGTAATTAATTCAGAAAGCCCTGTTTATGATCTGGATATGGGAGAATTGACAACTAATGATTCAGATAAAGGACTTGGCGGTAATGGTGGAACTTTATTCCAGGATTGTACAAAAATTTCTTCAATCATTATGCCTGATGATACTTCGGTTGTTGGATACTGTTCATTTATGGACTGTACAGCTTTGAAATATGTGCGTTTTGGTTCAGCCGTTACCCGAACGGAACAGGAAGTATTCTCTGGTTGTTCTTTATTGGAAACAGTTGAGTTCCCTGAAAATTGTGCATTAAAAATAATAGAAGGTACTACATTTGCAGGTACTGCACTTACAAGTATTACGATACCTAAAAATGTTATTGCAATTTCGGCAGAAGCTTTTAGAGGAACCTCTTGTGTTGTTACTCTTGCAGATAAATCTGGACAATGGTTCACAGTAGGAAAAGAATCGTATTCAGGTCAAACTCTGTGGACCCGCTTTTATTCTGGAAGTGCGTCGCCGTTTGACTCAGATACCTGGGGTAGTGTACCTGAAGATTTAGTTGCAGAAATGGATGTTAATAATATCAACAATTATATAAATGATTATTATTACCTGTACTGCGTAAAATAGGAGACTGTGAAAATGAAAATCAAATTGAACAAAATAAATAAATTATTCATTGCTGCATTTGCTTTTTTGTTTGCACTGATTTTTGCAAGCTGTGCAGGTGATGTGGACCAGCCTTTGCTGTATTCTCCAGATAACGGCACATATATAGTCAATGGAAGCATTTCTCTGGGAGAAAACAATGCTGCTTTATCACAGCGAACAGCAACCTCTTCTTTTAGTGTTGATGGACTTTCCTGGGAAATCCGTGTTTATAAAATCGATGAGAAAGCTGAAGTTGAAAAAACTGATTCAGAAGCTTATAAAACATTTAATGCTGATAGCGACGGTAAATTCAGCATTACTCTTGATGGTAAGGGTAAATATGATTTTATGGCTCTTTTAATTAAAGACGAAATTGTTTGTGCTTCTGGCCATGCTGAACTGACAATTGAAGGCCCAATCCTCTATCAGTTGAAGATTACAATAAAACCGATTGAAGCAGGTGAAGGAAAAATAAATCTTGAAGTTTCCCTTGATTCTTCTGCTGCTGAAAAAGTTAATAATGTAAAAGTTTATTTTAAGGGCCCTGCCTTTTTCAGTGACATGAGTCCTGAAACTTCCGACGATATGATAAAAATGGAGTTCTTAAATAAACTTCTGTCGGGAATATACAACAAGACATTTCCTGTATCCGGTGGAAAAGCCCAGATTGTTTATGATAACTTTTTCAGCGGCTCATATCTTGCTAAATTGTCTTTTGACGATGCAGCCGGAAACACTTTATATTCCTGTGAACAGGTAATTAATGTCTACCCAGGTTTTACAACAGACACCTGGTATGGAAGCGCCAGCGAAGGCCAGCTTACCGTAAGTAATTCTATGATAAACGGCTACGGTGCAGAAATTGTTCCGAACTTTGATAAACTGCTGCTGTGGAATGATGCCAGATGGAATGAAGATTCTGAGATGTGGGGAACTTTTTATTATCTTGTTAATGAAAACACAATAGAAAGCTTTTCCGTTCCTTCAGTTCCTTCTCAGGTTGTTTCGTCAGAGGAAATTGAGGCTTTTAATACTGTTGCTGCTGGTGCAGATTTTTATTCAAAATTTGAATCTGGAGCCATGTGCTACTTTGATAATACATTTTTTGACACAGAAGGATATTTCTATAATGTAGTATATAGCGATGAAAACGCTGTCAGGTCAAATAAAAGCGGATGGACTTATGGTGGAGACTGGAGCTCTCTTAATATAAGCCAGGAAACGGATAACGGAGGTAATTTTACAGTCGATCCTAAAACAAAAATCGTGTATTTTCGAAAAAACGAAAATCCTGTACGAGTAAATAAATATCCGAATTTGCTTTCGGATGGAACAGCCAGCGGTTCTGTTCAGCTTCAAATTGAAGAAGTTACAGATGTTTCGGATGTTCTCAATCTTGCGGTATATGATGAAAAGGCCTATTTTTTAGTTAAGACAACGGATTCTAAGTTTAAAATATTTGTCTTTGATTTTAGTTCAGAGGACGAACAGAAACCTTTGGTAAAGACAATTCCTGTGTCACTTGATAATTTAGATCCAATTTCTTCAATAACAATTTCGGATATGCTCTATCAGGATGGCTGTCTTTATCTTTTGTATAAGGAAGCCTTCTCATGGTCGGGTTCGCCATCGCCAACAACTATTGGTAACAGAGGTGCTGTAATTGAAGTAAATCTCTTTGATGGAAGTGTTAGGAATACAGGTTTAACTACAAGTGCACTTTCCAATACAGAGTATAAGCTTCAAGGGTATAATAATTCTCTTATGTATACAGATGAAGCATGTACAACTCCTTATATTCCTTCAGCTGAAATACTCACGAATTCTGGTGTACAGTATCCGAAAATTTGTTTCCCTAATGAAGGTGAAAAAAGTTTTTATGGTCCAACAAGATTTATTGCAGTTAAACCGAAAAAACTTGTAATTGCAGATGAAGGGCTTGCCTTCTATACAGATAATGAATTGCTGCGCTACAAAAATGTAAACCGTGTTGTTTATGTAGATCTGGAAAATTTTGCTGTTGAAAAAATTGTGACTTTAGATTCTTCTGTAGGATTATCAGAAAACGAGACTTCAGTGCTAAGAGCTAGTTCGCCTATTTTTGTCACCGAAAATTTTGGTTATTATACAGAAAATGGTTCTGGCTCTACAAATAGTTTCTATGTAGGAATTACTTGCGGCGACAATGAGTAAAAGTACTTCTCCTTTAATTTCGGTATGCCTGCCGGTTTATGAGACGGAGCTTTATCTTGAGGCTTGTCTGCGCTCGGTGATTACGCAGGATTTTGATTCTTTTGAAATTCTTGTTCTGAATGATGCAAGCTTTGGCCGTGATGAGCGTGGCCGAAGTACAAAAAAGATTGTTCGCTCAATGGAAAAAGAATGTAAAAAACTGCGTAAGGTTTGTGGGCTTGCCCCTGTAGAAATACATTACATTGAGCACAACGAAAACCGCGGACTTGTAGAAGTTCGCCGCACTCTTGTTTACCAGGCTCACGGGAAGTATATTCTCCAGTGCGACAGTGACGATCAGCTGGAAGCAGGAGCACTGAAGGCATTTGCAGAGGTGGTTTCGACAGGCTCAACCACCGCAGATACAGGCTCAACGTGCGATATTGTTCACGGTACTTCCACGGCCGGAACTTTTGATTCCAAGAATAAATTTACTCCGGCCGAAGAAAACCGTTACGGAGCAATTCATTATGGAAAGCTCGAAGGCCATGAGATTTTTACCCGCTGGCTTTTGGGAAAAGAGTTTACCGGTACGAGCTGGGGTAAGCTTATAAGCCGAGAGCTTTTTCTAAAGGCTTTTGAGAACATTCCTTATACTGAATGCAATATGGCAGAAGACTTTCTGCTCTTTTTCTATATTTCGCTTAATGCAAAATCTTATACTGGTATTGAAACAAAAGTTTACCGCTACCGCCTGAATTCAGGCATGACGGGAATCAGGAAAATCAGCACTCCACTGGCCTGGCGCAAGATTTGTTCTGCGGCCAGCGTTTTTGCAATCATCTCTCAATATATGCAGAACAAGCCGGAAGCTTTTTCAAATGAAGAAGTTGAAGAAGTTCGCCGCCGTACAGTTTTCTATCTGAACAATAATCTTAAACAACTTCGCGAGACTGTTGTCCCGGAGATTCATGACAAAGCCTATGCAATGCTCTGCGAATACTGGGGCACCGACTTTGTAGAAAGAGTCGAGGGGCGTTGCGGGGCGGAGCCCCGCTAGAAGGGGTAGCGAGCAAGACCGGAGCGAATGGTGGTTGAGCTTGTCGAAACTACCATGAGTGAGACAATATGTTGTGTCTCCTATTTGCAGAAACGTGGATTTGGCTGCAAAATTAGGTAAGACAATAAATCT
>CAKUWD010000010.1 GCA_934699065.1 uncultured Treponema sp.
GGATTTACTCCTTGCGGTCTTTTCATTTAAGGGTGGTTTCGATAAACTCAACCACCGCAGTATTATGCTTTAGCACGCTCGAGGAATGAACCGTCACGTGTATCGATTACGATTTTGTCGTCTGTATTGATGAACAATGGAACGCGAACTTCGATTCCTGTATCAAGAGTAGCAGGCTTCAAAGACTTTCCTGAAGTATCACCCTTAACACCTGGTTCGCAGTAAGTTACTGTACGTGTAACGCGAACTGGAAGATCGATACCTACAGGCTTTCCTTCGTAGAAAGTAAGGTTTACTTCGAGGTCATCATCCGGAGTAATATATCCTGCATAGTCTCCAAGGTCTTCCTTAGCGAGTTCAAACTGCTCGTATGTATCCTGATCCATGAATACGAATGTGTCGCCGTCAATGTAAGAAAGCTTTGTTACATGTGATTCAAGATCAACTTCATCAAACTTTTCACCAGCATCAATACCAAGATCCATAGTAGAGTTTGTAACAAGGTTCTTTACGCGGAAGCTTGTAACCATTCCGGCACGTCCTGAGCGCTGTCCGAGCATCTTCTGAACGATAAGAGCATTTCCTTCATACATGAAGGCTGTTCCAACTTTTAACTGTGATGTCATTAACATAATATAAAACCTCTATAAAAGAATTTACAAAAATAGTTTCTATATTATATCAAGTTTTTCAATGTATGTCATTAAGTTGTAAGCCAGGTCTCCGTTTTTTCTTAGAGAACGGGCAAAGTCCTGAAAGCCGGATACAAGGCGGGGAACCGATGCAAAAAAATCATAATATGAATTACTTAGTTGTTCCGCTCCTCGCGAAGCAATACATTCATCAGAAGAATTGATTTCCAGCCATACCTTCTCTACAATCTCAAAATCCGCTTCATCAAAATGCGGCTTCATTCTTTCAAGCAAAGCTTTTACTTTAACAAGCTGATACTCATCACTTTGCGGGTATGCATGCCAGATAAAAGGAATGCCGGAAAGACAAGCTCTGGACATAGACTCCTCTCCTCTAATCACCAGAGCAGAACAAGACTTCATTATCCTATCCCATTCACTTTGATTCAGATATGGCAGTTCTTCTATAAAAGAGTTTTCGATACATTCTCTTTGCGAGATCTCCCCTACATGTCTGACCGCAGCCAAAAAACTTTCTTTGCCGCGCCCCTGGGCCAGAAGAAGTTTTGATTTATAAGATGGCTCTGGAAAATCACCCCCACGAGAAGCTGCACTCAACCACCCCTGAATTAAACTAGTCCAGTCGCGCTCGTAAGTAAAAACAAGCACCGGACCATTTCCCTTCCACTCAGGAACTTTCTGCCAGTCAGCATCAATTACAAGTCCTCCAGTCTTTTCTGTAAAGCCTGGCATAAAGTTTACCTTCTGCACTTTTGCACTGCGGGTCAAAGACTTAAGACAATGAAAATCCTCAGCATATTTTTCTGCAGTAAGATAATCAATCATAATAATGTGAACTGTTCGCTGTAATTTTTCTTCAAATAAAATACGTTCCATCCAGTCAGGACGGCCACACTGAAAGCATTCTAAAATTACAGGCATAAGTTCACCGTCATTACGAGAAAATGCCTTGTGACAAAAATCAGCCGCATTCCAGTCGTATACGACAAGTCCTTCAACTTCCTGCATTTCCAGACCACACTGCACAGCGCTGCAAATCTTATTAAAACTTTCAAGATTATCAACAATGAGATTAATTGTATTTTTGGGATTTATTTTTTTAAGTTGTTTTGCAAGGCGATATACAACTCCGATATCTCCAAAGTTATCCACAACCTTGCAAAGAATGGAAATCTGCATGACTAGTTAATCTTACTGTAAAGTCCGCTAAGCTCGTCACGCCACTCAGACTGTTGTTCACGATTTTCCCATTCAATTATTTTTTTGATTGTAAAATGACGCTGATCTCTAATATTTTCATACTGAAGGACAGCAAAACGTCCCTGCCCAATATATGCAACTTTTTCGTTTTCACCAGTAGGTTCAGACTGTTTTACCTGATTCAAAACACAGTCAAAATGAAGAGGCTGTCCGGTAGACTTATCCGCAATAGCACTTGCAATATCAGTAATAGGCTGTCCACATTTTGGACAAATAATTTCGCGAGACTTTACATCCTGAATTGCCGCAACTCTCTGACGTTCTGCATCCTGATCCTCATATAAAGCCTTGTTAAACTGAAAAGATCTCTGTTTATTTTCACGTGACTGTTCAGATCTTTTCTGATTATTCCAATTGTTTGAATGCTTTCTATTGCGACGTCTATCCATAATTTAATCCCGAAATTTCAATTCGTCAGGATCTTCAATCAAGTGATTACTAATCACCTGTGCAATTCGTTGAATTGCATTATCAAGATATTCCGGACTTTGAATTTTCTTCCTTAACTCTAAAATCCTAGGAGACAGATCGATAGTATCGGTCCGCTCAAGGACAAGAGTAGCTGCCCCTGTTGATTTTCCACCAGAAATCATAGAATCTCCCTTTTGACACCCACGCGTTTATTCTGAAAAAGCATTTTCAATATGATACACCGGCTCTAAGCCAGGCATATCAATAACAATTACATCAAATCTGACATAGCTGTTATTATATTCTCGATGTTTTAACAGAAAACGTTTAGATGTTTTTATGATTCTTTGACGTTTCTGGTTATTTAACTCTCTCTGAATCATATCTAAAGTGCCGTTTGGAAGCGTTTTTACCTCTACAAACACTAAAGTATCATTCTTATCTGCTATTATATCAATTTCTCCGCCTTTTGTCCGCCAGTTACGCTCAATTATTGCATAACCTTTAGATAAAAGATAGGCAGAGGCACGATTTTCTCCTTCATTTCCAATTATTTTAGTATTCATTTTTTTTCTTTCTCCCTCTGTTCTGTAAGGATAAAAGAAAAAATTACCGCCAAGGCTTGCCAGGTATTTTCCGGAACTATATCACCTGCAGAAGAAAGCCCCAGCATATCAACAAGTACTTTATCTTCTGTAACTGGAACCCCTTTTTTTTCTGCCTCTTCCAGCATAATATCAGCTTTGCGGCCCTCTCCTTTTGCAAGAATAACCGGCGCTTCAGTTCCTTCTATATATTTGAGTGCAACAGCTTTTCTTTTTGAAGTCATATTTCACCTCCAAAAGAAACAAAGCTTTCAAGCCCGCTTGCGCTTCCCTCTAAAACCTCTTTATCTGTCCAGATAATTTTTCCAGGATTTATTCCGGCTGTCATAAAGTGTTTTTTTAACTCTTTTACTTTATCCTCTGTATCAGTTTTTACCCCATCTTCAATAACATTAAAATATGTATTTTTAATTTGATTTCCTTCATAAGAAAGACTGAACAAGTATCTTCTATTATTATAGACACAATCAAGATTTAATAATTTTAATGAATTTACTGTATCAAACAGCAGTCGCAGACAGCCTTTTCCAAGTATATGTCGATTGTCTTCCAGACTTTCTGCCACTTCTACCATTTCAAAAGGTAAAAAATACCATGCACCTTCTGTTGAGTTTATTCTATTAATAAGCTTATCTTTTGATTTTTTATTATGAGACGGAATTTCTTTTTCCAGATTTCTGCCAGGACCAGAACCTTCCTCACTTTCTAGAAAAGTAAGAAGGGCTTTTATTTCATCCTCATCAGCTTCTATCCCTTTCTGTGCAAGAAGGCTTAAAACTTCAGCTGCTGATTTTTCCTTTCCAGCAAAACGCAGTGCCAGACTCCGGATTTTATTCGCAAGGACTGAATCCATTTTCAGTCCCATCTGTTTAAACGATTGCAAAATAGAAGAAGAAAGATTATCTGCAGGAAGCCCCAGAGCTTCTAATAAAGAAAAAAGCTGAGACTGCGAAACCTCGTTAAATTGAAGTGCAATTTCACCAGCCCCCTGAAGCCCAGTCATTCCGCTAATATCTTTAGGTGTAACTACAATCGATCCATTTTTTACGCTTATTGTTGCTGCAAAAGAATCTCCGGCTCGCAAAGGCTTTGAAGAAGTCAATTGTACACGTACACCTGCAACAGAACCTTCATATTTTCCGCTGCCCCTGTCTGCAATAACACGCACAAGCACACTGGAACCTTCTTTTAGAACCTGTCGGTTTACACCGATTTGAGAAAGACGCGCTGATTGAACTGAAACTGCACCTGCAGAAGACATATTTTTATTATAGTTAAAAAAAAGAGGACTTCCAAGACAGGAAGTCCTCTTATAAATTATTTAAGTTTAAGCAGCATTATTTTGATTCTGCAGCCTTTTCAGCAGCAGCTTCCTTACGCTCTTCCTTAATCTGAGCCTCAGTAGCGGCAGCAGCAGCTTCAGCGCGTGCGTTACGAGCAGCGATTTCAGCAGCAATCTTTCCACCTACGAGAGTCTTAACCTTAGCTCCCTTACCTACCTTATCGCGGAGGTAGTAAAGCTTAGAGCGGCGTACCTTACCAGGGCGAACTACGTCAACCTTTACGATACGTGGGCTGTTATATGGGAATACACGTTCTACACCTACACCGTAAGAAATCTTACGTACAGTGAAAGTCTGACGTGCACCTTCGTTCTTCTTACAGAGAACGATTCCTTCATAAACCTGAATACGCTCTGTCTTACCTTCGATAATCTTGAAGTATACTTTTACAGTGTCTCCAACATTAAAGCCCTGAGCTCCAGGTCTTTTCTGTGTTTCTTCAATAGTCTTAATAATGTCCATGACAAATCTCCTAAAACCCCCGTCACCCTTCTTGTCACCCTGAACTTGTTTCAGGGTCTCTTTTATAAGATCCCGAAACAAGTTCGGGATGACTCAGCATGACGGCATTTAGTTTTCTAACTATCTTATTTCTGTCGCTTTTTCTTCTGCTTCTTCAAAAAGATAGTTTCAGTTATTTCCTCAATCATCTTTTCGGCTTCTTCAGTAAGCTGTCCTCTGGCTCGGGCACCGGCAATTAAGTCAGGTCTGTTTGCCATAGTTTTCATCAGCCGCTTCTTAAGCCGCCACTTCCGGATTTCCTCATGATTACCGCTCAGTAAAACTGAAGGAACCTTCATACCCTTCCATTCTTCAGGATGAGTATACTGCGGATACTCCAAAAGTCCGTCACAATAACTTTCTTCTTCCAGTGATTCGTGTTTAATAACACCGTCTACAAGTCTGTAAACTGTATCAATAACAACTGTTGCTGCAACTTCACCCGAAGACATTACGTAATCTCCGATTGAAAGTTCAAGGTCAACATACGAATCAATTATCCTCTGGTCAATACCTTCGTAGCGGCCACAGATAAAAACAAGTTCGTCTTTGTGACTAAGTTCTTCGGCAACCTTCTGTGTAAGCTGTTTTCCGCTTGGTGTAACAAAAATAACATACTTCTTGCGGGCATTTACACTATCAAGTGCCTTTCCGAGTGGCTCTGGCATCATAAGCTGACCAGCGCCGCCTCCATACGTTCCGTCATCACAGGTATGGTGTTTATCAGTAGCAAAATCTCTGATGTTCACCAGATCGTAAGCAATAATTTCCTTTTCTACCGCTTTGGCCATGATTGAGTTTTCAAAAAAAGCCCTAACGATATCTGGAAATAAGGTCAGCACAGTAAATTTCATGGAATTACTCCAGAATCCAGAGGTGCATCAATTGCACCGTTTTGTTCTTAATATCAACCTTACCAATAAATTCTTTATTGAAAGGAACAAGAACCTTTCGGTCACAACTCTCGGCGAGTGACACTTCAAGTAAGTTACCCCCGCCGCCTTCCATTACGTCTGTGATTGTTCCTGCAACAGCCTTGCCTTTAAGCTGGCCCTCAGGTGCAATCAACGTTGCCGGAGCGTCTTTCCCTTCATAAACAAGGGAACAACCTCGTAAATCCTCAATATACCACTCGTCTTTATTCAAAGGCTTGCAGTATTTTCGCGGTACTTGAATTCCCCAGTGGCGGTATTTTAGTACAGCCTCATCAGAATCTATACCAGCAAACTTAACATAAGCAACCGCATGTCCCAGAGAAACCGATTCAACCTTTGTTTCTCTATGCTCGTCGCCATGCACTAAAGAAACTTCCTTCAAATCAAGCAGATGCTCGTATTCTCCGGAGGCACTCTCAACCTTACATTCACCCGAAAAACCGTGAGTTCCACGGATGAAGCCAACAACAAGTTGTGCTTTTTCCATCAGCAATATTCCTAATTAGTTATCAAGAATATCAAGACTGTAACGCTTACCGTCTTTTACAGCTGAAGCACTCAGAACTGTTCTCATGGCTTTTGCAATTCTACCGTATTTACCGATAACCTTGCCGATGTCACCATCTGCCACTCTGAGCTGGAGCACCATGCCTTTCTCGCCTTCAGTTTCATTTACAGATACAGCTGACGGATCATCGACCAATGATTTTGCGATGTATTCAATCAGGTCTTTTTCCATTTCCTAGCCCCTCTGTAAACTATTCTGCCTTCTTTGCAGACTGGCGGTTCATCAACTTCTTAACGATGTCTGTAGGCTGTGCACCAACACTGATCCAGTACTTTGCACGTTCCATATCGATAGAAACCTGATCCTTTTCCTGTGCGATTGGCATGAAAGTTCCAATTTCTTCGATACAAACGCCGTCACGTGGCTTCTGTGAGTCCTGAACGACTACACGGTAGCATGGACGCTTAGCTGCACCAAATCTCTTAAGTCTGATTTTGACCATTTATATCCTCCATGGCACTGTCTCCAGTACCAAATTTTTACAATACTCTGACACAAAGGACATAAAAATGCCAATTGTGTATATTAGGACAATATATTATAAGATTTTTTGATTTATTTCAAGGGTATTTCAAGATTAACAGAGTTAGCTTTTACTTTTGTAAATAGCTAATAGCTAATAGCTAATAGCTAAAAGCTAATAGCTAACAGCTAGCTACATCCTATACATTCGTAAAACGAGATAAGAAAGCTTTAGTTCTTTCCATTTTCGGATTATTAATAACATCCTCCGGGGCGCCTTCCTCAACAATAACTCCGCCATCCATAAAGATTATGTGGCTGGAAATGTCGCGGGCAAAGGCCATCTCGTGAGTTACAACAACCATTGTCATTTTTTCTGCAGCAAGCTCTTTGATTACAGCAAGAATTTCACCGGTAAGCTCAGGGTCAAGGGCTGAGGTAGGTTCATCAAAAAGGAGCACTTCAGGTTTTAGCGCAAGAGCACGTGCAATTGAAACTCTCTGCTGCTGACCACCACTAAGCTCACAAGGATAATTATACGCTTTAGACTCAAGCCCCATACGTTTTAACAGATCCAATGCTGTTGCTTCAGCTTCTTCCCTCGATTTTTTTAATACACGTATTTGAGCCGCAGTAACATTTTTTAAAACTGAATAATGAGGAAAAAGATTAAAATTCTGAAATACAAGACCACTTTTCAAAATGATTTCATGCCGGGTCTTTTTATCTGCATAAACTCCATTTTCCACAAGGGTCTTTCCACAGATTTTGATAGTTCCATCAGTTACAGTTTCCAGCTGTGAAATGCAGCGGAGCATTGTAGACTTTCCAGAACCACTAGGTCCTATAATACTAAGAACTTCACCCTTTTCTACAGAAAAGGAAATACCTTTTAAGATTTCAAGATTATCGCGGAAAGTCTTTTTTATATTTTCAACTCTGATTATTTCTTCCATAATTATTCAAAATAGCGGTCATTGAGCCTGTCGAAATGACCAATTATACAGGGTGGTTTCGACAGGCTCAACCACCGCAGTTCATTAATTATAATAACTCAATTTCTTTTCTAATCTCTGGAAGGCAATTGAAACAATCCAGTTCATAATAAAATAAAAAACACCAGCTATAAAAAGCGGAACAAAAGAAAACATTGCTCCCTGTCTTTCCTTTGCAACCATCAAAAGTTCAGAAACTCCAATTACAGAAACAAGTGCTGTATCTTTTACAAGTGTAATAACTTCATTTCCCATTGCAGGTACAATTCTCTTGATTACCTGAGGAAGCACAATACTGAAAAATGTTCGTACCGGTGTATACCCCAGAACCTTAGCCGCTTCATATTGACCTTTAGGAATAGACTCTATTCCACCACGGTAGATTTCAGCAAAATATGCAGCATAGTTTACAGACAAAGCTACAATAGCAGCTACAAATCTATTCCATTTAAAAGAAACTTCATACCCTTGTAATACCAGCCAGCGAATAAAAAGCCCGGGACCAAAATACACTACAAGCAGCTGAAGCATAAGCGGAGTACCTCTAATTACAAGAAGAAAAACATTTGTTACACCAGACAAAAGCTTATGTCTGGACATACGTCCCATGGCAACTGGTAATGCAAGAGGAATTGAAAAAAGAATAGTCAGAAAAAAAACTTCAAGCGAAGTTACAGAACCTGTAAGCATCGCCTGAAGCATTTTGATATATTTATCAGACATTTAACTAATTAATAGTAGAAATATCACGGCCGAACCATTTCTGGCTGATAGCAGTTACAGTTCCATCCTTCTGCATTTCTTTAAGAATATTCCATACCGCATCGCGCAACTCAGGTTCATTCTTTCTAAAGCCGATTCCATAACCTTCGTTAGCAAGAGATTCATCTATTACTTTGAAAGGCTTTTTTGTCTGAGCTATTGAATAATTAGCAACAACACTATCCATTACAACGCCGTCTACACCACCAATATCAAGATCATTCAAAGCAGTAATATTATCCTTGAACATAATAAGCTTTGAAATAGAAGATGCAAATGCAGCATTATCATCAACAGCTTCCTGTGCACTTGAACCACTCTGAATACCAATAATCTTGTCTTTTGCATCTGCAAGAGAATTAATTCCGCTATCAGCACGAACAACAAGTACCTGATCATTATTCAAATAAGCTTCTGTAAAAGAAAGAGCATTCTTGCGGTCTTCTGTAATTGTAAAACCATTCCAGATACAGTCGATTTTACCTGTTTCAAGCTCCATTTCCTTTGCATCCCAGTCGATAGGCTGTGCACGGAAATCTACACCAAGACGTTTAGAAACTTCTTTTGCAAGATCAATATCATAACCAACAATTTCGTTGTCATCACTTCTAAAGCCCAGAGGTGGAAATGAATCATCAAGTCCAAGAACAAATACACCACGTCCTTTGATTGCAGAAACAGCATCATTGTCATTTTTCTTATTTGATTTCTTACAGCCTGCCAGAGCAAAAACTGCAGCTGCCATAAGAACAGCACAAATAATTTTTTTCATATTTTTCTCCTATAGAATTTATTCCGATTCCAGAAATCAGGTTCCAGACCGGAATGATATTAAATTATAAAATCATCGATTGAATCTTCTTCAGTCAATGTATTTTCCTTTATAAAGGCAGAAAGTTTTTCAATCTGCTTTTGAACTTCAGATGGAGATGGTCCACCTATAGTTTTTCTGATTTCAACACATTTTTCAGGCTTAATCAACTCAAAGATATCTTTTTCAAAAAGATCACTTGCCTTTTCATATTCAGTAAAGTCAAGTTCTTCAAGACGGCAGTTTTTTTCAATAGCAATTCGAACCAATCCTGCAGAAACTCCATGAGCAGTACGGAAAGGCATACCTTTACGAACAAGATAATCTGCAATATCAGTTGCATTCAGATAGCCACCATCACAAGCAGCAGCCATAAGCTCTTTATTCCAGTCAGCAGTTCTTACCATTTCAGTAAAAATACGTACACTTGAAATAACTGTATCATAAGCCTCAAAGAAGCTTGACTTATCTTCCTGCATATCACGGTCATAAGCAAGCGGAAGTCCCTTCATCATAGTAAAGAGAGCAACCATATCACCATAAACACGACCGGTTTTTCCGCGAATAAGTTCTGCAAAATCAGGATTCTTTTTCTGCGGCATTATAGAACTTCCGGTAGACCACTTTTCGCTTAAATCTACGAAATTAAATTCAGTTGTAGACCAGTAAACAATTTCTTCACAGGCTCGTGAAAGATGCATCTGTAAAATAGAAAGATCAGAAGCAACTTCCAGATAGTAATCTCTGTCAGAAACAGAATCAAGAGAATTATCAGTTACACCACTAAAGCCAAGAAGTTCTGCTTCATAAGCTCGATCCAGCGGCAAACCGCTTCCAGCAAGAGCACAGGAACCAATTGGTGAAAAATCTGCACGTTTTGCAGCATCCCTAAGACGGGTAAAATCTCTACTAAACATCCACGCCCAGGCACATAAATGATGTGCAAGAGTTACCGGCTGGGCATGCTGCATATGAGTAAAACCAGGAATTAAAGTATTTTTATTCTCAGAAGCAATTTTTACAAGTACATCAATAAGTTTTAAAATTTCACTACCAAGTTTTTTAATCTGATGACGAAGATATAATTTTTCATCAAGAGCAATCTGATCGTTACGACTACGGCCTGTATGAACTTTTTTTCCAGCCTCACCTATTCTGTCAGTAAGAGTCGCTTCAATAAAAGAATGAATATCTTCTGCAGAAAGATCTACAGAAAGTTTTTCGTTTTTTAAGTCTTCTTTTATTGATTCAAGACCATCTACTATCTGATTTTTTTCTTCTTCTGAAATCAAGCCCTGTTTGCAGAGCATTTTTGCATGAGCCTGACTGCCTTCGATATCAACAAAGGCCATTCTCATATCATCATTAATTGAAGTTTCAAACTTTACGGCATCTGCATCCGGACCTTCCTTAAAGCGGCCGTGCCAGAGTGCTGCATGATTATCGTTAGTAATTGTACCGTGATTTGACATATTTTTATTATATAAAAAAAGCCATCGTATTTCAATTACGATGGCTTTGGAGATGCTGAAACCAGTTCAGCATGACAGGCAATTAAACTTATTTGTTCATAGCCTCGTCAATTGTAGCCTGAAGTTCGTTCTTCATAGACTCATATGTTTCCTGTGGATCTGCACCACCACAGATGTTCCATGAAAGTGGAGCATAGTTCAAACCTGGAATCAACCAAGCATTCCAAGACTTAGAGTTGTCCATCATGTACTGCATTGTTTCATCAACAGCACGTGTATCGCGGAATGAACCGTAGTAGTTTTCCTTCCAAGAATCTGGATCATCATAACCAGGAACTGTATCAGACCAGAAGTCATAAGCCTTCATAATCTTGTTAACTTTGTCCTGTGAGTAGTAGCTAGGAATTACGAGCATGTTATCAGCGTTGAGTGTGAAGTATTTTCCATCACCCTTTGGTCCGAGTGGAAGACATACCATACCCCAGTCATCCTTCATATCTGCAAGCATACCATTTGGCTGAGCATCGTACTCTTCATCATTGTAGAATGCTGTAGCACCACTCAAGAAGTCTGCCTTGAAGTAGTCCCAGTTAGCACCTTCTCCAGCTGGTTTGTTGTAGTTTACGAAAATGCGGCGGATATAATCCCAAGCTTCCATTACGTTGTCGCTCATATCGAGATAGTATTTTCCGTTTGCATCAACATTTACAATCTTACCACCGTTAGAGTAGATTGTTGGCCAAGCAAATTCTCCGTTGAATCCAGAGAGAGCATACTGATCAATGATACCATCGTTATCTGTATCTTTTGTGAGTTTAGCACACATTTCTTCGAATGTTTCCCATGTCCATTTTCCTTCTTTCTGAAGATTGTATGGTTCATCTGGGTCAAAACCATTTTCCTGAAGAACACGCTTGTTGAAGAAGATACAGTGGCGTGGTTCTGGCTTACCTACAGCAAATGATTTACCAGGCATAACGCTGCAAACAGCCTTGTTCCACTTATCTTTTGTCCAGTCGATATCTGGAGTCTTAGAAACATCTGCCCAAAGGTTAGCAGCAAGTCCTGAGAATGCTGAACGTCCATCAATGATGAAGATACGAGCATCGTCACCACCAGTGATACAGTAGTTAGCTACTTCTGCAGGGTGTCCACCCCAACCAGCATTCAAGTTGTCCTGAATGATTGTAAAGTTGTAAGTTTCTTCGAGGTACTTGCGGAAAGCTCTCTGATCTTCTTCTGCCTTTGAAGCAGCTGGAGCATCAGGATTTGACCACCAGTCATAAATTGTAATTGCCAATCCACCGAAATCATAACTCTTCTTTGTAGCTGGATCTTTTGCTACTGGAAGCTTTGAATAGTCACCTTCTGCTGCTGCTTTAAGAGCTGCTGCTGAAGGACCTTTAGATTTGCTACATCCAGCAAGTGCGAGAACACACATTGCAGACATTGCCAAAAGTGCAATTTTTTTCATAAAATTATACTCCTTTTTTATAAATTTACGCCGTAACCGGCAAATTGCCTAACATTAATAATTATACCACCACTTTATTGAAATTACATAGGAAATTTCTCCTAAGGTAAAAAAAATCCCCGAAAATATCGGGGATTTTTCGATTCCAGGCTGCTCGCATAGTCTCGCAGCTTGAGCCATTCTTTCGATAATCCTAAACTGGCCCGCTGTCGCAGCCCAGTTTTTAACGGATTTTCTATTTTAGGCTGCCTGCAAAGTCTCGCAGCTTGAGGCGTTTTTTTCGATGAACCTAACACGACCCGCTGTCGCAGCTCGTGTTTTAACGGTTCTTCGCTCGTAGCCTACATTTTAACACCAGTTGATGCGAGGCTTTCTACGAAGAGGCGCTGGCAGAAGATGTAGAGTATAATCAATGGAAGAATAGCCAGAAGCATACCTGTTGAAAGTATTGCATTTGAGTATGCAATTGGTGCAATAACAGATCCACCATTCAATTTAGAAAGATAAATACCAAACTTATCTACAATTCCTGTAAGCTGGATTGAAAGCAGCTGAATTTTTCCAAGGAAGAGGTTTGAATAAAAACTATCTGTCCACTGCCATACAAAAGAAAACAGGAAACATGAAGTAATGATAGGTTTTGCACCTGGAATCATAATTCTTACAAAAGTTTTAAGAGGTCCACAACCATCTACATAAGCTGCCTCTTCAAGTTCAAACGGGAATCCCATAAAGAACTGGCGAATCATAAAGATATAAAGACCATTTTTAAGTCCCATACATCCAAGACACATCATAATATATGGAAGCATCGAACCTCTAAGGTTCAAAGTAGCCCCAAACAGTTTGAAATATCGGAAATGAAGGAACAGTGATGTAGAAATTGTCTGTGGCGGAATAACAATTACAAGAATTACACAGAAAAACCAGAATCTCTTAAATGGAAACTGGAAACGTGAAAAACCATAACCTACAACACTACACATTGCAACTTCAATAACAGATACAAGAATAGAAACCCATAAAGTATTGAACAATGTTGTTTTGTAATTAAGAAGATTCATTGCAATCTTCCAGTTACTAATAGAGAAGTGTTTTGGAACAAGAATAATTGTTGTATCATACAAATCTCGTTCAGCCATAAAACTCAGCGCAATCTTATTTAAGATAGGCTGTATAAACATAAAGCACATTCCGAACAAAAGAATTCCACGGAAGATAGAAATGGCATACTTTTTGATTGTTTCATTCAAGAGAATACCATTTGAAGCTTCGTTTCTTTCCCAGAAGGAACGGGTTTCAACTGCAGGAGTTGTTTTAGTTACTTTCTTATTCTTAGTCATAATTGTACACCACCTTAGAAATAAGCAATGAACTGAGGCCTATCAATGCCATACATACAATAAAGTAAATCCATGCCATTGCAGAACTGAAGCCATAGTTGAGCATTTCTGTCATCTGGGTATTAATCTTATCCATAATCTGATTATCACTCTTCATGAAGAAGTCTACGATTGTGTAAATCCAGCATACAAGCATAAGAGGACTTACCATAGGAACTGTAATCTTCCAGAGGCTTTCCCATGCTGTACAACCTTCCATCTGAGCTGCTTCATACATACTTGGAGAAATATTCTGCAAACCAGAAAGGAAGATAATAATCTGAATACCAGAAGCCATAGCAACATCGTAAATAGAATCGATAATCTCGAATACAGCCTTAAAAGCCTTACTGCTTATTCCATTTACACCCGATGCATCAGACACCAGGATTTGTTCAAGAACATCAGTAATTGAATTGGCGTTTCCAGATTCCTCGATCATATCTTTAAGCTGAGCCATAAGTGAGTTGCTTGATTCAAGACCAACCAGAACGCCTGATGAAAGAATTACAGCAAGGAAGAAGATAGAGCGAGCAAGTGTTCTACCCTTAAACTTCTGATTCAAAAGCAAAGCAACAAAGAAACTGAATACAATTGTTGCAAGCGAACGAAGGATCATCTGTCCTATTGCTTCAACAAGCATTCTGTTGAATTCAGCATCTACAAGCAAAGCTTTCTTAAAGTTATCAAAATTATTCCAGTTGAGCTGGAATCCCTGATTAGAAATTACAACCTCAGACATAGCCATATGCAATGACTGCCAGAGAGGCTTGATCATAAAGAATACAAAACCAAGAATAAACGGCAATATAAAAAGATATCCGTATACTGCACGTCTTCCCATTAATCCGACTTTTTTCTTCATAATTAGTCCTCCACCTTCACTACTCTGTAATCTCTTTCAGGAATGAATTTTCCCGAAGGTGTAACATAGCTCTTATAACTGAAGTTTACATAAACTACATATCCGTTTTCGTAAGTAGTTTTTGTAACATTATCAGCAACATACTCATGATTCTTGATAAGAGAATTCATAACTGGAGCCATTTTTGAATTATATTCTTTATAGACATCAGAAAGTCTTTCTTTCCATCCGTCATAATTGCTTGCATAATACTCAGTATAGTTTGTCTCCTGAAGATCACGTTCCGAAGCATTCATAAATGAGAACTGCAAGCCGGCACCTGCTTCTGCAGATTCAAGAATAATCTGGTCTTTTTCGTAAGCAAGATTTATTGGAGAGCCTGCATAATTTACATAACCATGCAATGCAATCTGATAGAATGGAACTGTAGCATCAATAATTGCATACTGATTTCCATGAAGCGGCATATTTGTAACGAAATCTGCTTTTGTAACAGCATAATCATTACCACCGTTAATCATAACAGCAAGTCCGTTCTCTTTAGCTGAATCAAACTTTTCAATCTGAGTTTTAGTTTCGTTTGCTCTTGTAAGAAGCGCACGATCATTAAAATCAGAAGAAAGAAGATCACCGTTATCCTTGAAAGAAATACCTTCAAGCTTGAGTTTCTTAGCATTCTTAATGAATACATTTGCACCCTTATTTCTAAGCTTGCTGTTTACAAGATAGTAATTATCACGATTTGGATCTTTTCCATACCAAATCTGAGAATATTCAGAAAGTTCACAAAGCTCATCACTTACAAATCTGGCAGCATCTCTATAATTAAAGAAACCTTTGAAGATATTTGAACGATAAGCAGTCTGTACAGCACCATCTATATAAAGCTTAGCAGAAGTTCCCTCTACACTCTTGTGCATCTTCTTAAAATCAGATTTTCCACCGAGTTCTTTAATAAACTTCACTTTGCTCATTATCTGCTGACGAATACCACCATTTATAAAACCTGAAAGCTTGTAATTTACATTTTTGATACCAAGACTTTCAATATCATTAATCATATTACCTGCTTCTTTATAGCTTGTAAGTTTGTATGGCTTTACCTTTGGCATTCCGGCAATCTGCTGCTTCTTTTCGATAGCTCCGATAATTTCTACTGCAACAGGAACCTCGTTTGTATTCAACTTCTTTGCTCCGGCAAAAAGTTTATTTCTATAAGCTTTCGCCATATCAACGTATGAGCCGCTGTCTATGAAAGTAAATGACTGTTCAATATACTCACCTTCAGGAAGCTGATTTTCATAAACAAACTGGGCACTCTGGCTTCTTGCTGAAACTTCATACTGTTCGCGATGAAGCATTTTGTAATCTGCGCGAACATAATTGTAACTTCCAAGCTTTCCTGCAATTTCTGCTGTAATACCAGCATACTCTGCACCTTTATTGATAACAGAAAGAACACTGCTATCTGGATAAGCAATTCCAAATACAGGATAAGCTGCACGGGTTTCAGTAATAACAGCCTTACGCTCCATAGCATAATCCCAACCATAGCAGTCTGCATAATAACCGTTCTGACGAACTTTTCCGTTATTAAAATTAATTATACTTCCGCCACCTTCTGGAATAAGCATATAACCCTCATCTTCCGGACCACCTGCACCAAAGTAAGGCAATACAGAAAGCTGAATGATAGGATACTTAAGTCTGTATGCAATTTCGCTGAATGGAACATTTACAACAAGATTATTTCCATCAAGTTTATATACAATTGAAACATTGAAAGCTGGAACTTCTTTTATGTTTGATTCTTTATAGAGTTCCTTATTTTCAAGATAATCTTCGTAAGTAAAACCTTTTTTGCTGAAAATCTCTTCCATCTGAACTTTTACGTGAGTCTGAACATTTTCAAACACAAGATAAAGATTCTGATTTTCCATTTCAGGATATTTATCAAGCATATCAGCAAGTTCTGCACCCTTAAACGAACCTTTGTTATACTTATGATAAGCACGGCCAACAGCACTAACCTGAGACTTTGAAAGTCCTTCTGTCCACTTATCAAAATCCTCCTGATACATAATCAGAGGGAAGATATACTCACGATCCATCTGGCCAACAGTATAATTTACTGTAATCTCGTTACCTTTCTTTTCGATGTTATAGAAATTACGTTTTACACTGTTTGTGTATGTATCATAAGTATCATCAGAACCATTAATTGTTGAATATCTGATGAGAAGCGTAGACATCATATTGTTCTTTTCTTTGGTAAGAGCAAGCTTATCTGTCATAGCTCCCTGTGGATTCGAATACCAAACCTTTCCAGTGTTCTTCTGAAGTACAGTAAATGTTGTTGTCTTCGGATCAAGCTCAAATTTGAGATTATTGTTTTCAAGAGTATAATTTGAAGACAATTTTCCAGTCTCATAATACTCAAGAGGAGGCTGAACAACATTTCCAACCTGAATAAGACGAATTACTATATAAGTAAGGAATCCAATTATTGCAAGTACAAATGCAAGACCAATCCAGAATTTCTTTGTAGGCTTATGAATTTCAAACGTCTTTGTTTTCATAGGCTTTGGACGGCCGATATATCCTTCCGGATATTTTGATTTTTTTACCTTCTTTTCTTTTTCCATTTTTCCTACTCCTCCCCCGTCAGTTCAATCTGAATACAACTTCTCTTCCGAGAGATACGAAATATGCAACGCCCTGAGAAATCATACTGAAGAACAGAAGCATAATAAAAATGAAAACCAGCATTCCGAATGCAGTAAAAATAACAAACAGAAGAGTCTTCGCAAAACTATACGAATGAATCATCATTATTGCCATAAAGATGAGCATTCCTATCCATACAAATGAAATTGCATTAAATACTGAATAGAAAGCACTTTCTTCAATTGTAACTACATTACTCAAAATGATGATTGGAATCTGAATAAGCGTATATGGTGTAAGGGCATATGCGGTACCCATATAAATATCACCCAAATGACCTTTTCCGTCGAACAGGGTTGTTACGCCCCAGTTACAGATACAGAAAATTGCCAGAGGAAGAAGGATTTTTGCAAATTCCATAAGAACATTAATTTCTTCCCAATTAACCTTTGGCTGAACTATAAAACTTGCAAAATGTAACTTCCATACATGAACCAGAAGGGTCATTATTACGATGAAGTTTGCAGCTGAGTACGAACCTCGCTTTGCATGAATCAAATCCCAATAACCGTCAGCGGGATGCAGGATTACATACAGAGCATAGCGAAGAGTATTCAAAAAATGAACATAGGTTTCCTTTTTGCCTAATTTACTTATCTTTCGTGTTATATAACTCATAGTGAATCAAGCTCCCATTTAATTTTCTTTACTATTTTTGTTACAAAAGAAACAACCACAAGAATTATGATTATTACAACCATCCAGCCGATATTCGCTTCAATCCATTCCTTTCGGTAATACTTGAAAGCTTTTGAATAATCACGTCGATCGCGTTTTGTCTTAAAGTAATCCATTGCTTCTTTATATTTATTCTGACGAAGACAAGACTTTCCAAGACCAATATATGCAAGGTCATAATTACCATTATAATCAAGAACCTTTGCCCAGGTTTCGGCAGAAGCATCATATTCACCACAAGCAAACTGTTCAGTTGCCTTGTAAATAAGGCTGCCATACTCTGTCGGAGTAAAAACTGTAATAGAAGCATTCTGGCTGTCGAGAACAAAAAGATCTTTTTCAATATGTTCAATTGATGAAGGCTGACGGAAGAATCCGTCTACGTTACCACGACCACCAAAAGCAAATAGAAGATAGCCCTGATTATCATAAGCAAAAATTCGACCACGGCTTTCGTCAACAGTAATATAAACTTCATCATCAAGTACTGTTATATCAGTAAACTTTGAAGGGTTCTTAATTCCGGCTGCATCTCCCCATTCAACATCACCAATAGGAAGATTTTCTGCATTTTTTACAAGAATATCTTTTCCTAATGCATTAAGGCGGCGAATAGGTTTGGCACTGTCAGATTTCAAATCCCACTCTTCAAAGGTTTTTGTTACTGCATAAATAAAACCTTCTTTATCGATATAACAGTTAGAATATTCTACAGGAACAAAAAGAACCATTTTTTCTTTCTGAGCCTGTGTTGCAAACTTCTTCCATATCATATCAGTCCAGTTATAAACAACTTCATTTGCACCAAAGAAGCCCTGGAAAGTTCCATCATATTCATATTTCATGAAACCTTTATTAATGTTTCTTGCAGAAATATAAACACGTCCTTTAGAATCTGCTACAACTTTAGTCGGAAGAAAGTCCTTTCCTTCTTCGTAAGTTGGATCATCAGGTTCCTTAAGAACCTGAATAATATTCAAATCCTGATCCAGTTTAATAACACGACCATTTTTTGTATCAGCGATATAAATTGAATTATCTTTTCCGATAAAAACATCTTCAGGAAGATTCAGAGTTTCAATCTCATCTGTTCCATTAGCGTTTACACGATCAATAACTCGACGAAGTTCAAGTGTCTTTTGAGGTGTATATTCAAGCTGCAGAATACGGCTGTTATCTGTATCTGCAACATAAAGCATATTTCCTTTTGCAAATAATGAAGAAGGATTCTTTAAGCCTTTTTCAAGTTTCAAGTCATCTGCATAAACTACGTGTGATACTCTATAGGCATCAGGAGACTTTTCCATTTTTCCCCAATAGTCATAAATATAAGTATCTCCTTTAGCAAATAATCCTGAACATAAGGTAAAAAGGCCGACAATCAATAATATTTTTCGTTTCATCATAGCGCTAGTCCTTAAGTCCTGATGTAGCCATTGTTTCCATAATCTGACTTTGAGAGAAGATAAAGAAAACAATCGGTACAGACATTGTAAATACGATTACAGCATTCTGCTGTCCTGTACGGGCAATACCACCAAGTGCAACCTGATCCAGAGCATAGCGGAGCATTTTTTTACTTTCGGTATAGATATACTGTACCTGAGCGTTGTTCCACAAGTTCTGAATAGAGAAAATCGAAATTGTGAGCCAGGCTGGCTTTACATTCGGCATTACAAGCTTCCAGAAAATCAAAAGCTCAGATGCACCGTCAATTTTTGCAGCTTCTACGAGAGACATCGGGAAGCCGTCCATAAACTGCTTCATAAGGAAGAGTCCAAGTGAACCTCCAATTGCAGGAAGAATCAGAGACCAGTAGGTATCTACCATGTGAAGTTTACACATAATCAGGTAGTTAGGAATACCTGTTACATATCCACTGAACATGAGAGCTACAACCGCAATACGGAAGAAAAGCTGTCCACCAGGGAAACGATATTTTGCAAGAACATAAGCAGCCATAGAAGCTAAAACAACATGACCTAAAGTACCCACAACTGTAATAAAGATTGTATTCCAGATATAGCGTGAAAGCGGAACCCAACCCTGACTCATAGTAATAAGCAGATCCGAAAAGTTATCGAATGTAGGATTTCGCGGAAAAACAGTAGGAGGATTCTTCAAAACCTCATCCAAAGGTTTCAAAGCATTACAGATTGCAAAAAACAATGGGAAAACCATCATCATTGAACAAAGTGCAAGGAAAATATAAATTCCAACATCTCCACCAATAGAGCGGTTAGGCTTACGGCGATGCTTATAATGATGAATTGTCTGATCTTTATACATATTTTTAGTACTCATTTTCATCACCTCCTGTTAGTGTCCTACTCTGTTCAAGAGCTTCTGAATAACCTTATTACAAAGAATCATAGTAAGGAACAAAACTGTAGCAATTGCAGATGCATAACCCATTTCGAATCGTGTAAATCCGTAGTCAAAAAGGTGTGTTACGATTGTACGAGCATAGTAATCTGTAGAAGGATAACCTGCCAGCTGCATTGTTACATCACAAACACTAAAGGCAGATGTAATTGACATTACAGCTCCGAACAAAAGCATTGGCTTCATGTTTGGCAAAGTAATGAACCAGAGCTCCTGCCAGCGGTTCTGAATACCATCAATATATCCAGCTTCATACTGAGCTTTATCAATACCCTTAAGACCAGCTACAAACGAAAGGAATCCTGTTCCAAGAGACATCCACAGGATAATCGGAATAATTACCTTCATACCAATATGCGGGTCTGTAAGGAAGAGGATAGGTCCATTTGTAAGCCCAAGATTTGCAAGGAATCTGTTTAACCAGCCGTTCTGGTCATCATTAAACAACGTTTTGAAAACGAAATATGCATTTCCAGAAATAGATGGCGCATAGAAGAAGAAAACAACAAGAGTACGTACCCATTTAGGAAGTTCATTGATAAGCCATGCAAAAATGAAGGCCATAATGTAACCAACCGGACCTGTAATAATCGCAATAAGGAAGGTATTTTTTACAGCTGTTGTAAATACATCATCTTCAAGGAACAGGTTTAAATAGTTACGAGCTCCAATAAAATCTGGTTTTTCCAAAATATTATAGTTAGTAAAACTAAAATAAATTGAAGTAATCATAGGCAATACATAGAAAGTAATGAACAAAACTGCATAAGGTAAAAGGAATAAATAGCAGACTTTGTTTATACGAATATTGCGGCCTAAATCAGAAATTGCGAGTTTTTTCTTAGCTATATATTTATCTAACTTTTCACTCATAATTTACTCCTAACTAATCTTCAGCTACAGGAAGATTAAATTCCTGACGCTTACGGGTCAGCTCTTCGTTAATCTTACGCGTATAATCAATAAGAACTTCGCGTGCGTCATCTTTTTCATTGATAACTCGGCGAGTACCGTTTACGATATGACGAGGTGTATAATAACTACCAGGAACTTCAGGCACTCCAACTGTCTGCTTCATAGATTCTTCAAGAACTTTAATCTGTTTTGAATTCCATGAAAGCTGACGAAGAGCTTCTTTATTAGCAGTAGCATAGCGGGCAGAAGCACCAAGCAGAGCTTCCATTTCGCGACCAAAACGAACCTGAGTTTCTGCAGAAACCCACCATCGCATGAACTGCCATGAATCATTCATTCTGGTTTCGTTTTTCATAACTTCCTTCCAGGTTTTTTCATCTATACCAGGAATAACCCCTTCTTCAAAGGTCTTACCATTATTATCACTGTAAGCAAGTTCTGGTAGATTTGAAAGGTCAAGGTCATCGAGGTCTATACCCTTCTTAATCATCATAGTACAAACACCACCAGAAATATTTGAACGGTTGATATTACCTTTTGAATCTTTTGTTCCAGGAAGATATGTAAAATCCCAGAGGCCACGGATTTCAGGTGCACCAACAACAATAGTGTTATAGGTAGTGTAGTTTGCAATACCGATTGCCATATCACCAGTACGGAAGCGGCTCATAAAATCATAAACTGTAGGAATACCATAACTATTGTAGAGGCTGGTATAAGTCTTGAAAGCCTGAATTCCAGGTTCACTATCGATGATAGACTTGTTACCCTCTTTATTATAAATCTGACCGCCAGCCTGATAAACCATAGAATAGAATGGAGTCATATCCGGATTGAGAATAACAGGATAAGGTACACCGATTGTAATATTATTTCCCTGCAATGTAGGAAGAATCTCAATAAGTTCTTCCCAGGTATCTGGAACTTTAAGATTCAACTGTTCAAGAATATCTTTACGGTAGAACATAAGGTTGAAGGTCTGCTGTTCTGGAAGAGCATAAACTCCACCATTATATTCATAAGGCTTATATGAACTTGGCATAAACCATGAAAGAACCTCATCGCAGTCCTTAAAACGTTTAAGGTTTACGTTTGCATTACGCAAAGCATAATCTACCGGATGAGACTGATAGGTAGAAATTACAACATCCGGTCCATTACCTGCAACTACAGCATTAAGAAGTGATTCAACCTTAATAAGTTTTACGTTTACATTGATTCCAAAATTCGGAGTAAAACTGTCATCAATCATGTTCTTAAGAACCTGGCTCTGATCTCGACCTGTAACAATCCATACTTCAATCAAATGATCTTCATCATCGTCATATACACTTCCCAATGAAGAAGAATCATAAAGATATGAGTTTATGAATGATGTTACTTCATGAGCAACATTCTTAAAGAAATTTGAACGATCAGGTTTTATTTTGTCGTTTATACTCTGAGCAAGAATATAGTCGATATCAAGTTTTGTTTCTGTCATTCCAAGCATAGAAGAAGCAAGCGTTGTTGTATTATCTTTAAAGCTTGTAAAACCTTTTGTAATTCTGTCCGGATGCTTATAGAACTGTTCCAGCTGAACTGCAAGAACTTCTGCCGGAGAAATCTGATTTGATTTTTCACCTGTAATAGCAACAAATTCATCTACAAGCTTGTAAAGCCGGCGACTTTCAAGCAGCATAGCTTCAACTTCATTAGGATAAACCTTCTGAATTTCATAGTCACGGTTCAAATCAGGATGCTCACCAGTAAGAACAAGAATTGTACGATAAATAAGATTCAATCTGTAAACAGAATCCTGAACCTGCTGTATTACCTTACCTATTTCACCAAGAGTAGCTTCAAGACGAATTGTATGTTTACCCTTTGAAAGGTAGAATTTATAAGGCTTTTTATCTGCTCCAGAAAGAGTTGCAAACTGCCAGTCTGAATCATACTTAAAACCAACTGATTTTAAAGTATCAACAGGAATTTCACCATCAATATAAACTGAACGACAAGCCATATAACCACGCTGGAAGAACTGACGTGCTTTAAGCGAGATTGTATACCAGCCGTCTTCAGGAATATCCATTTCCCATTCAATCCACTGACCAGGAAGCTTCCATGAATCTCCACCTGTATAGTTCAAAATTGTCTGCTTTGTACTGTATGGCTCTGTTATGGCAGAAGAACGGTCATATCGGGCAAACAAAGACGGATCAGATCGAATAACAGAATCTTCTCCCTGAACCTTTACAGTAATATTCTTTCCTGTATAATTATCTGGATTTGATTTCTGTTTAGCAAGATATTGTTCGTAGGTATTATAAACAGTTATTGGGCAAAGTGTAATTTCACTGATTGCCATAGGTTCACTAGTTGATTCAAGTGTAATTTCATTTACACCTTTATTAAAATAGAATTTGAATGGATCAACTTCGTAACCAAGATCACTCTTAAAATATGCAGACTGATAATCAAAGACTTCTACCTGTGTAGGTCTGATGCTGTTACCGCGGTTATCATATTTTACCGGGCCACCATCCTTCCAAAGTCTGTAAAAAGCAAGTGTATCAGCACCGCTAAAAGGCATTTCACCATTAATATACAGAATACGTTCCATATTAACGTTTCTCGAAGGAACTGCAACGTATTCCATACGGATATTATAGAAGCCGGCTTCCGGCACATCCACATTCCATGTTACAGAAGATTCTTCTTCTGTAAACACAACATCTTTTCCCTTATAATTTCTTTCCACTCTGCTTCCACTTGATTTTGCCTTAACAAAATCGAGCACATCCACAGAAACTTCATTTTTTGCACTTCGTGCAGACGAATGTTCATTCAGATATTCTGAATAAGTTCTTGTAGAAGATATAATTCCAACATTTGTGGATAAATCATAATTATCATATTTGCTATGATAATCTTTTTCAGGAAAAAAGCTTGGGATTGCAAAAATGAGGATGATAACTGCTACAGCTATCAACACATTACGCAACGTTTTATTAATTTTTATTCCTACCATAATAAAATTATTTTATCATAATTGAAATATTATTCCATAGGAAATTATTCTTAGTTACAGCCTGAGAAATAAAAAAAAAGCCGGCTCATATTAATGAGTCGGCCTGCTGATACAGTTCGTTATTAAAGTTTCTTCAATTATTGTTTTTTAAAGTAACTGTCAAACTCTTCGTCTGAGTGCAGTTTACTGTCTTTTTCTGCATCAGCTTTTTTCGAAGTTGATTTTTTCTCATCATCCGGATCAATATTGGCACTCTTAAGGTTTTCTGTGTCATCTTCACCAAAATCTTCATCATTATAAGGCATAACTATACACATTATAATGTAAACAAGGATTCCTATTCCTCTTATAAGACAAAGAATTCCGGCAATTATACGAACAATTGTTGGATCCATATTCAGGTATTCTGCGAGACCTCCGCAAACACCACCAATCATCTTATTTTTTCTTGATTTATAAAGCTTTTTCTTACTCATTTTCTTCACTCCTATTCAGAAATTTTAATTGTTACTGATCCCATACCGCAGTTCACAGAAAAATGATTTTCCTTTTTCTGATTATTATAAACTTTGCAGACACCGCTCTTTTTCTCATCATTAAAGCGGAAGTCCCCCAGACCAACTTTTGCATCATAAGAATATGATTTTGGATCTCCTTTAAGGTCCAGACTTACATTTCCCATTCCGCAATCAAGGTTTACATTGCCGCTTACACTACCCTTAAACTCAAGGTTACCCATACCACAACGCATATCCAGACGACCACCAAAAATACCATTAAGAACCATATTTCCAGCTCCAACGTCAATATTGCCAGTATTACATTTGAAAGAAAGAGTGCGGCTTGTAAGCTGGCCAGCTCCGATTGCTATACGGAACTTTTCAACTGCTGCATTTTTCGGCAAAGTTACGAGAAGTCGCGGAACAATACGACTGCGTCTGTTATGACTCCAGAAATTGAGATTAAAACGACGTGTATTGCTTACAACAAGAGTTCCTTCCTTATTCAGATAACAGTTAATTGCTTCTTCCGGAAGTCCGCGAGTTTCAACGCTGTATTTATCACCTTCAATCAAAACAACTTCAGCGGCTCCGAAATCCATAGAAAGATTCTTTACATCCTTTTTTGCGAACTCAAAATAAAGAGCATCAATACTCATTCTGTAATCTGTTCTATCCTGGCTGTTATTTTCAGAACCTTCTTCATTTTCTGAATCTGCAGATTTTGTATCTACAAGTGCATTTGCAAACTTTTCAATAATTGTTTTTGAAAGTTCTTCTGGTGAACCAAGTTCACGCATTACCTTCTCATCATCACCTGCTTCTTCAAAATAATCCGAATAATACTGAATTGCCTCAGCCTGTTCATCGCTTGTGAGCGACATTATGCTTGATTTCAGTTCGTTCAAATACTCTTCTCGTGTCATTTTATTCCTCCGAATTAGTTTTCATGTTTTCCCAAAAGGATATCATCTACCCCATTTCTAAAAAGTACCCATTCGCTGCGGTACTTATCCAGCAGAATCATACCATTTGAAGTTATCTTATAGTATCTTCTGTTCCTTCCCTGAAACTCCATATCGTAAGTTTCAAGGTAACCGTCCTTCTGGAGTCGCCTCAGCACCGGATAAAGGGTACTTTCGGAAACATCCATAATTTTACGGACATCCTGCGTAATCTTGTAGCCGTAAGTTCCTTCAAGACTGACAACCGAAAGAACCACAGCATCAAGCAAGGCAGAACCCGCGGTAAAAACCATAGAATCCTCCTTCGCTTTTATAATATTGTTTAGATATCTATATTATATAATATATAATATTATAACACCAAAAGTCAATAAAAATGTTACTTTTTTAAGAAAAAAAAAGTTCTGCTGCTCCCGTAGAAAACGCCTGTCGCCAACGGGATGATGTTGTCGTCAGTCGTTTTCTACTCCGCATCAGAACTTTTCTCGAGTTCCCCAATATTTAAAATAAACACAGATTCCCCGAAAGGAATCTGTAAAATCTTTTAGATATTTGCTTACGGTTGTAAATCAATGGCAATTGAATAAAGTTCGAACCGCAAGCCCTAGTTTTGTATCCACAAAACTAGGATATAATTTTTCGTTACTTACATTCCATAAGTAGAGATGAATACACCAGCCGCAATAGCTGTACCGATTACACCTGCTACGTTTGGTCCCATAGCGTGCATCAAAAGGAAGTTTGTAGGATCTTCGGCCATACCAACCTTGTTTGCAACGCGGGCTGCCATTGGAACTGCTGATACACCAGCCGAACCGATGAGCGGATTAATCTTCTCTTTAAGGAAGAGGTTCATAATCTTGGCCATTACAAGACCACCAGCGGTAGCAACTGCAAAAGCAAGAAGACCAAGAACTATGATACCAAGAGAGTTGGCATGCATAATCTTTTCCGGAGTCATCTGTGAACCTACTCCAAGAGAAAGAAGAATAGAAACAATGTTCATAAGTTCATTCTCTACAGTCTTAGAAAGGCGCTGTACAATTCCTACTTCCTTAATGAAGTTACCGAATGCGAGCATACCGATAAGAGGAGCTGCAGGTGGCAGAAGAAGAATTGTTACAACAAGCAGAAGCAATGGGAAGAGAGTCTTTTCTGTCTTAGAAACAGGACGAAGCTGACTCATCTTAATCTGGCGTTCTTTCTTAGAAGTCAAAAGCTTCATGATAGGTGGCTGAATCATTGGAACCAGTGCCATGTAAGAATAAGCGGCAACGGCAATAACAGCCATCATTTCAGGAGCAAGCTTACCAGATACGTAGATTGAAGTAGGACCGTCTGCACCACCAATAATAGCGATGGCACAAGCCTGCTTCATGTTATAGTCGATTCCAGGAATGAAGTTCATTGCAGCAACACCAAAGAGTGTAGCAAATACACCGAGCTGTGCGGCACCACCGAGCAAGGCTGTCTTAGGGTTAGCGATAAGAGGACCAAAGTCTGTCATAGCACCAATTCCCATAAAGATAAGCATTGGGAAGAACTCATTTCCAACACCTGCATTGTAAATGATATGGAGCATTCCGTCAGGAGCGTCTCCCATACCGGCGCCAGGAATATTTACAAGAATAGTTCCGAATCCGATTGGAATCAAAAGCAGCGGCTCAAAGCCCTTGACTACTGCAAGATAAACAATAAGGAAGCCGATGGCAAGCATGATAAGACGCTGCCAGCCCTTTACAGGGTGAGCGGCAAGGTCAGCAGCGGCCTGTGCAGCCTGCTCTTCCTTTGCAATTTCCATTGCTTCCTTAGAAGCCTTTTCCTCTGCAAGTTCTTCCGGAGTAGGATTATGAATCATTTTATAGATTCCGGTATTTTTTCCAACATTCTTAAAGAATGATGAAACCGAAATAGGCTTAATGTTTTCTGAACCTTTGATGACTGTTGATGAAGCATAGCTGCTGCCGGATGTGCCGGTACTTCCTGAATCAGAAGCCCCGCAGCCAGCAAAAGAAAGTGCCACAGCAATCATACAGATTACAGTAGTAATCTTAAGGTACTTGAATTTATCATTTTTTTTGTTCAATTCTGTTTCCATTACTGTACCTCGGCGAGTGTAGCGCCCTGTGCAATCTGGCTGCCAGTTGCTGCGATAAAGTGAATCTTACCAGCGGCACCAGCCTTAATTTCCAATTCCATCTTCATTGATTCAATGATGATTACTGTTGTATCTGGAGAAACTGAAGCACCTTCGCTAACTGCATAGCGGAGAAGAGTTCCGGCAACTGGAGCTGCAACAGGCTTTCCACCAGCAGATGCGGCAGGAGCTGGAGCGGCTGCAGGTGCAGCGGCAGGCTGTGGAGCTGGAGCTACAGGAGCAGCAGCAACAGGTGCGCCACCGAGGTTAGCCAAAGTCTGTCCCTGAGCAATCTGACTTCCAGTCTGTACTACAAAACTGATTTTTCCGTCAGCTGGAGCCTTAACTTCAAGCTCCATCTTCATAGATTCAATAATGATTACTGTATCACCCTTCTTAACCTGAGCACCTTCGCTAACTGCATAGCGGAGAAGAGTTCCGGCAACAGGTGAAGGAACTGGCTGACCACCAGATACTGCGGCAACTGGAGCTGCAACGGCTGCAACTGGTGCGGCACCTGCGGCACCAAATGTTACATTATAAGCTGTACCGTTTACATTTACGCTCATGCTGTCGCCGGCTGGGCCTGTTGTAACATTGTAAGCTGTACCATTAACGTTGATTGTGTAAGAACCGCCCTTGTTTTCTTTAGCGGCAGCAGCTGGAGCCTCTTTTTTAGCGAATGTAGAAGCAGCATCAACTGGTCCCTTAGAGCGTTCTGCAAAGAATTTTGGAGCAACATTAGGGAACATAGCATATGTGAGAACGTCTTCATCAGAACCGTCACCACCAGCCTTCTTAGATTCTTCAACCATCTTGTCCCATTCTGGAGCAATTTCATCAGCTGGACGGCAAGTCATAACTTTGTCCATACCATTCTGCTTGAGTGCTTCTTTTACCAATTCTGGATCAGCATCTGTTGGGAGCTTACCGAACTTACCTGTAATAAGGTTACGGAAGTCCTGAGTCATTACTTTGTATGGTCCCATAAGAACGTTCATAACGGCCTGTGTACCAACAATCTGAGATGTTGGAGTTACAAGCGGAACGTAACCTGCAGCCTTGTGAACCTTTGGAAGTTCAGCAAGTACAGCGTCCATCTTGTCGCCTGCATTCTGCTGCTTGAGCTGAGATTCGAGGTTAGAAAGCATTCCGCCTGGAACCTGAGAAAGGAGAATACGTGTATCAGCACCAAGGAAGGCAGATTCAAGAGATGAATAGTGCTTGCGAACTTCGCGGAAGTAAGCAGCAATCTCAAGAAGAAGCTTTGTATCAAGGCCTGTATCCATATCTGTGCCCTTGAGCATTTCTACAACTGTTTCTGTTGGAGAGTGGCTAGTTCCCATAGACATAGAAGAAATTGCTGTATCAAGCCAGTCAGCACCAGCTTCTGCAGCCTTCAAAAGTGTTGCAACAGAAAGACCTGTTGTAGCGTGTGAGTGGATTTCTACAGGAAGATCAACCTTAGCCTTGATTTTCTGTACGAGGTCATAAGCTTCATATGGCTTAAGAAGACCAGACATATCTTTAATACAGATAGAATCTGCACCAAAGTCTGCATAAGTCTTAGCAAGCTCTGCATATTTTTCATTTGTATGGAATGGAGTTACGGCATAAGAAATAGCCATCTGAACATCAACTCCAGATTTTTTAGCTGCCTTTGTAGCACATTCCATGTTACGTGGGTCGTTGCAGGCATCGAAAATACGGAAACATCCGATACCGTTTTTAGCTGCAGTTGCAACGAACTTTTCTACTACATCATCAGCATAGTGCTTGTAACCAAGAAGGTTCTGAGCACGAAGAAGCATCATGATTTTGTTATTTGGAAGAGCTGCATGGAGCTTACGGAGACGATCCCATGGATCTTCGTTCAGGAAGCGGATACAAGAGTCATAAGTTGCTCCACCCCATCCTTCAATATATTTGTAACCAACTTTATCAAGTTTGTCACAGATTGGCAGCATATCTGCTGTTGTCATACGTGTTGCGTGAAGACTCTGATGAGCATCACGAATTGCAAGTTCTGTAATTCCTACTTTAGCCATTTTTATTTCCCTTTATCTTTAATATAGTAGATTATTTACGAATTTAACGCCTTATCGTGAACCGCAGCAGCGATTGCAGCAATAATAGCACCATCATTTCCGGCAGCCGAAGCAGCAGGAGCAGAAGCCACAGGTGTTTTAGCAGGTTCTTCCTTATCAAGCTTAAGTGCATGAATTACAGATTTCATAATTGTCATGCAGATAATCAGAATAATGATGAAACTGAATACAACACACATACCAAGCAGAGTCAGAAGTCCACTCTGACCAAGCATTCCAGTAATTGTCATATATGTATCCTCAAAACAGGACTGAATCCTCCGTCACCCTGCCCCTGAACATATTTCAGGGTTCAGTGTTGGCATGACAAAGCATTTTCAGTCTTAAGTATTCAAAAAAAATCGAAACATTCGCCCGATTTTAATACAAAAGATTATAATGAAACAAAGGTAAAAGTTCAATTCACAGAAAACGTTTTCTATGTTAGAATTATAAAAAACTAATACATGGAGCATACACAATGACTATTGCTGACTGGATTTTACTTGCACTTTTTATAATCAATTATGGACTTATAATTTTTGCAAATTTAAAAAAACTTATTATCCTTCAAAAAACTTGTGTATGTCTCACACTCCCCCTGGCCGGCACAATTATTATTCTGCGTCTCACAAACTACCTTCCAGACTCCTTTCATATAATAATCGTTTCTGTGGCTGCTTTTATTCTTATTTCAATTTCCACAGCTTTTCTTGCTTTTGAAAAAATCAGAAGCTTAAGAATTCTAGGAAGAATAGCTTCATTAGGAAACATCGTCTGCTGGATTGCGCTTTATAATTCTATTTTTAAGATTCATTCTGTACCAGCATGGTTTTACATACTGGCATCTGGAATATATGCAGCAATAATTATTACTTCCTGCATTTTTTCTGGAAAACAAGAAATCAAGTTTTATTTTGCTTTTGCAATCAGTTTTCTTTTAGTTACTCACCTGCACTTCTGTTCACTGATATTTTTGTTTTGGGAACGAACCGCTAATTCAATTATGTTATTTGCAGGAACAACACTTTATGCGTTTCTTGTTTCATTCCATTTTATAAATACAACAAAGTTAAATATAAAACACGCCGGAAGAATAAGATACAACCTTCTGGTTGCTTCACAAATTCTCATAGCGTGTTCGAATATCCTTATGATCCGCTAGTAGATATCATCCCAGCCGTAGAGGCCGCCGCGTTTTACTTTGCCGCTCTTGAGGGCTGCATCAAGTTTTATAAGTGATTCAACCGCGCCAACTGCAAAACCTTCGCGGCTTCTTGCTGTGTGAGTAAGTTCGATTGTGTCGGCTGTTCCATCAAAGAAAACCTTATGAGTTCCAGGAACATTTCCGCAGCGGGTTGAACTTACATGAAGCTGGTTTGCAACTGGTCTTTCATGAAAAGCATCTGTTATGATTTCTGTTTTATTCTTATAGCCCATCTGAACACGGCGGGCAATTTCCAAAGCAGTTCCACTAGGACTGTCAGCCTTCTGATTGTGGTGCATCTCCCATGTTGCAACATCATAATCCTTATATTCAGACATGATTTTTGCAGCTTCTTCTACAATTTTATAGAACATATTTACGCCGATAGAAAAATTACCGGCAGTCATTACAGTTCCGCCAACCTCTTTTGCATAAGCGTCAATTTCTGCATGCTTGTCATTCCAGCCTGTTGTTCCCACAACAAGAGGAAGTCCCAGCGGCAAAAGTGCGCGAACATTTGCTATGACCGCAGTCGGGTGAGTAAACTCAATAATTCCCTCTGCCCCGCTTGATTTTACAGCGCGCACAATTGCATCTGTATCACCGGCAGCAATTTTTACTTTAGCATCATCTGCCATAACATCTATAGTAGTAACAACCTCATGACCGGCACGCTTAGCAGCCTGCTCAATCATGTGTCCCATTTTTCCGTAACCTACAAGAGCAATTTTCATAATATTCCTCCAACTTTATATATTGCGGTTCGCAAAGTCTCGCCGCTTGAGCCATTTTCTCGATAATCCTAAATGTGTAAGGCCGCTGGCGGCCGGTGTTCTATAGCAGGGCGTTAAAAAAATTGCATCGCAATTTTTAGCCCTACCAAAATCATCAAGATAGAATTTTACGCCAGCCTGAGCAAGCTCTATCATAT
>CAKUWD010000011.1 GCA_934699065.1 uncultured Treponema sp.
GTGCGGCAGCTGGTGGTGGTACAGGTCGTACACTCCATCCTGATAACATGGCTGCAGGTCCAGCTTCTTACGGCTTTACTGATACTCTTGGTCGTATGCACTCAGATGCACAGTTCGCAGGTTCTTCATCAGTTCCAGCACACGTAGAAATGATGGGCTTCATGGGAATGGGAAATAACCCTATGGTCGGTTGTACCGTTGCCTGTGCTGTTGCTGTTGCAGGAAGTTTCTAAATAATTATCGTTGTATCGTTTGTTTTTTAGATGTCTCTAAAAGCAACGGTACAACCTTAGGCGCCCGATAAATCGGGCGAGCCATTTAGTAAGTAAATGCTAAAAAACAGTCCCGATGGACTGTTTTTTTTAACGCATTTGCTATTTTAGGCATGCACTGTCGCTTGTGCTGTAGCTGTAGCAAATTAATCGAATTCTTATGAAAAAAATACCGAGACTTTCCAGCCTCATCGACAAAGCAGTTTTTGATTATCATCTCATAGAAAAAGGCGACCGCATTTTGATTGGTGCCAGCGGGGGTAAGGATTCTACGGCTCTTATAAAATATTTTGCAGACAGAGCCCGCCGCCCGGACTGCGATTTTGAATATAAGGCTTTATTTATCAAAAGCGACTTTGCACCGGATTTCCCAGTGGGGATTGGAGAACTCTTTAAGGACTGGAAGGTTCCATTCGAAGAACTTAATGTAAACGTTTTAGAACGCGTGAAACCGGGGCAGAAGATGAGCTGCTGGTGGTGTTCTACACAGCGCCGCACCGAGCTTTTGAATTATGCAATTGAACACGGCTATAACAAGATTGCCCTTGGCCACCATATGGATGATATTCTTGAAACGCTTTTAATGAACATGCTGAACAAGGGGGAACTTGCCTCTATGCCGCCGAGGCTTAAGTATGACAACTTTCCTGTTACAGTAATCCGGCCCCTTTGTTATGTAAGCGAGGCACGACTGATAGAAGAGGCAAAGGCGGGTGGTTATGCGGGCTATACCTGCACCTGCGATTATCAGGATAATTCAGGACGCAAAGCGGCTAGGGCAAAGCTCGAAGCTTTGACAGATGGCGACGAAGCAAAAAAAGAGCGGCTGTTTGCTTCAATGCGAAACATACAGCCGCTGTATCTGCCGTAAATACGGTGGTTGAGTAGCCGCAGGCGTATCGAAAACACCATTATCGAGTTCTGCGGTGGTTTCGATACGACACTTCGTGTCACTCAACCACCGGATAATACGACATTTCGTGTCACTCAACCACCGCAGACTTCGTTAACGTATATTCTTTTCGATAAAATCCTTTTTCAATTCCATCAGCTTTTCTGTGAGTGAAACCTTGTAAATGTGTGGGTTCAAGATTCTCTTGTATGACTCATCAAAGCTTTCAAGCTGGCTCTGCATTGTAGTTCGGCTGATTTTGAGTTGCTCTGAATCAGGCAGACGTTCTGTTACGCGCTGGCCTTTTTCAAGGCGTTTCTTCAAAAGCGGCTCAATTTTTGCAGCTTTGCAGGTGAACTGGCGGTAGTCTACCATAGGGTGGTGATAGCGGTATTCTTTGCCAGCTTCAATTGTCTCACCTTCGAGTGCGAGAATATCAGCGAGGGCCATTCCGTTTTCATCATAAAGGCGGAATACATTTTTGATGCCTGGGTTTGTTGTTTTTGCAGGGTTATCAGAAAACTTCATTGCAGGAACCATCTGATTTGTAGCCTTGTCGTGGCGGGCTGCAAGCTTGTAAACACCTGTGAAAGATGCTTCGTTGCCACCAGTAACCATATGAGTACCAACGCCCCAGCTGTTGATTGGAGCACCGCTTGCAACGAGTGTTGTAATGATTTCTTCTGTAAGCTCGTTAGATACGCTGATTTTTGCCTGAGGATAGCCTGCGCGGTCCAGTTCTTTACGAACCTCGCGTGTCAGGTAAGAAATGTCTCCAGAATCAAGGCGGACACCAAAGTTGTAGCCTTTTTCTACAAGCTCGCCTCCGGCAATAATTGCGTTTTTAATACCAGAGTGAAGTGTATCATAAGTATCAATAAGGAATACTGAATTAGTAGGATAGATTTTTGCATACTCGCGGAAGGCTTCCAATTCAGAAGAGTGAGACATAATCCATGAGTGAGCCATAGTTCCCATAACAGGAATGCCGTATTCTTTTCCGGCCAGGGTGTTTGAAGTTCCGGCAGCACCACCAATGTAAGAAGCGCGGGTTGCACTCATTCCGCCATCAGGTCCCTGGGCACGGCGAAGACCGAATTCCATAATCGGTGCCTTTTTAGAAGCCAGCCATATGCGGGCTGTTTTAGTTGCGATAAGACTCTGGAAGTTTACGTGATTGAGAACAAGGGCTTCGAGAATCTGAGCTTCTATAAGATTTGCATGGATGCGTACGAGAGGTTCCTGAGGAAAGATTACAGTTCCTTCATCCATTGTGTAAAGGTCGCCTGTGAAGTGGAAGTCTTTCAGATAATCAAGAAAGCCCTGTTCAAAAATTTTCTGTTCAGCAAGATATTTAATGTCATCTTCGCTGAAGCGGAAGTTTACGATAATGTCCATCAGAGTTTCGTTTCCGGCAAGAATCGAAAATCCGCCGTTGAAAGGGTTTCTTCTGAAGAACATGTCAAAAACAACTTCCTGATTCATGTTCTCTTTCCAGTAGCCCTGAGCCATTGTCAGTTCATAAAAATCTGTGAAAAGTGCGCTAGAAATTATATTCATATTTCTTCCTTGTTGTGTCATTCCTCAGGATGACGATTTTTATATTACATAAAATCAGAGACCGAAATCTCTTCATTTTTTTTCATCATATCTTCATCCGGATTATGAGGACGAGGACTGTATTTATAGGTAAACCTTGCTCCGAGGTAACGACCGATAAATCGACTTAAGAAGGCGTTTATACGCCATTTTGGTCTGTATAATGAAATTGTTTTTCCTTTGAAGGCACGTCTCAGACACTGAGCCACAACCTTTTGAGGAGGAAAACCTCCCTTTACTTCTTTGCGGGCTCCGTTAGAGGCAACATTTGCAAATTCAGTGCTAACCGAACCAGGACATAAAGCACTGACTTTAATTCCCTTATCATGAAGTTCAGCTGCAAGTGCAACCGAAAAACTTAAAACGTAAGCTTTAGTAGCTCCGTACACCGCAAAATTTCCCAGCGGTAAGAAGGCAGCCAGCGAGGCGGTGTTAATTACAACTGAACCTGCTTTTAGGTAGGGCAGTGCAATTCCGCAGATGCCTGTGACAGTGGTACAGTTGAGCTCAATCATATCCATCTGACGGTTGATTGAAGTTTCTGCAAAAGGACCATAAGTTCCAAAACCTGCATTGTTAATCAAAAGTCCGATTTCAATTCCACTTTCAACTTTACGAAGTTTTTCATCTTCTGCTTTGATAAAAGCTTTGAGCCCTTCAACTCCGGCTTTACCAGCAACATCCATTACAACCGGACGTACGCAGTTAAAATTTTTTGTTTTATTCAACTGCTCTGCAAGTTCCTGGAGTTTTTCTTCGCGACGTGCAATAATCCAGATTTCATCATAATCGTATTTTGCACAAACCTGTCTGGTGAATTCTTCACCAATTCCTGAGCTCGCACCTGTAATTATCGCAATTCGCTTCATATCTTCCATTATATACAATTATTGTATCTTTTACAAATACCGTGAAAATGATTATTTTTTTTGCCACCCGGATTTGGAAACAGCTAACGCTGTTTTTTTTAATATATATTAAAAATTTAAAATTCAAAAAAAAAGGATTTTGCGTTAGCAAAATCGAATCCATGTGATATAATATTATTATGAAGACAAAAAGTTTTTGCATCTTAGGATTATCATTTTTCTTGCTCTCAGCTTGTACCGATAAACAAACTAAAAAAGAAATCAAAACTCACGCTTCTGCCAGCGAAGTTCAATGCTATATAAATCAGATAAATAATGAAAGAGACGAAGCACTTACCCGCTATGTAAATGCATTGCCCCTGGAACAGAAAATTGCCCAGCTTTTTATAGAAAACCTGGAAGGAAATACGACCTTCCGCTCTTATGAAACGATTGGGGCCATGACTGGCATCAATGATCAGACTCCTTTAATTGCAGGCGGTTATATTTTCTTTTCTTATAATATTGCAGATTCACGCGAGCAGATGCAGGATTATATAAAATCAATCCGCGACTATTGTGAAACTTACGAAAATATTCAGCCCTACCTTTGCGTGGATCAGGAAGGTGGCTGGGTTAGTCGGCTTAAGAAACTGAATCCAAAACTTCCATCAAATGAAGATGTTGCAAAAAATTATGATGCAGGCAGAGCTTACAGATTATACGGGGAACAGGCGGCCGGGATGAAAGAACTTGGTTTTGATATGAATCTTGCGCCTGTTGCAGAAGTCTGCACTGAAGATAATAAAGATTTTCTTGACGGCCGCAGCTTCGGAAATTCTTTTCAGGTAAGGCAGTACGGCCTTGCGTGTATAAATGCTTATGAAAATAATGGAATCGCAACTGTACTTAAACATTTCCCAGGCAATACAAATACAGATCCGCATACTGGGCTTCCTGAGATTACACTGACAAAGAAAGAACTTGAAGAATCAATTGAACCTTTCCGCGATCTTGTAAAATATGAGCCGGCGGTTGTTCTTATGTCACATGCCCGTACAACTGCGGTAGATGCCGGAGTTCCGGCCTGCCTTTCAAAGGTCTGGGTAACTGATATTCTTCGTAACGAATACGGCTACAAGGGGCTTATTTTTTCTGATGATATTTTCATGGGGGCTCTTGCTGATAACGGGTATCCGCCGGAAGTTGCTGCAATTCGTGCTGTTGAGGCAGGTATAGACTGCATTATGATTTCTGAAAAACGTTTTGCAAAGGCTGGAAAGGTTTTGTATAATCGTGCTAAAGAAGATTCAGCTTTTGAAGCAAAAATCGATCAGGCTGTAAAAAGAATTATAAAATATAAAATTGAGGCAGGGCTTTTTGATGAGCAGAAAATCCGCTAAAGAAAAGTTATCTGGAGCAGAAGGCTTTGAACAATATTACAGTGAACTCTATGGCCAGCGCTGGCAGTCCCTTAAAGCCGCTTTTGCAGGCGAGGGAAGTGCAGTTGAATATCACGTAACCGGAGCTGAGCAATCTTACTTCCTCGATAGTGCCTCAGTGCTTGCTGCCCTCTGCCTGCCGCTTGAAAACGCCACCGACCTCTTAGACCTCTGCGCCGCGCCTGGTGGTAAAACTCTTGTCCTTGCAAGCCGTATGCCAAAGGATGCAACTCTTTCTTCAAATGAGCGTTCTCCGGAACGAAAGCATCGCCTTGCAACAGTTGTACAAACCTGTCTTCCTCCAGAAATCTCTGAACGCGTAAAAACTTCCTGCAGCGACGGTGCAACCTGGTGTACACGCCAGACAGAATGCTTTGACAGAATTCTTCTTGATGCACCGTGTTCTTCCGAGCGCCATGTAATTGCAGATCCGAAATATTTGAATAACTGGTCACCCTCACGAATTAAAACTGTTACAACCGAACAATGGGCTTTGCTTTCCTCGGCCTATCGTTTGTTACGGCCGGAGGGAATACTTCTTTATTCAACCTGTGCACTCTGTCCGCAGGAAAATGGCGGTATGATAGAGAGACTTTACAAAAAGTTTAATAAAGACGGAAGTGCTTTCTGCCTAATGGAACCAAATCCTGATCTCAACGAGATTTCAGCGTTTTCACCTGATTTAACACTTCCTGGTATTGAAAAAACACAATACGGTTATATGATTATGCCTGATAATCAGAAGGGGGCAGGGCCGATTTTCTTCTCAATTATTAAAAAACAAAAAACTTGTTTTACATCTTGATTTTTTTGAATTATCAGTCATAATAGAAATGCTATGAGTGAAATTGACCACATTGAATCTGACCATGATGACAAACTGCAGCGTATTATAGAAATTGAGCGTGAACTCGGAGAAATTCAGGACGTTGACGTTCTTCTTGAGCGTATCCTCACCGAAACCCGTAAAATTGTAAATGCGGATGCTGGATCAATTTATGTTGTAGAAGGCGATAAGCTTAAAATCAAGTATGGACAGAATGATACACATCTTAAAGAACTTGCTCCAGGTGAAAAACTACCTTATACAAGCTTTTCATTTCCAATTAACGAAAAACAGATTTGTGGTTATGTAGCTGTTTCCGGAAATCCTCTGAATATTAAAGACTGCTATAAAATCCCGGAATCAAAACCGTACAAATTTAATAAAAATACTGACCTTACAACTGATTATCGTACAAAATCTATGTATACCATTCCTCTTAAGATGGCAAACGGTAATCTGCTTGGTATTCTTCAGATTATCAATGCAAAAGATGAAAACGGTAAAATAATTACTTTTGATGATGAAGCAGAAATGCTCATCGCTCACTTTGCAACTGCTGCGGTTCAGGCTTTGCAGCACGCTTATCTTACTGCAAATATGGTAAAGCGTATGCTTAAGATGTCTGAGTTCCGCGATCCAAAAGAAACTTATCCACATATTGAACGAGTTTCATCATATTCGCTTGAAATTTATGATCGCTGGGCCTTTAATCATAATGTTCCGGAAGCAGAAATTCACCGTTACCGCGATAATCTTAAGATTGCCGCTAAGTTCCATGATGTTGGTAAGGTTGGTATTTCTGATGTAATCTTAAAGAAAGCCTTCCCTCGTTTTACTGACGAAGAAAGAAATATTATGAAAGGCCATACCTGTATTGGAGCGCAGCTTTTCGAGCCGCCTGAGTCTCTTCTTGATGTAATGTCTCAGGAAGTTGCTCTTCATCACCATGATCGTTGGGATGGTGGTGCTTCTGGATACCCTGGAAAGATTTCGCTTAGCGATTTTTCTGTAAAGGATGGAATTGTTCCTCTTTGTGAGCCATTGAGTGGAAAAGACATTCCTCTTTCTGCACGAATTGTTGCAGTAGCAGATGTTTTTGATGCTTTAAGCCACAAACGCTGTTATAAGGAAGCATGGACTATAGAAGATGCTTTCTCTGAGATTTTGAATAATTCCGGCACTCAGTTTGATCCTGAGGTTGTTCTTGCCTTTATGCAGGTAAAAGACAGAATCTGTTCTATTCAGATGGCATATCCGGATGAACCGGAAGACTAGCCGGTGGTTTCGATACACCGCGTTCGCGGCACTCAACCACCGGTGGTTGAGTAGTCCGAAGGACGTATCGAAACCACTTACTTTAATAATCTGTGTATAACTTTATCAAAAGAGTTCGCGAATGCCGCGAACTTTTTTTTGTCGTAGCCTTCGTGGTGATGTTTTACAAGTCCAATTTCTGCCAGTTGTAAATCAAAGTCGCGGGTGCTCAAACGTTCCTTTATCATTTCCCGGTTGAATTCTGTGCCACGGTCATTTATGCAGCAGATTCCTTTTTCAACAAGGCGGTCTGCAAAAACTATGTCACGGGTAATTACGAGATCGCTCGCTTTACAGTTTTCAAAAATATAATTGTCAGCGGCATCTTTTTCTTCGGCGCAGATAACCATTTCAAAAATGCCTGTATCGCAGATGATTTTCTTATTTGCGGCAAAGACAACCTTTATACCGAGTTTGTTTCCCATTTTTACAGTGTGATTTCTTACGAGAGAAGGGCAGGAATCCGCGTCCACCCAGATTGTGATAGCCGCGCTTTCCATAAATTAAAGTACCTTATCGATTTTATCAATCATATTCTGAGTACGGCGTTCAATTTCCATTGTGTCCATATCATTTTCGACAGGTACATATTCGCCGTTTTCCATTGCAACCTTGGCCTGCTTTTCTTTATAAAGTTCATCGCAAATCATAATGCCGGAAAGAATTGCAGTTTGCAAAGGATTTTTGATTGAGTCTATTTTATTTACGTCTTCTGTGATTCTTTTGTAGTAGCCTAAAAGCTTTTCGAGATATTCGTTATCTTCATTTGCCTGGATTGTAAAAGAAGTTCCAAGCATTTCAATCTTTAATTTTCCCATTAGAAAATATCAAAGCCTAAGCCGTCGTGATTATCATCTTCGGGAGCATCAATATCGTCTTCGCTCTCAAAGCTTTCTTCTACGTTTGTAGTATTAAATGCCTGTTCTGGAATATTTACCGACTGTTCTTCGTTTACTTCTGTAGGTTCTACAGTCGTTTCTGGAACTGTGTCCATTGTATCAAAGCTAGGTGTGCTCTGAACTGTTGTTGTAGATTGTGCCTGTGGAGCAGGAGAAACCTGAACTGCAGGCTTAGCAGCTTGAGCCGCCTGATTCTGCTGAGCTGCATTTTTCAATACAGAATTCTCAATCGAATTCAAGCGGTCAAGCGCCTTTTTGATTCCAGTCTCGATCTGGCTCTGATCTGATTCAAAATTAGAAAGCTGCTCCGACTTTGCAGAAAGCGCATTTGTGAGCTCGTTGCATTTGCTGCGGAGAGCATCGTTTTCTGCTTGCAGCTGTTGAATCTTTTCAACAGCGCTTTCAACCTTTTGTTCAAGAAGATAAACCTGATCGAGTGAAATCATTTTTCAAACTTCCTTAAGCCTGTACAGCTTTCTTAGCAGCTTCAACAACTGCCTTGAATGCAGCAGGATCTTCAATAGCCATATTAGAAAGAGCCTTGCGGTTCAATTTAATACCGGCTTTGTTAATTCCGTTGATAAACTGTGAGTATGTCATTCCTTCTTCACGAACAGCAGCGTTAATACGTGCAATCCAGAGAGTGCGGAATTCATGCTTTCTGTCACGGCGATCTACGTATGCGTGACCGAGAGCCTTTGTTACAGCATCTTTAGCTGGTTTGTAGTTTGATTTTCTGTCGCCACGGAAACCCTTAGCAAGCTTCAAAATCTTAATACGGCGATTCTTTCTTTTTGTTCCGTCTATTGCTCTTGACATCGTTATCTCCTATTAACCGTATGGAAGCATCTGCTTTCTGATTTTCTTTGCATCTGCTTCTGCTACATAACCTGCAGCGCGAAGATTTCTCTTTCTCTTAGGAGAACGTTTTGTCAAAATATGACGAAGGTTCTGCTTCTTGTGCTTAACTTTGCCAGATCCAGTAAGAGAATATCTCTTAGCTGCTGACTTCTTTGTCTTCATCTTAGGCATTTTATAACCCCTTATTTTGCGGCTTTTGCTGAGATTGTCATCGACATGTTTCTTCCGTCCATAGCGGCAGGCTTATCGATGTTGTACGCCGAGGTAAGTCGCTTTAACACCTCATTCAGAACGTCATAACCGAGTTCAGTGTGGGCAAGCTCACGACCGCGGAAGCGTATAGTAACCTTAACCTTATCACCCTCGTCAAGAAATTCCTGTATATGTTTGGCCTTAGTATCCAGATCTCCTGAGCCGATTTTTGGCTGCATACGAATTTCCTTCAACTTTAATACTTTCTGGTTCTTCTTGGAATCACGGAGCTTTTTTTCCTGTTCGAACTTGTATTTGCCATAATCAAGTATTTTACAAACCGGTGGGTTAGCATTCGGTGAAACTTCAACAAGGTCTAAGTCTTTGTCTTTTGCCATTCTGAGGGCTTCCTGTGTAGCAACAATGCCTAACTGATTTCCCTCGTCATCAATAAGACGTACTTCGCGGACACGAATCATTTCATTGATTCTCTGACCATTTTTGTTGTTATTGTTATTCACGTATGCCAATTTTCCTCCTGGAGTTATAATAACTCGATTTAAACATATAGCGTGTATCTTTATATTATATTTATTTTTTTATTGTGTGTCTAGTGTTCAAAATCTTAAAGGCTAAAAGCTAATAGCTAATAGCTAATAGCTTATACCTTACTACTATGATTAAAAGATAAAAATACATATAATAAAAAAATATGGCGGAATTCATATCTACATTTATTACCGGCTTTCAGAGTGTGGTGGAGGGGGACCTTACACAGCGATTTCCTAAAATCAAAATACTTGGGCTTTACGACGGACTGATTCATTATCGTTTTGACGGTGATTCCCGGGAGCTGGAAAAAATCATATATTTTAATAACACTTTTTTTGTACTCAAAACAATGAAAGGGAAGGGAATGAATTTTAATTCTCTGGTTGGCTCTGTGTGTTCTTCAAAGAATTATTTCCTTGTGAATAAGGGAAGCTTTCGTATCCGCTTTGTCCAGGAAAATCAATTTGCTAAAGTAGATAAATCAATTACCCGGCGGGCAGAAGAATATGTTCTTGCCAATTCAAAACTTAAGCTGGACAGGCTTTCCCCTACAAATGAAATCTGGTTTTCTATACGGCGTGAAGGTTTTGCATTTTGCGGTGAGTTGATTTCGAAACGTGAGTTTACCGAAAAGAATCTTAATAAAGGTGAGTTGCGTCCTGAAATTGCTTATCTTATCTGCTGTTTTGCAGCTATAAAATCAGATGATAAAATTCTTGAACCTTTCTGCGGCTACGGTTCCATACCAGTACAGTTAGCAAAAAAGTTTAAGTTTCAAAAGCTTTTTATAAGTGATATTGAAGCAGAAAAGGCAGCTCTTACTGGTTCGCGAAAACAGATTTCGGCTGCTCCTGAAGGCCTTATTGATTGCAGGCAGGCAGATGCTTTTTCACTTAATCACATTGAAGACAAATCAATCAGTCTTGTAATTACAGATCCTCCGTGGGGATATTACGAAGAAATAGGTGATATAAAAGAGTTTTACCAGAAGATGTTCCTGTCTTTTAACAGAATACTTTCAGATTCTGGTCGTATGGTAATTCTGTCTGCAAGAAAAGAAGAACTGGAAGCTGCTGTTTCAGAATCAGGCTTTAAAATAAAAAACAGCCTTCATACTCTTGTAAACGGTAAGAAGGCTGGTCTTTATTTTATTGAGAGATAAGTTTTTGACTTTAATTTACAGGTGCGAGATACATCGGAACTAAAGATTTGTCATTCATAGACTTAATTACTTCTGATGGAACTCCAAGCTGAGCTGCGGCTTTTGCAGTCTGAATATCAAGTGCTTTTTCTGTAAGAATGTCATAAACGCTCTGTTTTTTCTGATACTTAAAAGTTGTAACCTTAATTCCTGGCTTTTTTAGCTCATTTTCTGCAAGGTCGCGGAGCATATTATCCCAGGTGTCAATTGCATCTATGAGACGGTTGTCGAGAGCCTGTTTTGCAGAATAAAGTCTTCCGTCTGAAATTTTACAGCAGGTGTTGTACTGAATGCCTCTGTTTTTTGCAACTATTGAAACAAACTGATCATAACACTCATCACACATAGACTGCATGATAGCTTTCTGTTCTTCAGTAAGTGGTTCGTTGTAATTAAGCATATTCTTGTTTGCACCAGAATGAATTGTTGTAGATTTAATACCGAGCCGGTCAAAAAGGCCGGTAAGGTCAAAAGTGTTACCCATTATTACGCCGATACAACCTGTAAGGGTATTGCGGTTTGCATAAATCTTGTTTCCGGCACATGAAATATAGTAACCGCCAGATGCTGCCATAGGTCCCTGGTATATATATACAGGACGTTTTGTTGTTCGGTAATCCTGCAAGGCAAGGTAAACTTCATCTGCCTGATATACAGCTCCTCCAGGAGAATTGATGAAAACAGCAAGACCTGCATTTTTATCATTCTTCTTAAGAGATTCAATTGTTGATAAAAGCCATTTCTGATTATAGGAATTGTTTGCAGCAGAAATGGTTCCTTCTATATATAAAGCAGCAATAAACTCATTTCTATAGGCCTTTGCAGCGGAAGGATTATAACTTTCAGAATCTTCTGCAACACGGTAGGTATCTGATGAATTTATAGTAATTTTAGAGTCCCCGGTTATTCCTTTTAATGTAAAAACTGTATATGCGCCTATGGCAATAAGAAAAATAATTAATACTATTAAGCCCGATTTTGTTGTTTTTTTCATTCTGATAAATCCTCCGGTTTAAGTCTTCCTGATTCAATTGCTTCTTTAATAAGTGCATGATATGCGTTGATATATGTCATATTCTTGTATGGGAGAAGCCAAAATTGAAGTATTCCTAATGTAAATAATGAAAGAAGATCCCAGCCAAAGAAAGTGAGATACATTACAAATAAATCCCATTTATGACCTTTTGTAATTTCCATACTTATACGCATGGCTTTTGTTATAGAAACATCTTTGTATTCAACTATGATATAGAACATCTGGGAGTAGGCAATTGCTTTTATGATTCCAGGAATAAAGAAAAGGATTGTCCAGAGGAAAATCCAGAGAATCTGCCATAATACAGCAAGTATTGCACGAGCCCAGTTATTAAAACCTTCTATGAAATCACTAAAACTTACAGGTTCAGGTGAACGTGACATTTTGAGATATACATTAATTGAAGCGACTGAAAGAATAGCATCAACAATAGTTTGAATGAGGGTTGAAAAAAGTGATGGGTTTGCATCTTGAGCAGCTACACTAATACCCTGCCAATCCAGCTTAATAAGTGCTGTAAAATATCCTGTTTTGTACAATTGTATTGTTTCTGGAATTCCAAAAATTCTGATTATGATTGTTACAAAAAGTGTAACAAGTATAGGTACGCCCCAACGGCCAGAGAGCTGTGTTCTCGCAAAGTTCTTATACTTTTTCCTTTCAAACATAGTTTTTATACTCCAATTATTTTTTTATTCTGTTCTATAATAATAATACTAAACACGGGATATTTCAAAGGATTTTTGATATAATATGTATAATATGTGTAAAAAATTAATCTGCGGACCAATGGCTACTATTTCTCATTCAGCTTTCAGAATTCTCGTGGAAAATTTTGGTGGTTGTGATGAATATTTTAATGAGATGATAAATGCCGGTTCTCTTATAAATGCAGGTCCCTTTGAAAAATACTATATAAATCCATATCCGGCTCCGCAGAAAATGGTATGGCAGCTTACCGGTCATGACTGCGGAAAAATGGTAGAGGCAGCCGCACAGCTTCTTGAGCTGCCCGGAATAGGTCTTGATATCAATATGGGATGTTCTGCTCCTGATGTATATAAGACTGGGGCTGGTATAGGCTGGATGACCCGTCCTCGTGAAGAAACAGAAGAAATGATTAGTCGTGTAGGGCAGGTAGTTACCCTCTACAATAATAAAAATCCGGAAAGTACAAAGCGCTTTTCTGTAAAGCTGAGGCTTGGTGATGAAGATTTTACAGATGAAGGCTTTTTTTCTTTCTGTGATATGCTGGTAGAAAAGGGAGTAAAACTTCTGACCCTACAACCAAGGACAAAAAAAGAAAAACTTTCCCGTCCACCAAGGTATAAATATTGTCAGGATCTCTGTGAAAGATATAAGGGCTCTGGTGTGGAAATCTATCTTAATGGGAATGTAAAAGATGCTTCGACAGCTTCTTATGCACTAAAAACCTGTCCTGATATCAATGGAATTATGATTTCTCGGGCAAGTGTACAAAAACCATGGATTTTTTCGGAAATTCTTTCAGAAAAAAACAAAGAAATTAAGGTAGATATGGAAAAAATATGTTATGATTATATAAAGAATGTAGAAGAATATCAGCCGCCGGAGTTTTATAAAACCCGTCTGCAAAGATTTTTTACTTACTTTTGCATGAACTTTCAGTTTGCCCATTATGCCCAGACGCATTTTGTAAATGCCGCAGAAAAGGGAAATGAGGTACTGAAAGAGGAAATCAGGGACTTTTTTGAAAAATGCCCTGAAGAAAAAATTAAAACATATAAAATAGGATGATACTATAAAGATGAGCCAGACTGATTTACCGGAAAAAGAATCAGAAGACAAAGAAAATAAGGAAACTCAGGAGACACAGAAGCCTCAGGAATCTGAAGAAACTCAGAAAGACGCTGAAGCTCAAAATAATCTTGAAGCAGAGTCTGCAGAAGAAATTCAAGATAAGGCCGAAGAAAAAGCTGCGGCAGAACAGGAGGCAACAGCAAAGCCTGTTATTCAGGTTCCTCTGGCTCCCCGCTGTGAAAATCCGATTATCGGGCGAAAAGTTTTTTTTGTGAATCCTCCACTGTATGTTGAAAATTACCTTCAGCCTGAATTAAAGCAGCATGAATATGAAGCCTATATTATTAAGGATTATAAGTACACAAAGAATGCTTTGAGAATGTTCCCGGATGCTCTTTGTTTTATTTTTATTGATGATGAAATGAGCTATGACGGCTGGTTTAATTATATTCTCTCTTTCCAGCAGGATGAAAAGCTGAAAACTATTTTTGTAGGCTTGATGTCTGCAATGATTCCTCAGCCTAAAAGAGAAAGGTTTATGATGAATCTTTCTTTGCCGGGTGGCTTCATAATGCTTAATGAAGTAAAGGGTACAGAATTAATAAAGAATGTTATTGGAATTCTTGAATTGAACGGTGCAAAAGGAAAAAGAAAATATTTAAGGCTTGATTGCGATGAAAGTATTTCCATAAATGGTTATTTTGCAACTCAGACCCAGCTGCTTCAGGTTTCCATAGCAAATATTTCTTCTGTAGGCTTTACCTGCATTTTCCCAAAAAGTTATGGTGCAGTTCTTGCTAAAAAAACGGTTGTTCCAAGTTTTTCCATTACATTAGGAAGACGTTCTATTGCTACTCCTTCTATTGTTTTTGATGTAAAGTCTTATGATAACAATAATTATTTTGCAATGCTGCTTTTCCTAAGGCAGGTAGGAACTGATGACAGAAAAGTAATTAAGAATTTCATTTTTGAACATATGGAAAAGCGTCTGGAAAATTTGATTTATGCAAATCCACCGGATATTGATGATTATCTGGGTAAAGATGCCTTGCCGGAAGTAAATGATAAAGAGACTGACGAAGCAGTGGATGAAGTTGAAGAAATCGAAGATGCAGAGGAAGTGGAAGAAGCAGTGGGGGATGAAAAGACTGCTGAAGAAAATCCAGCTGGTGATAAGGCGACCGAAGAAAAAACTTCTGAAGAAAAAACTTCTGAAGATAAGCCGGTTGAAAATAAGCCTTCCGAAGAAAAGCCTGCAGACGCATAATCTTTTCGTTTGCAAACAATTTCTTTTTATGATACTCTCACATTTACAACTAAAGTGCCATTGGCGGCCTTACCCGGTGCGTCGTGGCGAAAAAATCAAAAACGGCCCACGCCAGAGTCGTAAGGAGATATAAATGGCAAAAACAGAAAACGCAGATACACACGCATGTACCCTGGACAAAATCATCAGCTTGTGTAAGAGAAGAGGCTTTGTTTATCAGGCTTCTGAAATTTATGGTGGCCAGGCAGGTGCATGGGACTATGGTCCACTAGGTGTAGAATTCAAAAGAAATATTCAGAATGAATGGTGGCACTACATGACTCAGCTGCACGACGATGTAGTTGGTCTTGATTCAGCTATCTTCCAGCATCATACAACCTGGAAGGCTTCTGGTCACGTTGATCACTTCTCTGATCCAATGGTTGACTGTATTGAATGTAATGCCCGCCACCGCGCAGATAAATTAATCGAAGACTTTGTAGCAGCTAATCCTGATGTAAATCCTGGAAAACCTGTTGATACAATGACTCACGATGAAATGAAAGCTTTCATCGATGCAAATATCAACTGTCCAACTTGTGGAAGCAAAAACCGCAAATATACAGCTGTCCGCGAATTCAACCTTATGTTCAAAACCTATCAGGGACCAATTGCAGACGACAGCCACCTCATTTACCTTCGTCCTGAAACATGTCAGGGTATTTTTACAGACTTTAAGAACATTGTTCAGTCTAACCGTATGAAGGTTCCTTTTGGTGTTGCTCAGGTTGGTAAATCTTTCCGTAACGAAATCATCTTTAAGAACTTTATTTTCCGTACCTGCGAATTCGAGCAGATGGAAATGGAATATTTCTGTAAGCCTGGTACAGAAGACGAAACTTTTGATCGCTGGAGAAAAGACCGCTGGGCCTTCTATCTTAAGTACGGTATTCCTGAAAAACAGCTCAAGTGGCACCACCACGACAAGCTTGCTCACTACGCTAAGGACGCTTACGATATTACTTACAACTTCCCAATCGGATTCGAAGAAATTGAAGGTATTCACAGCCGTACAGACTTTGACCTTTCACAGCACCAGACATACTCAAAGAAGGATATGTCTTATATTGACCAGGAAGATGGAAACAAGAAGTACGTTCCATACGTAATCGAAACTTCTGCAGGTCTTAACCGCAACTTCCTTATGTTCCTTTGCGAAGCATACGAAGAGCAGAATGTTGCAAAGGCAGGCGAGCCAGAGGACTACAGAACAGTTCTTCACCTTGACCCACGCTTAGCCCCTATCACAGTTGCAGTTTTGCCTTTGATGAAGAAGGACGGACTTGCTGAAAAGGCAAAGGAAATCCAGCACATGCTTAAGGAAGACTTTGTAACAGATTACGATACTTCCGGAACAGTAGGTAAGCGCTACCGCCGCCAGGATGAAGTTGGAACTCCATTCTGCGTAACTGTAGACTACGATACAATTCAGGAAAAGAAAGAAGACGGTTCTGCAAACGAGCTTTACAACACAGTAACAGTACGTTACCGCGACTCAATGGAACAGGAACGCGTTGCTCTCGACGATCTGGTATTCTTTATCCAGAAGGCTATTAAAAACTACAAACCGGTAGTTAGGGGATAAGCTAATAGCTAAAAGCTAGAAGCTAATAGCTTTAGAAAATGGAATACGTTCGTTTAGGAAAAACAGATTTATTGATTTCTCGCGTTGCTTTTGGCGCTATGAAGCTGACTGAAGCCGGTGGTGATGAAAATGTTGCACTGCTGGTCCGCAAGGCTTATGAGGCAGGACTTAATCTGTTTGATACATCGCGAAAAACTCCTGAAAGCGAAAAGCTTCTTGGTGATGCTCTTTATGATATCCGGCGTAACGTATTTCTTTCTACGACTACTGCGGCAAAAACTTCTGATGAAATTAAGCGTGACATGGAAACAAGTCTGATGACGTTACACTGTGACACTGTAGACTTGTATCAGCTTGAAACAGAAAAATTTTTGCCGCTGCCGGGTGGGGCAGATAAAATATACGACACCTTAGCTGATTTTAAAAAACAGAAAATGGCCGGTCATATTGGTATTGTTACTACTAATTTTGAGACTGCAAAAAAAGCCGTGCTTTCTGACTGTTATGAAACTCTTCAGTTTCCTTTCAGTATGATAAGTGGTGAAGAAACAATCGAACTTGTAAAGCTATGCGAAGAACACGATGTAGGCTTTATTGCCATGCAGCCATTGTGTGGTGGTGTAATCGAAAATATTCCGCTTGCTTTCGGCTTTCTTCATCAATATGAAAGTGTACTTCCTATCTGGGGAGTAAAAAATCAGGACGAGTTAAATCAAATCTTATACTTCAACGAACATCCGCCGGTAATTGACGAAAAATTCCACGAGGATGTAGAGAAGATAAGAATGTTTTTTAATTAAGCCTACAATCGAAATGGCTCAAGCTGCGAGGCTAGCGAGCAGCCTACAATCGAAAATCAATCAAATATACTGATATCTACTTCTTCTGTGCCATCTGGTGAACTGGCACTAGTTTCATTTTGTGCAGGAGTTTCAACAGGGGCAGACTGTGGCTGTTCCTGAGGCTGAGTTTGTGGCTGTGCCTTAGATTGTGCATCAACTTGTGGTTCATTTTTTTCTTCACTTTTTTGTGCTGCCGGAACTTCTGCCTGGGCTTTTTCAATAGAATTATATTTTTCGCGGACAATCTTAAGAATATCTTCTTTTTCCTGCTTTGTAAGGATACGAAGAATATTTATATTATTTTCTCCAATCTGAATTGTCTTTAATGAACCATCTGCATTTTTTTCTGTAAGAAGCTGTACAATTGGAGTCTTTGGGTTGTCTGGATTTGTGTCGATAACTTCTGCAACTTTTCTGTTTGAAAGATATACAAAGGTTCCAATAGGGTAGAGCGAAACTGTGTAAAGAAGAGCTTTGATTACAGAACCATCATAAACATGTTCTTTGTTCTGAAGCATTTCAAGTAGAGCATCAAAAGTTGATTTTTCATCTTTATAACTTCGCGGTGAAGAAATGGCTTCATATGTACAGGCTACTGCGATAATTTTTGCATTTGAAGAGATTTTGTCTCCTGTGAGACGGCGCGGATAACCGGTTCCGTTTTCTTTTTCATGATGTTCAAGTACACCAAGCTGAATAGAAAGTCCGAAGTTCAAATCTTTTATAATTGTATAGCCCAGCAGTGTGTGCTTTGAAATCTGTGCTTTTTCTCTTACAGAAAGCTTTTTTGAAGTCATATAAAGCTGAGGTGGCAGACGGAGCATACCGATTTCATGCAGAATACTGGTTACTCCAAGTTCTATCATTTTTGAAAGTGGAAGATGGAGCTGTAATGCAATAGCAAGACAGAGAACTGTTGTTCTCATTGTATGAATGATAAGGAAATTTCTGTTTTCTGATTCAATAGTTGCATTAACTCTAAGAATATAACGGCGATGTTCCTTTATAAAAATACAAAGTTCCTGTACTGTATCAGAAAGTTCTTCCTGGTCAATTTCTTTATGAGTAGCATAATGGGTAAATACAGATTCAATGTAATTCATGTACTCTTCATAAACCGAATGTACGAGCTCCATTCTTGCCTGATCGCTGTTTCCAACGGCAGTATTTTTTGAATCTTCAATAGCTTTCTTTAAATTGTCACCGATTTTTTCTTTTGGTGCTTCTTCTTCCGGCTCTTCCTCTTTATTAACACCGATGTCACCCCCCAGACTGATTGAACCGTCGACGAGAATATCTTCAAATCCCCATTGTCTGAGAGCTTTGATAAGATCTTCCGTCATTTCGGCCGTTTTAGGCAGAAGGAGGAATGTGTTGTCTATCATGAGGTCGCTTGTGTAGGTTATACCCTGACGCAATGCACCGATGTTAATTGTTTCCATTTTTCGATTATTACCCATTCATTATATCGGCAGATACATGAGAAAACTTGAATTTTAATTATTTAAACAAAAAAAAAGATGAAAAGTCTCACACACTTTTCATCTTTTTAAAAGCAAACATAGGAGTTAATTATCAGATGTCTGGATGTCGTTACCCACCCGATATTATCACCAACACTAATATTATCGGAATATGTGATTTTGACTTTAGTTTTTTTGTAAAAAAGATTGACACTAATCAAAATTTTTTAGATTATGATGTAACTATGAATGAAGAATCTTTAGACTGTGCATCGCTTGAAAAGCTTCCTTTTTCAGAACTTGTAAGGCTTGCAGATGAATATGGCGTAGATGTTCCCGAAGACCTGGACAGGCGTTTTCTTATTGCGGAATTGCTTGAACTGTCTGAAGAGTCTGAACGTCTGGATGAGGAAATGTTAATCTCATCTTCAGAAAATGGAGAAGAGCAGCCTCTTGTTCTTTCTGGAAATTTTAATGAAACTCAAATTTCCTGTGTATTAAGAAATCCAGCCTGGCTTTTCGTATTCTGGAATATAAATGATGGAGATGCTGCCCGTGTAAAAGAGAGTCCGGATGGTAGTCTCAAACTTAGAATCTGCTCTCTTGCAGATGCCCATGATCCTAAACCTTATGAAGCCTTTGAGGTTCAAACAGCAACGCAAAGTCAGGAACAGTATGTTCTTATTCCAAAAGGAACTAAATTTATTAAAGTAGAGCTGGTATTTATGTCAGCAGGAGCGGGAGAGGTTTTAGCCTTTTCTCCAGTTGTTTCTATTCCACAGGGATCAACTTTTGTAAATGATCTTCAGCCGGGACGAGATACAGAATTCTCACCGATTATGGAACTTTCAGGAATGAAAGAAATCCTTGCCGAACAGTATAGAAACCACAGACATTCTTTTTCATGATGACGGGTGAAATCAGTTATGCAAAAATATTTTAGTCTTATAATAAAAGCAAGTCAGGATTTTATCAGACATACAGATGATGATGTTCGACAGAATGCCCCTGTTCTAAATTCTTTTTATGAATCTATAACAAATGTATATATTCCTCTTCTCAATATGCTTGAGAGATTTGAAAAAGAAGAGAAAAAGATACGCATAGGCCTTGTTTTGCCTCCGGTTCTCTGTAATATGCTTTCTGATGATTATCTCAAGGAAGCTTATGTAGAATGGCTTGATAAGAGAATTGATTTGGGAAAGGCTGAGCTTAAAAGAAATAATAAGAAAGAAGCTGTTTGCAATGTAATTCGTTCTGTCGTTGAGGAAAACAAAGCACGTAAAGCTGATTTTTTGAATAAATATGAAAGCAGTTTGATTCCCGCTTTTGCAAAATATATGCAGAATGGCTATCTTGAACTTTTGGGAACCTGTGGTACAGATATTTTTATGCCTCATTTTGCAGATATGAAAGAGGTTATTTGTGCACAGATAGAAAGCGGACTTCATGCATACAGACAGTATTTTGGAATTGTACCGGAAGGCTTCTGGCTGCCAGAGCTTGGTTATGCACCTGGAGTTGAAAAGTTTATTCGTGCTTACGGCTATACTTATACAATTCTTGATTCCCGCAGTGTTCTTCTTGCAGAAAAGGTGCCATCTTCTGGTATCTTCTATCCATGCAGAACTGATAATTCACTTGTTGTGTTTGCACGTAACCGTGTGATAGACGGTGAGTTGTTTGGAGAAAATGGAATCATTTTCAATTCATGCTATAGAAATCAGAACAGAGATATCGGATATGAAAGTCCTATGGAGCAGCTTTCGCTTGTTATGGAAAAAGGCGGAATACGTTATTCTACAGGATATAAATACTGGAACAGACATTTCAGCGACGAAAAGCATGCTCTTTATAACGAAGAAGAAGCAAAAAAACAATGCGAAAGTGATGCTGAGGTTTTTGTAAATAAACGCCTGGAAACTCTTTCAAAGGCAGAAAGTCTTCTTCCTGATTATTCTTTTGTTTCAGAACTTTGTGTGCTTGATATTTCAAGGTTAAGTAATACCTGGTATGAATCTATGTACTGGCTTGAAAATGTTCTGGTAAAAGCTGTTGATGCAGGTCTTCTTGTTGCTTCCTGTGACTCTCTTTGTGCAGATCAGTATAATCTTGAAAAAATTGAACCATATTTCTCAGCCGGAATAGGTGAGGGATATGGAGAAAATCTTCTTTCCAGCCGCAATTGCTGGATGATGCGATATATCCGGAAAAATTGTGAACGAATGATTGATCTTGCAGGTCGTTTCCCGATGGATACAGGATTAAAGACACGTCTTTTGAATCTTGGTGCTAAGGAGCTTATGCTGGCCCAGAGTTCTAATCTTGCAAAGATGATAAATCGTTCGGAATTTCCTCAGTTTGCAGAAAAGCGTTTTAAGGAATCGATTGCAGCTTTTACAGCAGTTTTTGATTCTCTTGGTTCAAATACCGTAAGTACAGAATGGCTTACAAGGCTTGAAGCTCGCGATTCTATCTTCCCATGGATGAACTATAGAATTTTCTGTAAAAAGCGATAATTAGTCGAGCATCAGACTTTCCTGGATCTTTCTGAACATATCAATCTGATATTGAGCGCTTTGAATTCCCTGTATTGCAGGATCAAAGCGTTTATTTAATTTAAGTGCTTCCTGCCAGATTATAATTGCATCTTCCCATTTAGCATCTGCATAATATTTCAGGCCTGTCTTATAATATTCATCCACCTGGGCATCAATAATGCTGCGACCTTTATCGCCTAACTGGATTTTTGCAGAAAGACTAATTCTGTTTAGTGGCGCTACTGAAGTAGTCAAATCCAGGGTATAGTTAAAATTAATTCTGATTTTTTTGATTTCGCATTCAAGCCCGGTACTGATTCTTGGATTTGCGCCTTTGAGAGAAAAACCTGCCAGAAGCGAAAGAAATGATGTAAATTGAATTGAAACGCCGGTATTAAAGTAAGGAAAGAGATAGGTTCCTGGTGTTACAAGATTTATCGGCTGTATAAAATCTGCAGAAACTGTTATTGGTTTAATGAATTTTACAGAAATGCCGGCTCCAATGGTAGTTGGAAGCGGGTCATCAGTTTTTATATCGTTTCCGAAGCCTGTAAACGAAAGTCCGAGATTTTGAACTGAAAGGCCTATTCGTACGTTCGGGTCTCTGGAAGAATAAAACTTCAAAAAATTAAACTGAAGCATAATTCCAAGATCAGCCATAACGGCGAGGGCACTTTGAGCGAGTCCAGAACCGGAAATAATTGCTCCGGTGTTATTATCTGTATAATCAGGCATACCCCGCCAGCCGGCTTTCAATGTTATTCCTGCTGCAAGTCCCTTAAAATCATAACCTGCAAGAAAGTTGTAGGAAAGATTAAAAGCAGCCATGCTTTCGGTGTAATAACTTCCGGCAACACGTTCTCCAAAAAAGTTGTATTCAGTAAAAGGCATATAAAAACAGGAAATATAGCCTCCGGTACTTAAATGCGGAATATTTTTAAAGCGGGTAGTAAAAGCAAGAGTTTCAAGCTTGGAATCTGCTATCCAGGCATTATGAAAAAGTGAAATCTGAGTTTCTTTCTGTATGGCTCCTGCAGCAGGATTAAAACGCAGGTAACTTATATCATCACATAGTCCGGTATAAGCATTGCCAAGACTTTCTGTTCGGCCACCAAAGGGAATGAGAAGGGAGCGGAAAGAAGTAGTTCCTTCGTTTGGATCAAGAAATGAAGTAAATAGATCTCCGATTGTGGAGGTAGTATCTGTAAGCGATAGAGCTTTCAGCTGCATACCAGGCAAAATGAGGAAAATCATAAACATTAAAGCACGGGAAAAAATCCCCTTTTTCTTCATAACTTACTTCTTTTTCGGAAATTTAATTCTTTTCTATAAGTATAATATCTTATTTGCCGAAAATAAAATATAATATAAATGATGAAAAGGAAAATTGTCCTTATTACAGCAATTCTGATTTTTCTCACAAGTCCCTGTCTTTTTGCCCAAAAATCACAGGAAAAGGATGATTTGTCTCTTTTTGAAATTGACAGACTTATCCGTCTCACAGAATATGACGAAGCCCTCAGGCAGCTGAATATCTACATAGAAAAAAATCCTGAGAAATTCGACAGCGCTCAAAGCCGTATTAAGAGGATTATGCATGCCCGTAATCAGTATTCAATTCTCGCAGAACGCCTTATCAAATTGATTCAGACAGACCCGGGTAATAACAAGGAGATTTACGAGATTACAGCTCAGCTTGAAAAATTCGAAAAGCATCCTTCTGACCAGAACCTACAGTTTATTGCGGACCTTAAAAAATCAGCAGAGTTCAACTACTTCCGTGCTCTTTTTATGGAGATCCAGAATGAAACTGCTGCAAGGTCTAAAGCCGGTGAATATATTGCTGCGGTAGAAAAGGCAAAAGAAGGTTTCTGGCTTTACCGTGACAATTTTTATGAACAGTGGGAAAATCAGCCGGAAATTACAGGTGCCGTAAATAAAACTCTTGCAGCTCTGGATTTAAGGCTTGCAGAATTCGAAGAAAAGAATTACCTTCCGCGATTAAACAATATTATAAATGATTTTATCAAAGCTGTTCAAAATGAGCAGTACGAACAGTCTTTGAACAGACTTGCTGAAGTTGAAGAGGCTTTCAGAAATTATAATCGTCTTCGAGCGGGAATTGTTCAGGCTGGTAAGGAGCTTCAGTCTCAGTTTTCCGAGATTCAGAAACTTGATTCCGATTCTACGGATGCTTCTTTTTTGCCTTTTATGTTCCGTTTTGTTTTTGGAATTGAATCTGTAGAGGCCTCTGGAATCCTAGGCGCGGTTGATTCTCAGTGGAATGAGGCTGTGGGCCGGATGAATGAGACGGTGTATTCTGTGCTTTTGAAAAAGTATTCTGGTTATGAGGCAATTGATGATCTTTTAGTTTCGGAAGTTGGAAGATACTGCGCGCTGGATCGTCGTGTACTTGATATTTATAAGATTGCAACGATTGAAGGTGATGATTCTCATACACTCAAAAATCCATATTCACGATATTATTCATTTTGCGATTATGCGCAGAACCTTTGTCAAAATGCATTACGGCTCACTCAGGTTAGAAATGAAATTCTTACTGTCACAGAAAATCAGAAAAATGATATAGCAAGTATAAAGGCTGGAACAAATGCAGCAGCTCTTATTAAAGGTTTGTTTGATTCAAATGATAGAATCACGGCTCTTGCCGGTATAAAAGAAGAGCAGCATATCAATTCCTATGATTGGGCTGCCGGTGCAACTGCAGATTTTTCTGGTCTTTCTCAACTTTACGAAAGTACACTTGATGATATTTTTGAAAAGGCTGCTGCGGCTCTTACAGGTTCCTGGTCTGAAATTACAGATTATTATTCTGCCGATTCTGTCCACATTTATGAAGGCGCACTGGCTTATTATAATTCAGCAGATAAATACCGCGAAGGTTTTTTTACAAAGATTTCAGACAGTGTAATCAGGGAATTGAATCAGGATATTTCTAAATCAATTGCTTACCAGGATACTTTTAATTCAAATCCGGAACTTGATTTTGGAATTATCTACAGTTATCCGGATATTTCATATAAAGTGTCGCAATATACAAGAAATCTTGCAGAAAAGGGAATTGCAACACTTGGCACTTATGATAATATAATTCTTGATAATTTTAACAGTCATCCGCAGCAGAAGGAAAACAGTGAAATCCAGAGCTATGTAAATGAAGCTCAGAAAAATATAGATCTTCAGCGCCAGAAGCTTAATCAGTTAATTACAGATTCTCAAAATCAGGCAGCTCTTGCCCAGAGACAGATGACTGCTTCTCAGCTTGCCCGCAATGAAGCTGATCTTCGTTTTAATGAAGCTCAGAATGCCCTTCGTAAAGAAGATTTTGAAACTGCCCGTAAAAAACTTCAGGATGCACTTACAAAATATGATGAAGCTCTTATGAATCAGAATGATGAAGAACTTCGTGCAGAAACAGACCGAAAACTCCAGGTTCTTGGTGAAAGTATAGCAAAGGCAGAAAATGAAATTGTAGTTCGTGAAGTGCGAGACCTTAAGACCCGTGCAAAAGATGCATATTTTAACGGCCGCTTTGATGATGCAGAAAAATATCTGAATCAGGCAAAAATTCGCTGGGCTGTTACAAACGTAAATGAAGATGAAGAAATCACAAATCTTTTGAACTTTGTAAATACTGCAATTTCAATGAAAACCGGCCGAGAGATTCTTCCTTCTGCACCTCAGTATCCGGAGATGTCTCAGCTTTTGAATATTGCTTACCAGTATTTTGATGAAGGAAGCAGAAAAATAGGCGAAGGGGATAGAGCCGGTGGTGAAGCAGAACTTGCGCTTGCTCTTGAGAGTATCCAAAAACTTCAGTATGTATATCCGCTGAATCAGGAAGCATCAATTTTAACTTTGAGAATAAACCGCCTGCTGGACCCAAAGAAATTCAGCGAAGAGTTTTCTCAGAAAATAGAAATGGCAAGAATGATGTGTAAGAATAAGGAAACACAGCAGGAAGGCTATGCAAATCTTTTAGATTATTATCAGCTGGATCCAGCCTACAAAGGACTTAAGGATTTAATATATCAGGTTGAAATTGATATCGGAATCCGTCAGAAGCCTGTAAGCAATACTGGTGCCAGTCGTGCTAAAAAGCTTGTAGCTGATGCACAGAAAATTTACAGTACTGCCGGAAACGATACTGCAAAACTTCAGAATGCTCTTGCAAAAATAGATGAAGCACTTGCTCTTGTCTCTGATAATAAAGAAGCAATGGAGTTAAAAGATAAAATTACAACAAAAATTGGTGGTAATACTTCTACGGTTCTTTCTACAGAAGATGAAAGACTTTATCAGCTTGCAATTCAGCGACTTCAGAATAATAATGTAGTAGGTGCGAATGCAATTGTAGAACAGCTTTTGAAAAAGCCGCAGAACGCTAATTCGCAGAAAATTAAGGATTTGAAGAATAAGATTGAGGCACGAAGTTAGTTTATGAAAAGATGTACTGCAGTTTGTAAAAAATTATTCTTTCTCCTTCTGTTCTTTATAAGTTCTTATACCGGATTATTTGCCGCAGATTTTTACTGGGAAAATCCGGAAGTTATAACAAACACTGATTCCAGATTCCCTGTTACAATTTCAGCTCCTGATGGAAAATCTACTTATCTTTTCTGGCAGGAAGTTGATGTGAATGCACGACAGATTTATCTTTCTGCGAGGTCTTATAGTACCCTTAAAGAATATACAGAAACAAGACGTTTTGCCGGTCCTTTTGATTATTCAGGTGATGAGGTTCCAGATATTTACACAGCAGCAGTTCTGAAAAAAGGAACGGTTGGGGTTGCTGTAATGACTGGGCTTTCAAATCTTGCGGTTTATGTTTCTACAGACGCTTGTAAAAATTTTACAGAAACAAAACTGCCATCATCCTCTTCGATTACAGTTGCACCGCGTATTTATGCAACGGGTTCGGATACTTTCAGAATATTTACTTCCGTTGGTGAAGAAAACTCGTTTACAATTTTTACAGCAGATTCTTCTGATGGAATTAAATGGCCGCGTTTCAGTCAGTTTCAGCCTGCGGCAAATTACAGAAACCCTTTTATTCCGGTTTTGCTTCATACTTCCTTTGGGGATATTGTTGTTTTTCAGGCTCAGTATACTTCAGCTGAAACAAACAGACTTTCTTATCAGATTTATATGACTGTAGATGCCGGTTCAAATGGTAGAAGCTGGAGCCAGCCGGTTTTAGTTACAGATCGGAATTCGCTGCAGGGGCGCGGTGGAAAACAGTTTTATGAATATCAGAACCAGAGGCCTGTTCTTTATGAATATGAAGGACTTGTATATATGGCCTGGGAACGTACGGATACTGTTAATTCTTCAATATGGATAGAAAACATTACGGCGAATGGAGCTTCTTCAGGTAGTGCAGAAAAAATTTCTGATAATGGAAATGCGAGTCGTCCTGTTCTTTTTGAGTATAATGATTCTCTTTATATGACCTGGTTTGATACAAGACGAGGTCGGGAATCAGTTTATATGGTAAAAAAAGATGGAAGCTACTGGAATGAAACAAAGCTTGTAGAAGACCGTAATTCTAATATGTTTGTACATCCTCTGATAACTGAAACTTCTGCAGAAAATAATGAAGAAAATAAAAATCTAAAAATTCTTTCATTTATTTGGCAGCAGGTTAATTCTGCATCCAAGAATTCTATTGCAATTCTTTCTCCAGATAAATCGGTTTTGCCACCTTCTTTTACTCCCTTGTCTTATAAAAAGGGAAAAAGTTCACGTTCAGAAGATGTTCGTATCCAGATAAACTTTCCAGCAGATTCTTCAAATATTTCAGGTTATTCTTATACCTGGGGTAAAGATAATAATGCTCTTCCTCCAATGCAGATTGAACATTTTACAAAAGAAAATGTAATTAAACTCAAAGCAAGGGAAGACGGTAATTATGTTCTCAGGGCAAGAGTTGCAGATTATGCGGGAAACTGGTCAGAGCCTTTTAGTATAAATTATCACCTGGATTTAACACCACCTCAAGCTCCGTATATTCCAATGGAAAATCTGGATGAATATGGTTTTGTAAATTCAAATAATTACAGTCTTAACTGGAAGGCTTCTCTTTCGGAAGATGCAGTTGAATATCTTTATAAAATTGAATATCTGGGCGCTATACCGAAATCAATTGCCGTTTCGAAAAAACATCCTGTGAGACTAAGCTCTGAAAAAATTCAGGAAATAAAAGAAAGCCTTTTCGAAAGATATGACGGACAGCTCAAAAAAGAACGTCACCTAACCAGGTCAAATTCTACTGCTACAAATAAACTAACAACCGTTCGTTATTATAATCGGCCGAATGGTGTTTATCTGCTTTCTGTTTCTGCAGTCGATGAAGTTGGAAATATCAGCGAGCCGACATCTGTGCTTTACATATTAAATAAATTTCAGCCATCTACATATATAACTGGAGTTCAACAGACAAAGAATGATTCTGGAGAAAGTCTCCTGTCTATTACCGGTGGTGGATTTACTTATGATGGAACTATAAAAGAAATTTATATCGATGCTGATGGTAAGGCTCCGTATGACCTTACACTTTCTGCTTCAGAAGGACAGTTTAAGGTTCAATCTGATTCAAGAATATCTTCTGTTCAGCTTGGTACAGAGCTTGATGAAGGTAAATATAAAATCGGTCTTCTTCACACTGATCGCGGGTTGTACTTTACGGGTAATGTACTTACGATTTCTCAAACTGGAACTATGAAAATAGAAGCAGAGTATACACCTCAAAGTCGATTAAATGCTCATTTCAAGCAGTATAAATACAAAGTTGCTGTCAGTCTGATTCTTGTATTTGTAATTATATTGATTGTAGCAGTAGTCATAATTTTTATTGTAATTAATCTTTATCAGAATATATATGAAAAAAATCTTACACAGAACGAATTAAAGTCTTTGTTCACAGGAGCTGCCATGCCGTTAAAAGATTTAAAGAAAAATTTCAAAAGGCTTCCAAGTCTTAAGAAAAAACTCATTGCATTTGCATTCTCACTTGTTATAGCGGTGGTTATAGCTGTTTCTCTTGAAAACGGATATAAGGTTATAAGACTTCAGGAGCAGACTATGGCAGCCGGCCTGCAAAACCGAACAGAGGTTCTTCTTGAAAGCCTTCATTCTGGTGTAAAGAATTTCTTCCCTGCAAATAACCTGCTTGAGCTTACAGCTCTTCCGGCTCAAAAAGATGCTATGGATGAAGTAAAATATGTAACTATAATTGGTCAGCAGCTGGATGCTGATTCGGCAGAAAAGTTGAATTATATCTGGGCAACGAATGATCCTGATATAGAAGAAAAGACTGGAAGCTATACGCTGATTTATGGTGAGTCAGAATTAAAAGAAGAAGTTATTCTGGATGTTACGGATAAATTAAAAGAACTCGACAATGTAATTGAAAAAGATCTTGCCGATCTATCAGAAAAAATCGACAGCCTTTCAAGAGAAGCTGAACGTCTTTATGCATCTCCTGTAGAAGAAGATGCAGCTGAAGCAGAAAGGCTTTCTGATGTTATAGTTGAACTTAGAAATCAGCTTGATACAAGGCTTGCCGAATACTCAAAAGGTGCGGTTGGTTCTTTCCCTGCTTTTGACACAGAAAATCTAGACCGGACAAATACTGATTATATTTTCTATCGCCCTGTAATGTATCGTAAAGGAACTACAGGAAATTACATTCATAGTGTAATTTACCTTGAGCTTTCAACTCAAAGCCTTATAGACAGCTTAAATGCCGAGATAAAAAAGATTGTTCTTTTCTCTCTGATTGTAGCAGCTGCTGCCGTTGCCTTTGGAATTGCCGGCGCTTATCTTTTTGCTTCTCTTATTGTACGTCCTGTAAAAAAACTTGAAAAACATGTAATTATGATTGGACAGACAAAAAACAAAATTAACCTCAAAGGAAAAGATGTAGAGATTAAATCACGTGATGAAGTAGGGCGTCTTGGAGATGCAATTAATAACATGACTCATGAGCTTATTGAAAATGCTGAAGAAGAAGCTCTTGCAATGGACGGAAAAGCTGTTCAAAAAGCCTTTTTGCCGCTCGAAGCGTTAGGAGGCAATAACAAGAATACCTTTGCTCAATATACAGATAATAATCTTGAATGTTTTGGTTATTATGAAGGTGAATCTGGTGTATCTGGTGACTATTTTGATTACCGCCGTCTCGATGATACCTGGTTTGGAATTATAAAGTGTGACGTTTCTGGTCATGGAATCCCTGCTGCGATTATCATGACTGTTGTAGCAACAATTTTCCGCCGCTACTTTGAAAAGTGGTCTTACGCTAAAAATGGAACACATCTAGAAAAATTAGTAGAACAGATTAATGACTTTATTGAAGGACTTGGTTTAAGAGGTAAGTTTGCAACTCTCATTATTTGTCTTTTAAATGTAAAAAACGGTGAACTTTATATGTGTAATGCCGGTGATAATCTTGTTCACATTTATGAAGCTTCTACACATACATTAAAACTTCTTACTCTTGCTTCTGCGCCAACAGCCGGTGTATTTACTTCTGATCTTGTTGCAATGCGCGGCGGCTTTAAGGTTGAGAAAACTGTTTTGAATCATGGAGATATTTTATATCTTTATACTGACGGTATAGAAGAATCTACCCGAAGAATTCGTGAACTTGATTATTCTGTCCGTCAGAATGAAGTTGAAGTTAAAAAGATGAATCCAAAAACTCACGAAGAAGAATCTGAGTTTAAAATGGAAGATGCAAAAGAAGAATTCGGCCCGGAAAGAATTAAGCAGGTTATTGAAGCTGTTTATAATAAGAGGAAGTTTATCCTGACTAAACAGGATAATCCGGCAGTCGGGGAAAATCTTGAATTTGATTTTACAAAATGTGAAGGAACCGTTTCGGAATCAATTCTTGCTCTTGCTTCATTGGAAAAGGTATTCCGCCTTTATAAATCTCCTGCTGTGCAGCAGACTGATTATATAAAGATTGATAAAAAGATTGACGAATTCCTTTTTAAGTACTTTAATATGTATGATTATTATGCAGCACATAAAACTGATGATGCGTCGGGCTCAAACTATGTAGATTATGATCAGATGCTGGAAGATGAACAGTCTGACGACCTCACTCTGCTTGCAATTAAGAGGAAATAATAAAAGAGGTAAACGATATGAATATGGAAGAATTAGGCGGCAAACTTAAGGATTTGTTTTCAAAAGGAACCAAAGCTTCAAAAGAAGCTCTTGAAAAGGCGGGGGATAAGGTTCAGGATTTTACCGATAAAAGCGTAACAAAAATAGAAATTCATAAACTTGAAACAAAACGAGACTGCAAGTACGAAGAAATGGGATTAAAACTTTCTCAAATGCTTCTCGAAGGTGCATCAATCACAAGCTCTAATGCAGATGATATTAAGATTTTGAATGATATTCAGGAAGAAATTAAGAATCTTGGTGAACAGATAAAACAAAAAGAAGAAGAACTGTAAATAAATTGGCACACGGATTGCGGCTTTATAATGAAATGAAAGCCGCAAAACGGCTGAGTCAAGGCTTTTAGCGAAGCGTGCCTTGACCAGACGTATTCGATTTTTTGTCATGCGAACTAGTTTTAGCATCTCCTATCGCATCTGTGCGGCATCGTGCACTTTTTGGTATACTCCTTCTCCTGCCAGAATGCGGACAAGTTCCATAGAAAATTCTTCTGCAGCTCCAGGGCCGCGGGAAGTTACTAAATTTCCATCTGTAACAAATACTTTGTTAGAATATCCACTTTGATATTCAGCTTTTGATTCTCCTTCCATATCAGGATAACATGTCCATTTCTTTCCAGCGGGAATTTTTGTTTTTCCAAGTACAACTGCTGGAGCTGCACATATAGCCGCAACAAGACGACCGGCATCCCATGCTTTTTCAAGGTGGGCAAGCAGAGTAGTGCATTCAGAAAGATTGACAGCACCTTTTCCGCCACCCGGACAAACTACGCAGTCAGGAATTGAATCTCCATACTTTTTCATATAAGAATCCAGACTCATGTCCATAATCATTGGAACATTGTGAGAACTGGTTACAATCATTGTATCATTAAAAGGCTTTCCCTTTACACCAACAGTGATAACTTCAACGCCTGCGCGTCTCAAATAATCAACCGGCGAAAGAGCCTCAATATCCTCAAATCCATCAGCAAAAAAAACAGCAGCTGTTTTCATTTTTAATTCCTCCATTGTTTTAGTATATCATACTTCATAAAAATGTGCATTTCACCTGTGCAAAAATGCAACTTACCCGAAAGTCAATTGCAGGTTAATTAAGACGAATCTAAAATCAACATATC
>CAKUWD010000012.1 GCA_934699065.1 uncultured Treponema sp.
GAACACAAAAGGCCAGGTAGTAGGTCTTGGTTATCAGGCTACTGGTGGATGTTTCATCTATCGCCGCTCAATTGCTAAGAAAGTATTTGGTTCTGACGATCCAAAAACTGTACAGGCTGCTATCGGTGGTGGTTCTGGATCTTGGACAAAGTTCTGGGATGCTGCTGCTAAATTGGCTGACAATGGTGTAGCAATCGTTTCTGGTGACGGTGATATCTGGCACGCATATGAAAACTCTTCAGACAAGGGTTGGATTGTAGACGACAAGCTCTACATCGATCCAAAACGTGAAGCTTTCTTGGATGCTTCTAAACAGCTTACAGACAAGGGATGGTCTAACCTTACACAGGACTGGACAGAAGCTTGGTATGCTGATATGCAGGGTAAGGGTGCTAAGCCTGTATTCGGATTCTTCGGACCAGCATGGCTTATCAACTACGTAATGGCTGGTAACTCAGGTGGAACAAAGGCTGGACAGGGAACATACGGCGACTGGGCTGTTTGTAACTCTCCAATCGGATTCTTCTGGGGTGGTACATGGGTACTCGCTTCTAAGGCTTCTACAAAAGATAAGGCTAAGAAGGAAGTTGTTCGCCAGATCATCGAATGGATCACTCTTGATTCTTCTAACACAGGTCTTCTTTATCAGTGGGCTAACGGTACATTCCAGTGGAAGTACGGAAAGGGTGCTGATGCAACTGTAAACACAAAGGATACTGTATCTTCTGGAACAGTTATGAGCAAGTCTAATGGTAAGCTCGAGTTCCTCGGTAACCAGAACATGTTCGACTACTTCGTACCAGCTGGAGCTTATGCTAACGGTAAGAACCTTACACAGTACGATGAAGTTATCAACGCTGCATGGCGTGATCAGGTTCGTGCTTATGCTGCTGGAAAGAAATCAAAAGCAGACGCAATCAAGGACTTCAAGCAGACTGTATCTGACAAGTACGGTATTGATATCGACTAGTTAGAAATCTAACTGCATAATATTTAGGGCTGTCGAAAGGCAGCCCTAATTTGTACAAAAAAATAATAAAAAAACGTTTTTTTGAATTTCTTTTTAATCAATTTAATATTTGGGGTGTCCACTTATGGGAAATAATGCCATCAAAGAAAAAAAGCGAAGTATCAGTTATGCTAAATATGGCTATATCTTTTGTATTCCTTTCGTAATTGCATACTTAATTTTTTCTTTTTATCCAACTATCTACACATTTATTATAGGTTTCACAGACCTTAGAGGTGCCGGAAAAACAACATGGCATTTCTTAAAATTCAGTAAATTTTTTGATAACTACAAAAAAATTCTTGAAATGCCAACTTTCCATATGGCATTGCAAAATACAGTAAAAATCTGGCTTTGTAACTTTATTCCACAGATGATTATGGCACTTTTACTTTCTGCCTGGTTTACTAACCGTCGTGTTAAGATTCCGGGAGAGGGAGTATTTAAAGTACTTTTCTATATGCCTAACATTATTACAGCTGCTACAGTTGCAATTTTGTTCGGTACTTTGTTCGGTTATCCAATGGGTCCTGTAAACGATTTGCTTACACGATTCAAGATTATCGATGAACCATTCTACTTCTTAAACAGTAGACACGCTGCCCAGAATATTATCATATTCATTCAGACATGGCAGTGGTATGGTTATACAATGATTATTCTTATTTCTGGTGTTCTTGGTATCGACCCGGAAATCTTCGAAGCTGCTGATATTGACGGTGCAAACGGCTGGACAGTATTCTGGAAAATCACAATTCCAAGTATTAAAACTATCCTTTTGTTCACACTCGTAACTTCTCTTATTGGTGGTTTGAACATGTTCGATATTCCAGCTCTCTTCGTTCCTGGAAGTGGTCCTGATAACGCAACACTTACAACATCTGTACTTATCAATACTATGGCATTCCGTGGTGGTTATCTTTACAACCGTGCTTCTGCTTTGAGTATGATTATGTTCATCATCATTGTTATTTGTTCTGCAATTCTCTTCTATATCTTACGGGATAAAGATGAAGCAAGAATTAAAAAAGCTAAGAAGCAGGAGATTAAGGCTCGTAAACTTGCTGCAAAACAGGCTGCTAAAGGAGTTGTAAATGAATAATTCAAAAAATATGTCAATTTTTAAGGTACTGGTTTTAGTTGTTTGTATAATTCTTGCAATTTTGAGCTTGTTCCCGTTTGTTGTAATGCTTGTAAACTCAACACGCTCAACAAACCAGATTCAGCAGCACGCTGTTTCTTTAATACCTTCTAAGTATTTCCTTAATAACCTTAGAATTCTTACTGGTAAATCATTTAATCCTGCAAAAGGATTTATGAACTCTCTTATCATTTCTTGTGGTGTTTGTGCCTGCTCTTTGTACTTCTCTACATTGACAGCTTATGCTCTTGTAATGTATGAGTGGAAGCTTAAGAATGCATTCTTCGGATTTATTATGGGTATTATGATGATTCCGGCAACTGTAACAATTATCGGATTCTTCCAGATGGTTTATAAAGTTCATATGACTAACCATCTGCTTGTACTCATACTTCCGGCGATAGCTTCTCCAAGTATGGTATTCTTTATGCGACAGTATATGAAACCTGCTGTTTCTGTATCACTCGTAGAATCTGCACGTATTGATGGTTCAAAAGAATTCTGGACATTCAATGCAATCGTTCTTCCAATTATGAAACCTGCTATTGCTACTCAGGCAATCTTCACTTTCGTAACAAGCTGGAATGACTTGTTCCGTCCTTCTGTAATTCTTACCAGCCAGAGTAAGTATACACTTCCTATTATGGTATCGCTTCTTAATGGTGATATTTATAAGCGTGAACATGGTGCTATTTACGTAGGACTTTCTCTTACTGCTTTACCACTTATCGTTGTGTACTTCATTCTTGCCAAGTACATCGTAGCTGGTGTTGCTCTTGGTTCTGTAAAAGGTTAATTGTTTAATTAGGAATTCAAATATTGGCTGTGGTATCGAAAGGTGCCACAGCCTTTTTTTTACATAATCATAATATAGTATAAATCCTTTATGGACTTATTACGAATCCTGGTTTACACTTGTTTTACTTAAGAAAACGTTGTCGTAATTTTTTTTGCGGCAAGAGGGCTTATTGGAAAGCCGAGGAAGGTAAAAGTGAAATACGGTTATTTTGATGATGACAAGGCGGAATATGTTATTACCCGCCCGGATACTCCAACAAGCTGGAGTAATTATCTTGGTTCTACAGTATATGGTGCTGTAATTACAAACAATGCCGGTGGTTATGGTTTTTATAAATCTGGTGCACAGGGAAGATTTATGCGTCTCCGCTTTAATTCTATTCCGATGGATCAGCCGGGCCGTTATTTCTACCTTCGTGATCAGGAGGATGGGGACTTCTGGTCTGCTTCCTGGCAGCCTGTAGGTAAGCCGCTTGATCAGTATAAGAGTGAGTGCCGCCATGGTACTGCATATACTATAATTTCTTCTGAATATAAGGGAATAAAGAGCGAGACAAAATATTATGTTCCTCTTGGACAGAATTTTGAATACTGGCGTCTTAAGGTAACAAATACTTCTGATAGAAAACGTAAGATTCGGGTTTTCTCATATTGTGAATTTGCAAATCAGTGGAACACAACTCAGGATCAGGTAAACCTTCAGTACTCTCTTTTCATTGTAAAGGGCGAGAAAGTAGGGGATAACCTTCTTCGTTATTCAATTCAGGATAATCTTTATATTCAGCATCCGGAATATGAGGTTGGTGGTGCATATATGAGCCAGTGGGTTGCCCTTGTTGGTACTCCAATGACTGGTTTTGATACAAGCCGCGAAGCATTTATTGGTACTTATGGTTCTTATGAACATCCTAAGGCTGTTGTTGACGGTGCATGTACAAACTCTGAAGCTTTTGGCGATAACTCTTGTGGTACTGTACAGGGAGATCTTGAACTTGCACCTGGCGAAACTAAAGAAATCATGCTGATGCTTGGTATTGATGATGCACTTGCTGTTGGTCAGAAGATTTTGAATGAGTTTGGTAATTTTAAGAAAGCTGATGAAGAATTTGAAAAGCTTGTTGCAGCATGGCATGCAAAGCTTGGTTCTTATAAAGCAATAACTCCAGATGAAGATATTAACCATACTGTAAATGTTTGGGGACTTTATAACTGTTTGATTACATTTGCCTGGAGCCGTGCTGCTTCTCTTGTATATAACGGAGAACGTGATGGACTTGGTTACCGCGACTCTGTTCAGGATATTCTTGGTGTTTCTGCTGCAATTCCCGAAGAAGCAGAAGAACGCCTTGTTCGCATGATAAGCGGTCAGTGCCAGAATGGTGGAGCTGTTCCTGTAATTTCTAAGGACTTTAATGCCGGTCACGAAAAGGCTCCAAAACCAGAAGAATTCCGTTCAGATGATTGTGAATGGTTCTTCAATGCTGTTCCTTGCTATGTAGCGGAAAGCGGAAATTTTGATTTTTATCATAAAGTAGTTCCTTATGCTGATGGTGGAGAAGCTACTGTTTATGGACACCTTAAGCGTGCTCTTGAATTCAACCTGGAGCGTATGGGTGCAGACGGACTTCCTTGCGGACTTTTGGCTGACTGGAACGACTGTCTTAAACTTGGCTACCACGGTGAATCTTTGTTTGTAGCCTTCCAGCTGCGTCTTGGTCTTACAACTTATGCTGATATTTCTGAACGTCTTGGTAAAAAAAATGAAGCTGCCTGGGCTTTGAAAGAGCGCGATACTCTTGATACGAATATTCAGAAGAAGTGCTGGGATGGTAAATGGTTTATCTGGGCTGTAGGCGAGGACGGAACTGTTTACGGAACTCAGACTATCGAAGAAGGTCAGATTTACTTTAATACTCAGGTTTGGGCTGTAATGTCTAGTGCAGCTACAGCAGAACAGGCTCGCATCTGTATGGAATCTGTAAAGGAAAAATTGGCCACACCTTACGGACTTATGCTTTGTGCGCCTCCATTTGTAAAGACTCGCAGTGACATTATGTCTTCTGTAGTATTCCTTCCTGGTATTAAGGAAAATGCAGGTATCTTCAACCATACTCAGGGCTGGGGTGTAATTGCCGAAACTATGCTTGGAAATGGTGACCGTGCTTACGAATACTGTAAGGCATCTATTCCTGCTGCTTATAACGACAAGGCAGAAATCCGTCAGAGCGAGCCTTATGTAGTTGGCCAGACAACTTATTCAACTTTCTCTAAACGTCCTGGAAATACTCGTACATCATGGCTTTCAGGTGCTGGTACCTGGTCTTACTACGCAATTACTCAGTATATGCTTGGAATTAAGCCACAGTACGATGGCCTTTTGATTGATCCGTGTATTAAACACGACTGGGATGGATATACTGTTGAACGTCGCTGGCGTGGCATGAATCTTTATATCGAAGTAAAGAATCCGCAGCATGTTTGCAAAGGTATTGAATATATCGAAGTAGACGGAAAACGAATTGATGCCGCAGTAATTCCGGTAAGTGAACTTAAGAATGGTTCAAAGATTGTCGCTTACATGGGTAAAGATGCTAAGTCATTCCCAGTTGAACGCGTTTAATAAAAATCCTGTATTGCTTACGTGAAAAAAAAAGCCCCTTGCCAACGGAAATGATGTTGTCAAGGGGCTTTTTTTCACTCCGCATACAGGATTTTTAATTTATCGTGTTAGCGGGATAATGTCTTATCAATTTATTTCTTCAACAATTTTTCTACTGTCTCTGCCGCATCTTTAAGTTCCGGTATATCCAGACTTTCGATGTCACCTGCATCTACAGCACGGCTTGTTTCTTCCTGCATAGGAATACGGGCCAGAACTGGAATGTTGAAGGTCTTTGCAATTTCATCGATATTGCTCTTGCCGAATACAGTAATTTCTTTACCGCAGTCAGGGCACTTTACATAGCTCATGTTTTCTACGATTCCAAGAATAGGAATGTTCATCATATTAGCCATGTTTACAGCCTTTTCTACAATTACGCGAACAAGCTGCTGAGGTGAACTTACTACAATAATTCCATCCAGTGGAAGAGACTGGAATACTGTAAGAGGTACGTCACCTGTTCCTGGTGGCATATCAACAAACATAAAATCAACATCTTTCCATATAACATCAGTCCAGAACTGTTTTACAGCACCTGCAATTACAGGACCTCTCCAGATTACAGGATCATTTTCGTTCTGAAGCAAAAAGTTCATAGACATAAGCTGAATTCCAGAATCAGTTACAACTGGTGTAAGAGCGTCCTGTCCATCTACTGCCTGAGCTCTTTCATCGCCAACACCAAAGCTTTCCGGAATAGAAGGACCAGTAATATCAGCATCCAGAATAGCAGTGCGGAATCCGTCTTTATTTACTTTACTGGCTAAGAGGCTTGTAACAAGTGATTTTCCAACTCCACCTTTTCCACTGACAATACCAATAACTTTCTTTACCTTGCTGTCTTTGTGTAAATTAACATGAAAATCTCTCTTTTCGCATTTCTCACCGCATGAGTCGCAGTTGTGTGTACATTCAGCCATTTTTATACCTCAATTTAAATATAATTATATACTGCGTAAAAGGCAAGCATAAAAAAATAATGGGCTTCTGTAGCAACAGGGCTTCCTCATTATAAACAAAAATCACAAAACTTGGCTCCCGGTCGTCAGTCATAGTCCAAAAACGCGCAATAATGCGCTAGACGTTTTTTGGGGTATAGAAACTATTGAAATGCCGCTCCCGCGGCATCCCCAAAAAAAGTCTTTTTGGACTATGCCTTTCTCCCTCGCGCCAGCATTCTCGAGATCTTTGATAATGAGGAACCCCTGCCTCCGTACAAGTCCATTATTTTTTTTAGTCAAGTTCTCAAATAATTATATTTAATTTGAGTTTCTATTGAGAATAACATGCTAAACAGTTATAATTAAAGATATTAATTATTTTTAAATGAGGTATAAAAAATGACTTCACAGACAATCGCGATGATTATTGCCTTTGTGCTTTACCTTGGTCTTATGGTATATGTGGGACTTCGCAATGCAAAGAACAATAATTCAGCTTCAGACTTCTTCCTCGGAGGAAGAAAGGTTGGGCCTTGGGTAACAGCCCTTTCTGCAGAGGCATCTGACTCTTCTGCCTGGCTTTTAATGGGTCTTCCAGGACTCTGTTACCTTGGTGGATTTAAGGAAACCTTCTGGACAGCCATTGGACTTATTGTTGGAACTTATCTTGCATGGCTTTTAATTGCTAAGCCTCTCCGCAAATGTTCAATTACTTATAAGGATTCAATCACAATTCCAGAATTCCTTTCAAACCGTTTTAATGATAAAACACACATTCTTTCAATAGTTTCAGTTTTCTTTATTGTTGTATTCTTTACTATTTATACAGCATCTGGATTTGTAGCTTGTGCAAAGCTCTTTAATTCTGTCTTCGGGCTCAACTGGAATACAGGACTTCTTATTGGTTTTGTAATTATTCTTTCTTATACAATTCTTGGTGGTTACCGTGCGGTTTGTACAACAGACTTTATTCAGGGAAGTTTGATTTTTATTGCTTTTGTAATTTCAGGAATCGTAATTATTGTTTCACTTGGCGGTTTTGGTAATGCAGTAGTTCAGGTTCAGAACTTTACAGAACGTGCTACTAGCGGAGAATTCGGAGAGGCTATGCTTAAAGCCGTAACAGGAAACAAGAGCTTTGGTGCAATGTCTGCAGTTTCAGCTTTTGCATGGTGTCTTGGTTACTTTGGAATGCCACACATCATCGTTCGCTTTATGGGCTGTCGCTCAAATAAGGAAATATCAACAGCACGTCGTGTAGGAATTATCTGGATGATTATCTCTTACATTGGCGCAATTTTGATTGGTACACTTGGAACTGCCTATCTTTTGAATAAGGGAATTCTTCTTGGAGCAAATGCTTCTGAAGTTACAACCGCAGGTCTTAAGGTATTTGGTGCAGGAACTCAGGAAGCAGTATTCAGCCACACAATGCAGAAGATGTTCCCTGCCTTTATCGCAGGTCTCTTCCTTTGTGGTATTCTTGCTGCTGCTATGTCTACAGCAGATTCACAGCTCCTTTCAGCTTCTTCAGCAATTGGTCAGGATATTTACAAGGGACTTATCAAAAAGAATGCAGATGACAAGAAGGTTCTTCTCGTTAGCCGTATTTCAGTATTCGTAATTGCTATTCTCGGCCTTTTGCTTGCGCTTAATCCAAACAACTCAATTTTTGGTCTTGTTTCTTTTGCATGGTCAGGCTTTGGTGGAACATTTGGTCCTCTTATTCTCCTCGCTCTTTACTGGAAGCGAACAACAGCTCCTGGTGCAATTGCTGGTCTTGTCTGTGGTGGTGTAACTGATGTAGCATGGCATTATCTCCATGGTGGAGTATTTGCTGTATATGAGATTCTTCCTGCTTTTATTGTTTGTCTTATTGTAACAGTAGTTGTTTCACTGCTCACAAAACAGGACGAAGAAGTAGCAGCTAAGTTTGAAGAATATAAGAATTTGGCTGACTAGTACACTCAAAAAAGTCCTATGTGCTCCCGCGAAAAATGCACATCGCCAACGGGAATGATGTTGTCGATGTACATTTTTCGCTCCGCATATAGGACTTTTTTATTTTCTGTTTCCTATTTCATTTTACATTCTTCAATTTTCTTGGTATACTGTTTCTATGAATAATAACGAGGAAAGAAAGGGGATTTCAGAAGAAGAAATCGCTGCTACTATAAAAGAGCTTTGTCATCTTATTAAAAAATCAGATGATGAGAATTTTATTTATGAGTTTTTCAACTGCCTTTTTACAAAGCCTGAGCTCAAGGATATTGCAAACCGCTGGCTTTTAGTTAAAGAAATTGATGCAGGAACAACTCAGCGTGAGATTGCTAATAAGTTCAGCATGTCTTTATGTAAGATTACACGAGGCTCTCGTGAATTGAATAAGGAAGAAAGCGCCTTTAGAAAAATGCTTGAATTATTAAAAAATCAGTAAATTGAATATCATTTTCCCCCGATAAACTGAATAGATATGTATATTCAGAGGGGAAATATGGAAAAAAGAATAACAGGCTTAAATAATTTAGTCTTTGCCGGTTTTACCGCACTCCTTTTACTTTCTGGCTGTGCTACAACGCCAGCTGCTTCAAATTCTAAAGAAATTACACCTCAGCAGCTTATTCTGCAAAATCGAAAAGAAGAGGCTATGCAGGAATTCGTTATGCATACTGATATTAATGCAGTAGATGATGACGGAAATACTGTCCTTCATATTGCGGCAAAGATTGATGATGCAGACCTTGTAACCTATTTCATTATTAAAGGTGCAGATCCTGAACTTAAAAACTTTGATGGTGATACACCTCTTCACGTTGCAATAAAAAATAATTCTCTGGAAGCTGCAAAAGCACTTACAGCTGTGAGCTCTACAATTTTTTCACGTGATAGTGAAGGTATAACGGCTCTTGATCGCGGACTTTATGCAAACGATGCTTATTATGATATTTTTATAACAACTAAAGCCGGTGAAATTCGTGATGTAGAAGGGCAGAGTATTGTTCATTACTTTGTACGTACAAAGAATCTTAAGGGAATTCGTCAGTGTATCAGCAAAGGAATTCCAATTTCTGTATTGGATGATAATGGAAAAAGCCCTTTGGATCTTGCTTTTGAAAATCTTGATGATGAGGAATCTGTAGAAATTGCAGCTGAACTTATCATGGGTGGTTCTGATGAGGTAGAAACAGAGTTTTCTTACTTCCAGGATGCAATGCTTGCCCGTAATGTAAACAGCCGATTTGATGATGGTCAGACCCCTCTGCACCTTTCTGCAATTTACGGACACAATGCAATTGCTAAATATCTTCTTGAAAATAATGCAGATACAAGTGTTCAGGACAGTTCTGGCGCAACTCCACTTCATGAAGCCGTGCGTTATGGAAATGTAGAAATAGCAAAATCTCTTCTCAATTCGGGTGCAAATGTAAATGCCCGTGATAATCTTGGAAAAACTCCTGTAATGCTGATTCTTCCAAAAGATAAAACGGCAGAGATTTATAAACTGCTTATAACTTATCGTGCTGATCTTAGTCAGAAAGATATGTTTGGTGATACAGTTTTGCATACAGCTTCTATGCTTAACGTAGGTGCTTCAACCTTCTCTGTTCTTATTAATGGTGGTGCAGATATTGATGCAAGAAATAAGGAAGGTGTAACTCCTCTTGCAATAGCTGTACAGAAAAATGATTTTGAAACTGTAAAACTTCTTACAGCAGCAGGTGCAGATATTCATACTCAGGATACAAACGGAAATTCTCCGCTTTCAATTGCCCTTGCTTCCAGTTCAGAAATGCTTGAGGCAGTTGTAAATGAGTCTAATGCAAATCTTACAGATTCAAATGGAAACACACCGCTGCATCTGGCTCTTTTATGTGATGCTCCGCTTGCAAAAATTCAGTATATAATCAGTTTGATGAAGGATGTAAACACAAGAAATAAGGACGGAAATTCTGCTTTGTTCCTTGCCATCATTAAAAACCGTCAGAAGGTAGGGGAGCTTTTACTTACTAAGAATGCGGATATTTTCTCTACAAATACAAATAATAATTCTCCTTTAAGACTTGCCCTGAAATATGGTGGATCGGTTCAGGACTGGCTTATTACTTCAAAAACAATTAAGTCTAAAGATGGAACTGGTAATACAGTTTTACATTATGCAGCTGAATGGCAGTACAAAGATGCAATCAACAGCCTTGTTATGAAGGGAGCTGATATTGGAGCAAAAAATGCAAATGGTGAAACTCCATTGTTCAGCGCTGTAAAAACAAATAATCCTGACATAATTCAGACTGTAGTTGATTGTGGTGCTGATATTCAATCCCGCGATAATCTTGGAAGTACAGTAATGCATACAGCTGTACGCTGGGATGCTCCAGATTCAATTGATAAACTGCTCGAACTTGGAATTAATGTAAATGCGCAGAATACATCCGGTAAGTCTCCGCTTGCCGAAGCAGTTGTTGCTGGAAAATTTGATATAGCAAAGAAGCTTCTTGCAGCCGGTGCAGATCCTAACATTTGTGATTCAAACGGAGTTACAGTTCTGATGGATTCAATCCGCGGCTGCAGCAGAGATAGTGTAAAACTTCTTTTGACTTATGGTGCTAACCCGAATGTTCAGGAAGTAAATGGACGAAATGCATATCATGAAGCAGCCCTGGTAGCTGATGTTGATATTATCAGATTGATCCGCAATGCGGGTGGAAATCCTTTGTCTCGCGATAAACAGGGAAATACTCCTTTCTCGATTGTTGTAAAGAAAGACATTAGTGTAATCCGCGAGGTTCTTGGAAATAATTATACAATTACCGACAGCGATGGAAATACTCCAATTCATATTGTAGTAAAAGCAAATGCTTCTGATGATTTGCTTCGTGTTTTGATTGAAGAAGGATATCCGGTTGATACAAGAAATGCAGACGGTTATACAGCACTCAATTATGCTATTGAAAATGATGATGTAAGAACTGCACTTGTGCTTCTTGAAAACGGAGCAAATCCATTCCAGATGATTGATAAGAAAGGAAAGAATGGTATTTCGATTGCTCTGGAAAGAGGAAACAGTAAGATGATTTCTAACATCGTAAAATATGCCGGAAAGATGAGCGATGTTCAGGGAAATACTATTCTGCACTATGCAGCAAAAACAAGCACTCCAGAAATGGTAAAGAAATTAATTTCATTTGGAATTGATAAAACAGCTAAGAATGTTTCTGGTGATACAGCGTATACTATTGCGGTAAGATGGCGAAGGCCGGAAATTGCGGCTTTGCTGAAGTAAGTGTTAGCTGTTAGCTATTAGCTGTTAGCTATTGTTGGGGGCGTTGCGGGGGACACCCCCGCAGAGAGGGTAGCCCGCAACGAAGTGCGGGCGCAGGGGGAGACTTCCCCCTCATACCCTAGAACCTAAAACCTGACACCTATAACCTTCTAATCATCCTCGCCAGAAAGCATAAGGTTTGTCAAAATACCGAGAATCAAAGCACATGCTACAGTACGAATCTCAACTGCACCGAAGCTTACAACCATTCCGCCTACACCAGTAATGAAGATAACTGATGCAACGAAGAGGTTTTTGTTCTTGTTGAGATCAACAGTCTGGAACATCTTGAATCCTGAAACTGCGATGAATCCGTAAAGTGCTACACAAACACCACCCATTACACAAGAAGGAATTGTTTCGAGAAGGGCTACGAGTGGAGAAATCAAAGAGAAGATGATACAGATGATTGCACAGCCCCAGATTGAAATTGTTGATGCGTTGCGTGTAATTGCTACACAGCCGATTGATTCACCGTAAGTTGTGTTAGGGCATCCGCCGAAGAAGGTACTTACCATTGTTCCAACACCGTCTCCGAGCAAGGTACGTGTAAGACCTGGTTCTTTAAGAAGATCTTTTCCAACGATTGCAGAAAGGTTTTTGTGGTCTGCAAGGTGTTCTGCGAATACTACGAAAGCAACTGGAACATATGCAGAGAACAATGTAAGGAGATATTTTCCTGAGATTGCCTTAAGTCCTTCGCCACCACCCAAAAGGAATGTGAATTTTGGAAGTGAAAGATAGCCTGAGATTGAACTGAAATCAAGAGCTTTTACAGCACCGTAGTTGATTACGATAAGTGCTTCATTTCCGGTAATGTTACCGATGATTGCGAAAAGTGTTGCAAGGAGATAACCACCAAGAATACCAAGAATAAACGGAATAAGACGACCAACTTTTTTTCCATAAGTTGAATAGAGCATTGTTACTGCGAGAGTGAAAAGACCACAGATAAGGGCAACGTATGTGCTTCCGCCTTCGACGCTTGATTTCATGAGATCTCCGATGGCGTTTCCAGAAAGGCTTAATCCGATGATGGCTACAGTAGGACCGATGATTACAGGAGGCATAAGGCGGTTAATCCATTCTACACCGCATACCTTTACGATAATAGCAATGATTACATATACAAGACCTGCCATGAGGGCACCAATGATGAGACCCCAGTAACCAGCCTGTTCACTTAAGCCGAGTGTTGCAGCTCCTGCAAAGGCAGAGAACATTGAACCAATGAAAGCAAATGAGCTTCCAAGGAAAACTGGGCTTGAGCTTTTTGTGAACAAAAGATAAACAATTGTTCCAACTCCGGCTCCAAAGAGAGCTGCAGAAGCAGTAAGTCCGTGTCCTATGATGGCTGGAACAGCGATAGTTGCTGCCATAATAGCAAGAAGCTGCTGCAAAGCAAACAATACAACTTTACCGAATTTTGGTTTGTCCTTGATTCCGTAAATCAAATCCATTTTGAATACTCCTTTTTCATTTGTTGAATTTAAACTATTATATTATATTAAAAGTAGGTGGTAAAGAATTTTTACCTTTGGATTTTTACCTTTAGATTATTATCTTGGGGGATTTTTTATGGCTGATTTTTTTGATTATTTAAATTGGCGCGGTGATTTAAGTTTTGATGATGTTCCTTTTAATAAAATAGATGCGCTTCTTCTTGCTCATGTTACTTATTCGATTTTTGACGGGGTAGTGCCGGAAAGTTTTTCAGAAAAAAAGACTTTTTCTCAGGTTGCTAAGGATTTTATGGCTATGCCTGACTATGAAGAACGCATAAATATAGGTTTTTTGATTAATAAGCGTACTGCAGAATTAATGTTTAAATGTGCCGAAGTGGAGCGTTATAAGAATGTGGAGCTCTGTGGTTTCAGAAATATATATAATGAAGAAAATGTTGAGCAGTTTGCTGCGGTAACTTATATTGTGAACGGAAAGCCTGTAATAGCGCTGCGTGGAACTGATGATACGATTGTAGGCTGGAAAGAAGACTTTAATATTGCCTGGCTTGAGCAGATTCCTGCCCAGAAGGATGCCCTTGAATATTTTAGTGAGGCAGCTGAGGCTCTTAAAGGAGATTTTGTGCTTGTTGGTCATTCAAAAGGCGGAAATCTTGTAATTAATACAGCGGTTAGATGCGGTTCTGAGTTACAAAAGCGGATTAATGAGGTTTATAATTTTGATGGACCTGGTTTTGCAACTGACTTCTTTAAAAGCCCTGAATATAAGGCTGTTGAGGGTAAAATCCGTTCCTTTTATCCAGGATTTTCGGTTGTAGGCATGATTTTTCATCATCCGGCAAACTTTGAAATAGTTAAGAGTGATGGTTTTGCTTTCTGGCAGCATGATGCTATGAACTGGCAGATTATGGGCAGTAACTTTATAAATGAAGGTGAATTTGCAGATGAAAGCCGTCTCTTTTATAAGGTTTTTAATGAGTGGATTGATAAACTTGATAATACCCAGCGAAAAAACTTTGTTGAAACCATGTTCTGTATTCTTGAAGCTTCGGGAGCAAAAACAAACAGTGATATAGAAAAAGACGCCTTGAAATCAACAGCCCGTATGGTTGCAGCTTTTGCGGATATGGGTAAAGAGCGGCGAAAGGAATTGAAAAAAATACTTTCTTTGTTTAAGGATGTAATCGCAGATGATATTCCGATTTTCAAGCCGCTTGTTCTTGCGCGTTCTTTGAAAAAATAATTTGCGAATAACGAAGGGAGGCTCTATAATTTAACCTATGAGTGATACAACAATTGTAACAAGCAGTCCTGTAGGACGCCATCTTGATTCTATTGGAGAAGGTAAGCCTGCTTCTTACCTTATGTTTAATCATAAAAAGGTTGAATTGATTGCTAAAATCACTATTGGCCGCGACACCGATAATGACGTAGTTGTGGACAATAAACTTGCAAGCCGTCACCATGCCATGATTCAAAAAATCAAAGATGCATATTTTATTAAGGATGTTGGAAGTACAAACGGTACCTTTATAAACGGAGTGCGAATTCCGAATGAAAAATATGTAAAACTGAATCCGGGAGATAAAATCTCGATTGGAAATATGAATCTGGTGGTTTCGTAATAGGAAAAAGCATTGTTATTGCAGATAAGAATTGCAAAAATATGTTTTTAATTGAAATATGATATTATTCCAGGATATAAAGAATATTCTCACCTCAGCCAGTTTACCTGCTTATGACAGTTTTTTTCAAACTTTAAGTGATGCTTGTGAATGTCTTGAAAATGAAAAAACAGATTACAGAGCTGTTGGCGCGGGGGGGCATAGCGGTTCTCTGCTTGATTTTCACAATGATGACCTGCCGCTTATAGTGATTCCGGATTTCCATGCACGCCCGTATTTTCTATTGAATATTCTTGAATATCAGATTTTTGAAGATGCAACAGTATTTGAAGCAGTAGCTGCAGGACGCCTCAGGCTTTTGAGTGTCGGCGATATTATGCATACTGAAAGAGGAACTCGTGAAAGATGGACAGCGGCACATGTAGAATTTCTGAAAGATATTTTTACCGGTCCTGCAATTTCTGCTGAAATGCAGGATGGTCTGAGCCTTGTATGTGCACTTCTGGAATTAAAAAAAGCATTTCCAGCTTATGTTCATATTCTCAAAGGTAATCATGAAAATATTTTGAATGAAACAGGTGGCGGTGATTTTGCTTTTATGAAATTTGTTGATGAAGGTGAAATGTGCCGTTGTTTTGTTCAGGAATATTATGGTGATGACATTTTGTATCTTATGAATTGTGTTGAGAAAAGTCTTCCGCTTTTTTATTTTGGAAAAAGATGCAGCGTCTCACATGCTGAACCAGCGCGCGCATTTACAAGACAGGAGCTTGTTGATGCAAAAATTTACGATGATGTTGTACGCGGTTTAATCTGGACTGGAAACGGAGAAGCAGAAGAAAGAAGTGCAAGAGATACAGTGCAGAATCTTTTTGATAATTCTGAAGGCTGTATACCAAAAGGGTATTTATACCTTGGAGGCCACAGACCTGTTCAGGGGAATTACAAGGTTCTTCAGGATGGATTTTATATCCAGATTCATAATCCTGGAAAACAAAATATAGTTTTTGTACATCCGGACAGAAGCATAAATTTAGAAAGTGATATTATAGGGGTAACCAGATGAATGATGCATTCCCACCAATGATAGGAAAATACAAGGTGCAGGGTATTATTGCAAAAGGCGGAATGGGGGTTGTTTATAAGGCAATTCATCCGTCGCTAAAACGTTTTGTCGTAATCAAAAAAATGACAGCCCGTGGACATGCTGGTGATGCTGGACGTTTTAAAAAAGAAGCCCAGCTGTTACTTGATTTACAGAGCCCTTATATTGTTCATCTTTTTGATTATTTTACTGAGGCTGGTTTCCGTTATATGGTTGAAGAACTTGTGGACGGAACTGCTTTAGATGCTCTTATCAAAAGACAAACTTCGCTGCCGGTTCCGGTTGCAATGCTTGTTATGCAGGATGCCTGTTATGCTTTGAAATATGCTCATTCAAAGGGAATTGTTCACCGCGATATTAAGCCTGGAAACATTCTTCTTTCTAAGCGTGGAGAAATTAAGCTTGCGGATTTTGGAATTGCAAGTGATCATGCTGAGGGCGGTTCTGCTGCTTCTGGTGCGGCAGGTGCAAAATTTACCGGCACGAATACGGTTACAACCGGCGATCTTACTCAGTCTGGTGTAGCCTTAGGAACTCCTGCATATATGCCGCCGGAGCAGTTTGAAGACAGTGCAAGAGTAGATCACAGGGCAGATATTTACGCTCTTGGAATAATGCTTTACGAAATGGTTACTGGAACAAAACCATACCCTGGAACTTTATCTTTAGATACTTTGAAGGTGATAAAAAAGGGAAAGTATATTTCTCCTCGTAAAATTGACAAAAATGTTCCGAAAGAGGTTTGTCGTCTTATTCATAAAATGACCAGGCCTAAGGCAAAGAGCCGCTATCAGTCTATTGATGCAGTGCTTCGTCAGGTTAAAAAGTACCTGCGTCATTATGATACTCATGAGCTTCGAGTTCAGCTTGCAAAGAGTGTTCTTGCATCAAAGCTTTATGAGTTTTCACCGGAGGCACTTGCGCAAAAAGATAAATTACGTCGCATTATCCGCCGCGTTTGCCTTGGTGTTTTTGCCGCAGCTGTAGTTTTTGCAGGCCTATGGTACAGCGGATTTATTCATAAGTTCCTTTTGAAAAAGTGGTATACAGAAGTTTGTGTTGAAATGCAGATGCCGCGTTCTTTGCTTGAGAATATGGATTTACCGGCAAGGGCTTTCTTTTTTGAAAATGATGGAAATGATATTCCAGAAGTAAGCGGTTCTCGTAGAATTTTTACAGAGCAGGGAAAGGCTTTTTATGAAAAATTGATTTTCTGGTCACCACGAGTTGTGGCAGAAAGGCCTGCTGCAAAGAATAAAACCTACAGTGCACGCCCTGTTTATCTGAGAAAAGGTGATTATCGTGTAAAGGTCGTTGTTGGTCCTTATGTCTGGTGGAAGAGTTTTACTGCTGGAGATGAAAATGTATTTATGTCCTGTGACTTTTTAAAAAATGCAAAAAGAAAACTTACAATTAGTGCTATGGCTTACGACCGTTCGTTAGGAACTCAGATAGAAAATGCTCAATGTAAGGTTTTGTATAAGAACAAATGGCAGCTTTTGGAAGAACTACCTCTTGAACTGCTGGAATCAGGTACTGTGTGGAAAATTCGTGTAGAAGCAGATGGATATAAAATGGAAGAATTTTCACTTTTAATTGACTGGTACCAGGATGCACTTATGATTTCTTCGGAATTAACAAAAGAAGAACATAAGCCTGAATAAAAACAGTCATGCTGAACTTGTTTCAGTATTTCCACTGTATCTGGGACTATAGATTCCGAAACAAATTTGGAATGACACAAAATATTTGACGATTACCTCTAAAAATCAGTATATTTAAAATATGGCTAAAGATAATAACTCGAACGAGAATTCTATAATTTCAGCAGATCAGCTGCTCCCTAATAAACTAACTTTGATTCCTCTTGCAGGACGTCCAATATTTCCAGGTATTTTTACACCTCTTATGATTAATTCAGCAGACGATGTAAAGGTTGTGGAAGAAGCTTACGAAAAAGAAGGCTTTATTGGAATCGTTATGCTTAAAAATGATGCAGAAACACCGACACTGACAGATTTGCATCAGGTTGGAACTGCTGCCCGTATCATTAAAAAGGTTAATTTGCCTGATGGTGGAATTAATATTTTTATTTCTACTGTAAAGCGTTTTAAAATCCGTAAAGCCCTGCATAATTCGGCTCCAATGGCTGCGGCTGTAGAATATCTTGAAGATGAAGAAGCAAATACTTTTGAGGTAAAGGCTCTTACCCGTGCACTCATCAGTGAGATGAAAGAGGTGAGTGAGAATAATCCTCTTTTCTCAGAAGAGATGCGCCTTAATATGGTAAACATCGACAATCCTGGAAAAATTGCAGACTTTATTGCTTCTATTTTGAATGTTGATAAGGATGAACAGCAGAAGATTCTTGAAACAGTAAATGTACGTCAGCGAATGGAACAGGTTCTTGTTTTCATCAAAAAGGAACAGGAGCTGCTTCGTGTTCAGAAAAAAATTCAGAATGAGCTCAATGACCGCATAGAAAAAAATCAGCGCGAATATTTCCTTCGCGAAGAAATGAAGTCTATTCAGGAAGAACTTGGAGAAACTCCAGACGGTAACGAAACTGATTATCAGAAGTTTAAGAAAAAGATTGAAGAGCTGGCCTTTGAAGGTGAAATAAAAGAAACTGTCGACAGCGAGCTTTCAAAACTTTCTATGATGGATCCGAATTCATCTGAATGGCTGGTTACACGAAATTATCTTGAACTTATTACACAGCTGCCATGGAAAGTTCCTGCAGTTGATGATTACGATTTGACCCGTGCTAAGAAAATTCTTGAAGATGACCATTTTGGTCTTGATGATGTAAAAAAGCGTATCATTGAATATCTTGCTGTCCGCAAAATGAAAAAGGATGCCAAGGGATCTATCCTGCTTCTGGTGGGACCTCCGGGAGTTGGAAAGACTTCTGTGGGCCGTTCGATTGCAAATGCAATGAATAAGCCTTTCTACCGCTTTTCTGTAGGTGGAATGCGGGATGAGGCTGAAATCAAGGGACACCGAAGAACTTATATTGGCGCTATGCCTGGTAAAATTATTCAGGGACTCAAAATTACAAAGTCCAGCACTCCTGTCTTTTTGATTGATGAAGTAGATAAGATGGGATCAAGTCATAACGGAGACCCGGCAAGTGCTCTGCTTGAAGTTCTGGATCCGGAACAGAATGTAAGCTTCCGTGATACTTATCTGGATCTGCCATTTGATATTTCTAATGTCTTCTTTATTCTTACAGCCAATACTCTGGATACTGTGCCGGAGCCGCTCCTTGACCGTGCTGAGATTATTCACCTAAGCGGATATATAGATCAGGAAAAGCTTGAGATTGCAAAGAAATATCTGATTCCAAAAAATCTTGAGAAAAATGGACTTTCAAAAAATCAGGTAAAATATACAAAAGCAGCTCTGCTTGAAATTGCAGAAGAGTATGCCCGTGAATCAGGTGTGCGTAATTACGAAAAGTGTCTGGATAAGATTCACAGAAAGATTGTTACTGAGATGATTTTTGAAGATGAGAAGAAAGAGGAGAAAACTCAGAAATCTCAGAAAACACCGAAGTCGTCGACCTCCGTAACTCTCGACGCACCAGACCTCTTTAAGTACCTCGGAAAACCTGTATTTGACGAGAGTCAGATTAAGGTAGCCGCCGTACCTGGAACCGCAATCGGTCTTGCCTGGACAAGCATGGGCGGCGATACTCTTTTAATAGAAGCAACTTCTTTTGCAGGAAAAACAGGCCTTATTCTCACTGGTCAGATGGGAGATGTCATGAAGGAGTCCAGCCAGATTGCCTTTAACTGGGCAAGAAAGTTTGTACTCGAGCGTGGAACAAAAGATGCAAAGTGGTTCGAAGAAAATATCGTTCATCTGCACATTCCAGAGGGCGCAACTCCAAAGGATGGCCCTAGTGCCGGAATCACAATGGCAACAACTTTCGTTTCACTATTGCTTGGAAAGAAGATTAAGCCTCATCTTGCAATGACAGGTGAACTTTCTTTGACTGGTCAGGTGCTGCCAATCGGTGGCCTTCGCGAAAAGACTGTTGCCGCAAAGAGAAATAAAATCAAGACAATAATTATTCCAAAGGCCAACGAGCGTGACCTTGAAGATATTCCAGACCACGTAAAGCAGGGAATTAAATTTATTCCTGTGAGTGATGTGCATGAAGTGCTTGAGATTGCGCTGGGAGTTAATTCATAAATCCCAGTTCTACCAGCCACTCGCGGAGAGGCTCATTGTAGTGGAACTCTGTCATGAAGGGGCAGTCTTTCATACCAAAGCCGTGGCCACCCCATTCGTAGCGGGCGAGGCGGCTTGGAATGCCGGCTTTCTGCAGTGCTTCGTATAGACGGAGCGAGTTTTCGGGAATTACAACAGGATCATCATCACAGACAACTACATATGTTGGAGGCATATCAGCTGGAACATTGAGCTCCATTGAGAATTCATTCTTTCTTTCCTGAGTTTGATTTTTTGCACCTTTGCCAAGCAGACTGTTTCGGCTCCATCGGTGGGCAATATCATCCTGCATGGAAACTACAGGGTAAACTGGAATTACAAAATCCGGGCGTAGTGAAACTTTGCAGTCTAGTCCGAGCTTTGCAATTTCGTCATGAGTCTGCCAAAACTCGCCGGCCATAGTTACAAGGTGTCCTCCGGCAGAAAATCCGATAACTCCAACTTTGCTCGGGTCTATATCCCAATGGTCAGCATTTTCGCGAACCAGTTGAATTGCACGCTGAATATCCTGAAGCATTGCAGGGTAGTGGTAAAGACTTTCTGCGGTACGATATTTAAGTACGAAAGCTGTAACACCGTTCTGTGAAAACCAGGTTGCCGTTGAGTTTCCTTCGCTTTTTAATCCTAAATGATGATAGCTTCCGCCCGGGCAGACAATGACTGCAGTATGTGTTTTTGGACTGCCTTCTACAGGCTTATGCATAAACATTACAGAAGGCTGCTTTTCCATTCCTTTGACATTGCGCCAGAGATAAATTGTTGCATCCTGAGCGAAAGCTGTAAGAGCTAAAAATATTGTAATTGCTAATGTTGTAATTATCTTTTTCATAGAATTATTTTAGCATTATTGAGAGAATATTTCCATTATGTTAAACTTTGCCATTATGAATGAAAAAATGCCTGATATAAAAGCCATCATTTTTGATATGGATGGAGTAATTCTTGATTCAGAATCAATTTCAGATATAACCTGGAGAAAGGCCGCAGAAGAAAAAGGCCTTTCTGTAAATTATGAAATATTAAATGCCTGCCGCGGTTCAAACAAAAACGACACAATAGTAACTTTGAAAAAATATTATGGTGCAGATTTTGATAGCGAGGCTTTCCTTGAACGAACCTCAGAGCTCTTTCACGAAATAGAAGAAAAGGATGGTATTCCTTTGATGCCTTATGCAAAAGAAATACTGGAATATCTGAAACCTCGTTATCGCTTAGCATTAGCATCTTCTACAAGAGGTCCTACAGTTGAGCGTCAGCTTCGCAATGCCGGTGTAATCGACTTTTTTGAAACCCGCACAACAGGCGAAATGGTAGAACACAGTAAGCCAAATCCGGAAATCTATCTTATGGCTTGTAAGTCTATCGGCATGAAGCCGGAAGAATGTATCGCAATTGAAGACAGCCTGAATGGAATCCGAAGCGCCCACACGGCCGGCCTGCACCCGATTATGGTAATTGATAAAGTTAAACCCACCGATGAAATCAAAAAAATGTGTGAAAATATTTTTGATTCGCTCGATGGGTTGAAATCTGTTTTACTCTAAAACTTTTGCTACTCTATAGTATTCCGCTTTTCTAGTGCAGTCGTAATTAAACATTCCGCAGTAAGGGCCGTTCATCTTGTAGCTGTAATCATTTTTAGGAAGGGCTGGGTTGTCGCAGATTCCCCAGATTGCTACGCAGGTGAGGCTCTTTGTTTCATCTGCAGCAGCGGCTAACATTTTGAAGAAGTTTTCGTAGAAAGCTGCGTGCTGTTCTGCCTTTTCTTTTTCGTAGTTGCGGAGGGCGAGTTCTGTTACCTGAACTTCGAGTCCCATTTTGCTGTAGAAGGTAATTGCGTTTTTGAAGAGGTTGATGTCATTTGCATTCATACAGCCGGACTGCTGGCCGTACCCGCCGACGTAGCCCTGCATACCGACACCGTCACAAAGTTTTTCATCTTTGTTGATGCTTTCGATAAGCTTGCCGATTGCTTCGCGTTTTGGAGAATAGAATGTGTTGTAGTCGTTGTAGAAAAGTTTGATGTTTGCATTTGCTTTTTTTGCGGCCTGGCGGGCATATTTAAAAGAAAGTTCAACATAGTCAGGGCCAATTACATCGTAGAAATAATTTGTTGTACCGCCGCGTTTTGTTCTAACATGACGCGCGTCGCCTGAAGCGTATTCGTTAGCTCCATCTCCAACGGCTTCGTTTACAACATCCCAGCAGTAAACTACGCCAGGGAACTTTGTCTCAAAGTGTGCTACAACTTCTTCTATATAATACTGAAGGCGGTTTTTCATTACATCTGAAGAAACAAAAGCTCCGTCGTTTGCGTAGCCTTCCTTAAAGAACCAGGCCGGCATGTAAGCGTCCCATACAAGAACGTGGCCGCGGATTCCTATTCCGTTAGCCTGTGCAAACTCTGCAATTTTGTCTGCATTGTAGTAGTTCATAGCAGGCATTCCGTTTTCGTTTTTCTGGCTGGCGCTCTGGTTGAGAAGAGAGTAGGCCTTAAACTCGTTTCCGGCAGTAAGGCTGTTGAAGTCTGCCTTTACCATGTCGGTATAAGCTTTTTTCTGAAGATTCTGTGGATTGATTACTGTTCCAAGCTTAAAGCCGTGTTTTGCAGCTAGCTCGTAGAGTGGCGCAGTAACTTCCGGTTGGGCAACTTCTGCAGGCTTTAATACAGTTTCTGTTTTTTCTGCTGACTTCATGATTCTGTCTGCCATGCTTGGTGCAGCAGATTGTTCAGTTTTTGCAGGAGTTGCTTTTGATTTTCCTGCGCAGGAGATGAGTGTAAGGGCCGCAAGTGAGATTGCAGCTAGTGAGAATAGTTTTTTCATTTGATATTTCCTCAATAAATGGTCACCTGAACTTGTTTCAGGATCTTTTGTAATAGATTCCGAAACTAGTTCGGAATGACAGAAGTTATTTTACTAGAATTCTACCATTCGAAATATCAAGGAGTTTACTTATAAATACCTGATACTCGCTTTCGTGGATTTGACCTGTGATTTTGATTTCTGTGCCGAAGTCTTCGGTCAGACCAGAAATGTGAAAAGCTTCCATATTATTTTTGACCAGTTTATAGAGTGAATAGTCTGTAGTAAATGTGAAGTCCTTTTTTGCAACGAGTTCTTCAAAAAGCCCGGCCTCGTCGGCAGCTGCCAGGACTCCCTTTGCACCGTTGCCGTAGGCTTTGACGAGGCCGCCCGTTCCAAGTAAAGTGCCGCCGAACCAGCGGGTAATTGTAAGCACAGTGTTTGTGCAGCCTCGGCCGCGGAGTACGTCCAGGGCAGGACGGCCGGCAGTTCCGCTCGGCTCCCCGTCATCGCTCATGCCCATGACTTCGGCACCGGAGCCTATAACAAAGGCGTGCACCACATGGGTTGCGTCGGTGTATTTTGCTTTCTGTGCTTTTACGATTTCTCGGGCCCCGGCCTGACTGTCGCAGGGAAAGAGCTCGGAGAGGAAGCGCGAGCCTTTGATTGTTTCTTCGTATTTGATGTAGGTTTTTAATATTTCCATTTTTTTAGGTTATAGGTTATAGGTTATAGGTTATAGGTTATAGGTGCTAGGTGCTAGGTTTTAGGTGTTAGGTTCTAGGTGAATGTAAGCAGGCGTTGCGGGCGGCGTTTGAGCCCGCAGAGAGGGTAGCGGAAAACGCCGCAGGCGGTTGGAGCGAGGGGGAGACTTCCCCCTCATCCCTAAAACCTAGCACCTAGAACCTAACACCTCTATTCAACAACTATATCCTGCACTTCCTTGTTTACAACGCGAACGCCCTTTGCCTTAAGAGACTTCTCCTCAAACTTGTCGGCCTTGAACTTTTCCTGAAGAACCTTGATGCGACCTTTCTTAACATAATTGAGCTGGAAGGTGAAGGACTTGCGGGTATCGACGTGGAGAACCTCACAGCCCTCAGGTGCAAAGAAGTAGTCGCGGTTCATGATGAAGGCAAGAACCTTACAGCGCTTAACGTAGACGAACTGAGTTGCCGGATCGCGGTAGATAATTGTAAAGAGAACCTTTGAGAGGCTTTCCTTGTCGGCAAGACCGCAGTAACGCATTTCCGGACCCACGAAGATTTTTTTAGGAGCTTCAGAAACAGAGTAGATTCCGCTCTTACGAACGTAGATAACCTTGTCGTATGGAGTAACTTTAAAGAGCTCGTTGCCTCCAGAAACATCTGTTCCAAGGTTTCCGTTTTTCTCGTCGTATTTGAGGGCAAGGTCGCGTTTTGTAACGGCCTTTACGTCTACGGCGTTAATATTTGTAATCTGAGTATGACGCTTGAAAACGTCCTCACCAAGTATGGCAAGCTTCTTTTCAATTCCGTCCAGCCAGCTGATTGCATAATCTACAAGGTGCTTGAGAAGTCGGTTGATTTCCTTGATGCGGGCATTGATTGCTTCAACCTCGGCCTTGTTCTTGCTCATATCATAAAGGGAGATTCGGCGGATTGGGATTTTCAAAAGGTGGTCAACATCTTCGTCTGTAATCGGACGAATCAGTTCTTTTGCAAATGGCTTAAAGCCGTCTTTTACAGCCTTGATTACGCCTTCTTCTGTTTTCTGCTGTTCGATTTTTTTATAGATACGCTCTTCAACAAAGATTCGTTCCAGGGTGCGCAGGTGGAGCTTTTCCATCAGGTCTTCTTTTTCGAGCTGAAGCTCTGCCTTGAGAATTCCAACCAGCTGCTTTGCGTGATGCTCGATTACCTGAGTACAGGTCATCTGCACCGGCATGTTGTCCTTGATTACAAGGAGGTTACAGTAGATTGTCTGCTCACAGTCGGTGAAGGCGTAAAGTGAATCTACAACGTCCTTTGTGTAAACACCACGCTGCAGGCGGATTTCGATATTTACTTTATCTGCAGTGTAATCCTGAATTGAAGTGGCTTTTATTTTTCCGTTTTTTACAGCCTTTTCAATTGAGTTACACAAACGTTCGGTAGTTGAGCCGTAAGGCAGCTCGGTGATGACGATTTTCTTTTCATCACTTGTATCCATTTTTGCGCGGGTGATGATTTTTCCAAGGCCGTCATTATATTCCGAAACATCAATAAGACCGCCTGTTGGGAAGTCCGGGAAGAGCTGGAATTTTTCGCCGCGCAGACATTTCTTTTCTGCTTCGATTACCTCATGAATATTGTGGCTGAGAATATTTGTACTCATACCAACGGCAATACCTTCGGCACCAAGAATAAGGACGAGAGGCAGCTTTGCCTGGAAGGCGGTTGGCTCTACGTCGCGGCTGTCGTAGGTATCAACATACTGAGTAATTCGCGGATTTGTATTTAAGATTTCTTTCGTGATAGGGCGCAGTCGGCATTCAATGTATCGGGGAGCAGATGCACCGTCGCCCGTAAACATGTTACCAAAGTTACCCTGCTTGTCTATAAAAAGTTCCTTGTTGGCAAGGTTTACAAGAGCAGTATAAATAGAAGCATCTCCGTGCGGGTGGTAAGCCATAACCTTACCGCACACGTTTGCAACCTTAGTAAAACGTCCGTCGTCTGTCTTGATTAAAGTGTGAATGATTCGTCTTTGAACAGGTTTAAGTCCGTCAGTAATTTCCGGAATAGCGCGGTCGCGGATAACGTAACTCGCATACTGAATAAAATTCTGGTCAAAGAGATTTTTTACATAAGCCATTATTTTCCCCTAAAGGACAGTAGTCCTCACCCATGTAAAATTATAAATCATAAATTCGGGATTTTCAATAGTTGAGGGTATTAGGTATTAGGTGTTAGGTTCTAGGTTTTAGGTTTTAGGGAGGAGGGGAAGGGCGACCCCTTAGGGAGCGGCACTGCGAAGCAGGGCAAAAACAGTCCGGTGGACTGTTTTTAGCGAGTCTCGGCGAAGGCTATGCCTGAGCCGCCGCGCCAACCGCCTCCGGAGTCTTGCGCTACCCCTTCTAGCGGGGACACCCCGCAACGCCCCGGTTTTAAATCTTCTTTCCCGCGAGAATCTCCTTATAATCCACAAGATTCTTACGCAAAAGTGTCGGGATATTCAGCTCGTAAGGGCAGCGCTTTAGGCAGGCACCGCAGTCTATGCACTTTTCAATTTTCAGCATTTCTTCCTGCCAGTGTGGGGTGAGCCAGGCTTCGGACGGAGCACGGCGAATCATCTGGCTCATACGGGCACACTGGTTGATTGTGATGCCGACTGAACATGGTGAGCAGTAACCGCAGCCACGGCAGAATTCTCCAAGCAGCTCGTCCCGGTCTTTTTTGATGAGCTCTTCGAGCTCCGGTGTCATGGCCGGTGGCTCTTTGAAAAAGTCCAGCCACTGTTCGAGTTCGCTCATTCTCTGAATGCCCCAGATTGGAAGAACCGGATACTGGCTCATAAAGGCCATACAGGCAGTGGCGTTTGTAAGGAGGCCGCCGGACAAGCCTTTCATTGCGATAAAGCCAACGTTGTTTTTCCGGCACTTTTCTACAAGGGCAAGGTCGCGCTCGCTTGCGAGGTATGAAAAAGGAAACTGCAGCGTCTCATAAAGCCCGCTCTCCGCAATCTCTTCTGCAATACCGATTTTGTGAGCCGTAATTCCAATGTGGCGGATTTTGCCCTGGGCCTTTGCTTCCAGAAGTGTTTCATAAAGCCCTGTGCCGTCGCCTGGCCTGTAGCATTGCTTTACGCAGTGCAGCTGGTAAATATCAATATAATCAGTGCGCAGGTTACGGAGGGAAGTTTCAAGGTCTGCCTTAAGCTGGTCCGGATTTGTAGCAGTAGATTTAGTTGCAATATAAATTTTCTCTCGGGAAGGGGAGCCGTCGCGGCCTGTAAATCCACAAAAAGCTTGGCCGATTTTTTCTTCGCTGTCGGAATAGGCGCGGGCAGTATCAAAAAAAGTCATACCGCCCTGCCAGGCCTTCTGTAAAATCTCAACAGCACCTTCCATATTCACGCGTTGAACGGGAAGGGCACCAAAAGCATTCTGTGGAGTTGTAATTCCGGTTGAACCGAGAGTGATTGTTTTCATGTCATTTATTGTAGCATAGGAGTTCAAAGTTTTATATACTGATTGCAAATGAAGCAGCTTTTTACTATCGATTTAAAAAATTATGGAATCGACTGGAAGCCTTCCCGCCGCGATTCTGCCCGTGCGATTATTCATGTTGGTTCTGATAAGCTTGCCCTTGTTTATGCGACAAAGCTCGGCTACTACAAATTTCCCGGTGGCGGTATTCATGAGGGTGAAGATAAGATTGCCGCTCTTGCACGTGAAGTTCAGGAAGAAGTTGGGCTTGTTCTTGTGGCTGAAAGTGTGCGTGAGTTTGGAGTGGCTTCCCGCTATCAGAAATCAGGGCTGGCAGAGAATACAATTTTTGTTCAGGACAATTTTTATTATGAATGCGATGTTGAACGTGACGAGCAGGGGAACCTCAAAGTCATCAGCCAGAAGCTGGACGCCTACGAGGACGAAGCCGGCTTTGAACTTCGCCTTGTTTCTATAAAAGAAGCTGCCCTCGCAAACCGTCTCTACCGGGATACAAACGATTTTAATATTGCCATGATTGCGCGTGATACACGGGTTTTGGAAATGCTGGCCGGTATGCCGTCGGAGCCTTCCCGTTCTATGGCAGAGCTTTTACTTGAAGAAGGAGTAAAGAAAAATCCGGGGCCCTGGCGCGAACACTCTTATGCTGTTGCTCGGGCGGCAGAGAAAATTGCGCGGGCTGTAAATCAAAACTGTGGCCAAGAAAAAATGAATCCTGACCTGGCTTATGTTTATGGACTTCTTCACGATATCGGCCGTCAGGAAGGGCACACCTATATTGCTCATGTTTACGACGGCTATCATTTTCTGCTGTCCTTGGGCTATGAAAAAGCAGCCCAAATCTGCCTTACTCATTCTTTTAATCTTAAAACAACAGAAGACTATATTGGAAAAATCGATATTTCAGATAATCATATGGAAGAAGTAAAGCAGCTTCTCGCAGCCGCCGAATACGACGACTACGACCGCCTGATTCAACTGCTTGATTCTACCTGTGGCGCAGACGGCACCCTAAATCTCGAAGACCGCATGAATGACGTAAAATCACGGTACGGCTATTATCCTCAGGGCAAGTGGGATAAAAACTTTGAACTCAAAGCCTACTTCGAAAAGTTAGTCGGCCGCGACTATTACGAAATTATTTCACGTCAATAATACGAATCGCAAAGGTGTCATCTGCGATACAGATTTCGCCTGTGGCAATTATTTTGCCGGCACGAATAATCATGGATGGATCTCCGGCCCGCTGCTTTAAGGTGATGTAGGAGCCCTGGTGCAGTGCGGCGATTTCTTCTTTTTTAAGCGATGCACTTCCCAGCTGAATCGAGATGTAATCTTTTTCAGTATATTCAATTTCTGAAAGCTGAGTTGTTTCTGCAATTTCAATTCCAAAAAGTTCATCGATGCAGACAGTTTTACCGGTGTGGATTATGCGGTTTTCGAAAACGATGTTCAGACCATCAGTTTCTTTTTTATCAAGAATCAGGATTTTACCAGGTTCAAGTTGAACATTTTCCGGATTAAAGCGTCCAAACTCTACAAAAACATTGTCCGGCTGTACTTGGTTTTTAATGTTTGACAGATTTTGAACTTTTACTTTGTTATTCTCGCCGCTGAAATAACCGTTCATCAAAAGCTTATCAATCAAAACATCACTGAACTGGCAATTAATATAGCCTTCTGTGTCACCAAGTTTTGCTTTTATTCCCAGCATCAAAAGCATGCGGCGTTCTTCCTGTCGTGAATTATTTCCAGTTCCTGCTGCTGTTCCTTTTTCAAATGGATTCTGATTTTCAAGATTTATTTTACCACCAGTCAGCTGTTCAACATTCTTATAAAAAACATCAACAATTATCTTAAGAAAATAATTCTTAAAGACATCAAGATCAAAATCTGTTATAGGAGCATGCTTTGAATAATCCTGTTTAAGCAAAGCCTTTGCAAGCTGAGGATCAATTTCTACTGTAAAGCCTCCGTCAGTCTGGTCGGTATAATTAAAATCATAAAAAAAACATTTCTGAGGAATTGATGATAAGAACTCTTTATTGATTAACTGATCAACACAAAAGAGTTCTGATTCAAATCGGTCATTCAGAATAATTGAATATTCCTTATTGATTTTCTGACAGATATCATCTGCAAGCATCCAGATTACATGCTGCATTTCTCTGGAATAACGGTCCGGTCTTTTAAAGTCATAGATTTTAATCGTCTTTCCGCTCACATCCTGACTCAATGGAATCTCACCGTTCATAAGGCTTTCAACTTCGATTCCAAAGATTTCAGCAAGCTTCGGCAGAACAGTAACATCAGGGCAGCCTTCGCCGCGTTCCCATTTTGAAACTGCTTTATCTGTAACATTGCATTTTTCTGCAAGTTCCTTCTGAGTGAGTCCTTTTCTTGTTCTCATCTCATAAATCAATAATCCAGTTTTCTGTGCGTTCATAATTACCTCTTAAACTCCGCGTTAGCGGGTATTTGTCACTTCTGCCGGCAGCTGACATTTTAATATTAGCACAGTATTTTGCCCTTGTAACCCGACGCGTAGTTTATCTGAGTAGAATTTTGAGTAGAGTTTAAAAACTTGCAATATGTAATATAATATGTATAATAATACATAAAAATGAGGTGATTTATGGTAAATTTTAATCGAAATGAAATTGTCTCAGCTACACAATTTGTACGTCAGTTCTCTTCCATAATAAGCAGTCTTGTAAATAAAACTCTCGATAAAATTGCAGTAATTCGTAATAATGAAATGGAAGCCGTCATTTTATCTTATGATGAATATGAGCAGCTTGTAATGCGTGCAGAAGCCGCATCACAAAAATCTGTCCGTGATTATTTTGGCAGTATTACTTCTGTAGAAGCTGATTTAATGGAGCAGGCAGTTAGCGAATGTCGCAAGGTTGATCTAAATGAATGGTAAGCTTGTAGATACAAATGTTATTATTCGCTTTTTAAAAGGACAAACAGAACTTTTTTCTCTTTTTGATGATATGGAAAATCTTTATGTTTCTTCAATATCTGTTGGAGAACTAATGTATGGTGCAGAACTTTCTCAGAAAAAAGATTATAATTCAGCTGGATATTACAGCTTCTGTGAACAGATGAAAGTTTTGAATGTTGATATGGAGATTGCCAAAAGATACGGAAAAATCAAATCCGTGTTAAAATCTAAAGGCCGTCCCATTCCAGAGAATGATATCTGGATTGCTGCAACGGCACTTACTGCAAATCTTTCACTTGTAACGGCAGACAGCGATTTTGAAAATATACCAGATCTTTTAATAGAAAAAATGTAAAGGGATTAAAAATGAAAAAAGGTTTGATTCTTGAAGGCGGCGCAATGCGGGGAATGTTTACCGCCGGCGTGCTTGATGTTTTTATGGAAAATGGAATTGGTTTTGACGGGGCAATCGGTGTGTCGGCCGGAGCAACCTTCGGC
>CAKUWD010000013.1 GCA_934699065.1 uncultured Treponema sp.
GTATAGTATTATTAGTAACTTTTTCTATTTCCTGGATTTTATATAAGAAACCATTTATGAAAAGAGTCGAGAAAGTAGTTTAATTAAACAGTTTATTTTGAACAGGTAATTTTATGGGTAGGATAGATTTTTCAAAAAAAATAAAGAAAATAGTAAAGAAAAGATTCTCATATATAAAATATATATTAAAAAAACGAAATGCTTTACATTTATCTGATAATACTATAAAAGACGTAAGTGATAGTTCATCAGCAAAAATAGCAATTCATTTTCATATTTTTTATATAGATTTAATTGATGAAATTTATGAATATTTAGCAAATATAAAAAATCATTTTACTCTTATTATTACAGTTGTTAATGAGAAAGATTATCAAGTTTTAAGCAATTTCTTTAAGCTACATCAGCATAGTTATGATTTAAAGATTATAATTGTTCAAAATCGTGGAAGAGATATATATCCATTTTATTTGGCCTTACATAATTCTTACAAAGATTATGATATAATAGCTCACTTTCATACAAAAAGAAGTTTTCATACGGATTATGGTGAAAAATGGAGAAAATATTTATTCAACAATCTAATTGGAAAAAAATGTCTTTTTGATAATATAATAAATTATTTTTGTAGAAATCAAAATGTTGGATTTGTTACAACTCCAATTGTTCCAATAAAAGCAATTATTAGTTCTTATTATGATTTTATAGAAAATATAGATGAAAATAAAAGTAATATAATTAACACTCTGAATGTATTTGGTGTTCCTTCAGATTTAGTAAATTCAAATAAAATCGGGTTAGATTTTCCTTGTGGAAATATGTTTATTGCAAGATCAGAGGCAATAAAACAATTCTTTTCTGTAAATCTTACAGAAAATGATTTTCCAGAAGAACAAGGGCAATTAAGTGGAACTTTACAACATTATGTAGAATTAATCTGGAATTACGTCGTAAAATATAATAATTATTTATATAAAGAAATAATAAGAAAATAAAAAATAAGGATTTTTTATGATTTCAATTACACAAGAAATGATAATGCATAACTGGAAAAGTAAAGAAACTCTTGTTTCTATAAGGTGTGTTACATATAATCAGGAAAAATATATATCGCAGGCATTAGATAGTTTTCTAATGCAAAAAACAAATTTTCCTTTTGAAATTGTTGTTCATGATGATGCTTCCACAGATAAGACTATTGAAATAATTAAAGAATATGAAAAAAAATTTCCAGATATAGTTAAACCAATTTATGAGACGGAAAATCAATATTCAAAGAAAGATAACTCACTTGATTTGATAATTTTACCTCACTTGAAAGGAAAATATACTGCTTATTGTGAAGGTGATGATTTTTGGACAAATAAAAATAAACTTCAAAAGCAAGTAGACTTTTTGGAACAAAATCCTGATTATGGGTTTTGTTGTACAGATGTTGATATATATTATGAAGATAAAAAAATGTATCAGCATGCTATTACAAAGTCGAAAAAAAATCATCTTGATTTTACAAATGGAATAAAATCAACAGGATACTTATTGAATCTTTCCTGGGTATTTAGAACAGATTTATATGAAAAAATAGTTAAAGAAAATGAACAATTTTATTATGACAGACCATTACAGCTATACTATGAATTTTGTTTACGAACAAAATGTAAATATTTAAATTGTGTGACAGGCACATATAGAAGAAATCCAAATGGAATTTCGTTTTTTTCAAAAGGGCAGGAACAGAAGCAATATGAATATTTTAAATCTTGCTTTCTTCTGATCTTAAAATATTTACCAAAATTTAATTGTTCACAAGAAATAGAGTCTAGGGTTTATGCCAGAAATATAGAATATGTATTAAAACCAGCTATTCAATTTGGAGATGAAGAAATCATTCAAATATTCATATCTTATTCTACAAAAAATAAAGGTATATTTTTATGTGAATTAAATGATATAATTTTTGAAAAAGAAAAACAAATAAAAAAAACACTTTCATATCGGATAGGAAATTTCCTATTATGGCCATTAAAAAAAATCAAAGGATTAAATATAGAATAAAACTTAGGACATAATAATATGAAATCATTTTTGAAAATTTTTAAAATACTAACTCCTAAACAACTGAGAATTTGTTTTGCTCTCATTATTTTGATGTTTGTTATAGCTGTTTTTGAAGCTTTCGGCATCGGTTTACTTTATCCACTTATCACTATAATCGGTGATCCGGCATACTTAGAAGGACATGCTGAAATAGCAAAAATCATATCTTTCTTTGGAATTACAACTCATAAATCACTTGTAATTTTTCTTTCTCTTGGACTTGTTTTCTTTTATATATTTAAGAACTTTTTAATTCTCTTTCAGGGAAAACTTCAAATTGCATTTACATTAAACAATCAGGCAGATTATACAAAGCGTCTTTATAAATATTATATAAACAAACCTTATCTCTTTCATGTAGACACAAATTTTTCTGTAATTTTACGAAACATAAATTTAGGTTGTATTATTGTTTTCAGTCAGATTCTAACAAATACACTTATTATTATTACAAATATCATAACCATGATCGTTATCTGGATTTTGCTTCTGATAATGGATTGGGTTATGGCTATTGTAATTGCTTTTATTCTTGCTCCTCTTATGCTGGGAATACTTAATTATTTCCGAAAGAAGATTAATAAATATGGAACCCGTCAGAACGAATGTAATGTTGAATATATCAAATGGTTGAATCAGGGCTTCTGGTCTGTAAAAGAAACAAAAGTAATGCAGAAAGAAGCTTTCTTTACAGAAGAATTCTCAAAAGCATTTAATGAGTTTACAGTAACACAGAAACAATTTTTATTTATAAACAGATTCCCTAAATGTATTATTGAAATGGTATGTGTTGGAGGAATTCTTTTATTAATCACATTTAAAATGATTTTTAATACAGATCCTTCTTCTATCATTCCGGCATTAGGTGTACTTGCACTTGCTGCTATGCGTCTTATGCCTTGTATGAATCAGATTACAGGTTTGTTTAATGAAATAAAATTTAAGATGCCTTTCTTTAATGAAGTATATGATGATTTTATTGCAATTAAAAATGAGAAAAAAGAAGACGAAATAAATTCTCAAACAGGGAAAGAAGAAAGAATCCCATTCAATAAAGAGATTTCTGTTACAAATCTGACATTCGGATATCCTGATACAAATAAAAATGTTTTTGAAAATGTAAGTTTTACTATTCCAAAAGGAAAATTTGTTGGGGTTGTAGGGCCAAGCGGAGCTGGTAAAACAACATTTGTAGATATTTTGTTAGGATTACTTCAACCTTCTGGTGGATCTATCAATGTTGATGGAAAAAATATTTTCGAAAATATTCAGGGATGGCTTGATAATGTTTCATATGTTCCACAGAGTATTTATCTTATTGATGGAACTATCCGGGAAAACATTGCTTTTGGAATTTTACCGGAAGATATTGATGATAAAAGAATTGAAAAAGTTCTTAAAATGGCCGAATTGTATGATTTCGTACAAAGTCTTGAATTAAAAGAAAATACTCCGTGTGGTGATAAGGGAGCAAAACTTTCAGGTGGACAAAAACAGCGAATAGGTATTGCGCGTGCTCTGTATCAAAATCCATCTGTATTAATTCTTGATGAAGCAACTTCTGCTTTGGACACAGAAACTGAAAAACAAATTACAGAAACTATAAACAAATTGAAAGGTGAAATTACAATTATTGCAATTGCACATAGACTTTCAACTTTGGAAAATTGTGATTTTAAAATCAAATTTGAGAATAATTCTGCTACAATTATAGAGGAAAAGATTTAAGGAACAATCGGCTAAAATGACAATAAAAAAACTTACAAAGGCAATATACAAAAGATTTAAAAAAATAAGTTTCAGAGAAGTTTCTACTTACTGCAAACTTCATTCTTATTGGAATAAGAGACATGATTTTTATCTCCCGCCTCAAGCATTTGGATGTAGTCTTGAAGAATATGAAAAACAGAAAGCTTATTCTTTTCCACAAAATATAAAATTCAGTATACTTGTGCCTTTATATAATACACCAGAAGCTTTTTTAAAAGAAATGATTGGTTCTGTAATCTTTCAGACTTATGAGAATTGGGAATTATGTTTAGCAGATGGAAGTGATGAAAATCATAAAAATGTTGAAGAAGTTTGTAGGTCAATTTCAAATCAAGATAAGCGTATTAAGTATTTAAAACTTTCAGAGAATAAAGGTATTTCAGAAAATACAAATGCATGTATTAAAATGGCAACAGGAGATTTTATTTCTCTTTTTGATCATGATGATTTATTACATCCCTGTGCTTTGTTTGAAACAATGAAAGCTATCTGTGAAAAAGAAGCAGATTTTGTATATACCGATGAAGTAATATTTCAAAGTCCAAATTTGCAAAAAATTAACAATACAAATTTTAAACCAGATTTTGCACCTGATTATTTTTGCGGTACAAATTATTTGTGTCACTTTTCATCATTTAAAAAAACTTTGCTTGATAGTATTGGTAATTTTGATTCAACTACAGATGGTGCACAGGATTATGATTTATTTTTACGTCTTTCTGAAAAAGCACAGAAAATCGTACATGTTTCAAAATGTATGTATTATTGGAGAGCTTCGCCAACTTCAACAGCAAATAGTATAGGAACAAAGACTTATGCTATTGAAGCAGGAAAAAGGGCTCTGGAAAAGCATTATGAAAGAATAGCTGTAGATGCTGAAGTTCAGATTTGTAAAAATATTTTATATCGTACAAAGTACAAAATAAATTCTCAGCCAAAAATTTCCATAATAATAATAAATAAAAACAAAAAGAAGACTTGCGAATGTATTAATTCAATATTAGAAAAAACTACATATTCAGATTTTGAAATTCTTGTAGTTGATAAATTGATTAATTTTGAAACTCTGATAAATGATCAAAGAATACATAGTTTTATAAATAAAAATAATATAAGAAATTCAGAATTATTAAATCAAGCTTCATGTTATGCTAAAGGAGAATATTTAGTTTTTTTAGATTCAAATACAAAAATTATTTCTTCGGAATGGCTCGAGGAAATGTTAATGTTTGCTCAAAGAACTAATACTGGTGCGGTTGGAGCAAAATTAATTAATAATGATGAAACAATTCATAATGCAGGAATATTTATTGGAATTCACGGATTATTTGGAATTTCACATAAAAATCAATCTGCTCTAGAAAATGGATATGCATTTAGAACTGCGCTTGTACAGAATTTTAATGCAGTTACGGCAGAATGCATGATGGTGTCAAAAAAAGTTTTTATAGAAATGAAACAATTCAGTAATGAGTATAATGATTCATTGTATGATATTGATTTTTGCTTAAAATTAAGAAAAGCAAATTATTTAGTAGTTTGGACACCTTTTTCGCAATTAAAATATTTAGGAAGAAATATAACGAAAGAAAACAATAAAGATAAAAAAACGTTCATCAATAAATGGTATAGTTATTTGCATTATTGCGACGAATACTATAATCCTAATTTAACAAAGAGAAGAAATGATTTCAGAATTACAGGAATGATTTATCCAAAAGATTAAATCTATTCCTGCTTTATATTTGAAACTTCGTTTTCAATAAATAATTTATTCACGATATAATTAATAAGTTTATTACCAATAGGGGTAATAAACTTATTAAACAAATAAGAAACAATAATTATTCCGAATAAATCCAATATGAAAACAATTGAAACAGTAAATACATAATTATGTATGTAATTCAGGAATACATTAAATAAATTATTTATAAATGAAATAATTAAACCGTGTAATAAGAATACCCATAATGAAATTTTTGAAAGAAAAAGAAAAATCTTTTTTGAAAAAAAAGTCTGTAATGTATTAGATTTTGAGCAAGCTAGAATTATTAAAAATGCTGATATAGAATGACTTATAAATTTTGTAAAACCATTTTGTTTATCAAATGGAATTAAAATATATTTATAAATATTTGTAGGTGTTACACCAGTAGGAAAAGCTCCTAAAAATAGTCCTAAAATAATTAATATAGGGATGAAAAAATTTGATATTTTTATATCATAATAATAATTTATCATGAATAAAGTACTTCCCAAAAAAACAGAAGCAAAATGAATTTTTTCTTGCGAAGGCAATAAATATAAAATTGCAATTATAAAAATATTTAGTTTAATAATTTGTTTTCCGTCATATATCCAGCATAAAGAAGAAATAATAGATACAAATATGCTACCCATAAAAATATAATTCATCATCCAGAGATGTGTGCCTACATAGCCATCATTACCTCTTATGAGTATACCAAAAAGTAAAGAATCTGCAGTTTTATATATTTCTTTACAGATATTTTTGATAAAGTGTTCTTGACCGACATATCCAACAAAACGGGTAATAAAAATAATTAAGGCATAAACTGCAATAGGAAATAATAATTTAAGATAACGTTTTATGATAAAAATACCAATTTTCTGTGATTTCATCGAAATAATAACACTGGTAATTACATATCCGCTGATAAGAATAAATAAATGTACAAAGAAATTTCCATTAACAATTAATCCAAGTGGTGATTGAGACAAAAAAGTATCAAAACCATTTGCCATAGATTTTTCGGCAGTACCCCAATATGTAGATGGAAAATATTGAAAGCAAAAATGATGAAAGAAAATAAAAAGACAAGAAATACCTTTAATACCATCAAGCCAGTCAATTCTTTTTTTTGATGTGATAGTTGTTTCGTTCATTAAGTTATTCCATAAAAGTGAAATTCATTTATATAAAATTATATATTAATTTAGGAATTTTGTCATAAATAAATGTGAGATAAATATGCTAATCTAATTAATTCGAAAATTAATAAAAAAAAATATATACAATGCACAATATTTACAAAAAAGTTATAAAAAATATAATAGGAATTATATATGAACGATAGTATTAAATTAGAACAGAAAACTGAAATTTCAGAAACAACTTCAAAAGGTATTACTTCTTTACGATATTTGCTTAGTGTTTTGATTGTTTTTGCACATAACAATTTTACTGTTGCTGATATTGCAGAAAAAATTTACAGATCCCGCCACACGTCCTATTTTTGTGCAGAATGAGTTTGGAAGATGGCTTCAATTCTTTATTTCTTTGGGTATTGCTAATTGTGCCGTACCTTTGCTTTTGCCTTATGTAATCTGGATGACTATATATGCATTTTATTCCAGTATTGGAAAATAAAGGAACGGTAATTCTGAATACATCGCTTTCTGCAAATATCGAAACGGTACTAGAATAATTGTCTGAAATGTTTTGCTAAATGCTTTTAATTTGCCTTTTGTTGTTTTAATTTTATACCCTCGAGTATAAGTTCTAATGGTGCGTTCATATCTTTAGCAGCAGTTTCAGGAGTAGCGTTATATTTTTGTACAAGCATAATAGCTGCTTCTACGGCTTTTTGTTTTGCACCTTCAGCCAGAGCTTCTCGTTTTGTAATTCTAATTAAATCTCTATCATGTAAATTCATAGCGGCGTAGTCCCTCCTGAATTTTTCATTCTCTTTTATCTTTTCAACCTGTTCTGAAAGTCGTTTATTAAAATCATCTTCGCCTGGATTATTTGTGTGTATGAAGTAAAGAAAATCACGAATTTTTTCATCTTTCTCTATTTCATATGCACTTGCATTATAAATGACTTTGAGGGAATTGTCATGTAGTTTTATCGTGTTATCTTCAATACAAACATTATGAAAAGTATAACAGGGTAATCCGTATGTCATATCTTTTTCATCATGAAAAGGATCCTGTTTACAGATAAAAAGGATGTAGCTGTCTTTAAGTTCCGTATAGTCCTGTCCTTTCATGAGATTATCCATATCAATCATAGCCGAATAGTAACGAGTACGTTTACCGAGCGCTTCCTGGGGATAATTTTGAATTTCTATATCTATCACTTTATCTTCATCTTTTAGATATACATCTAATCTTATTCCTTTTGATGTATAGAAAGGTGCAATTCGTTTTTCCAGTTTTGGATAATTTATTTGTTTAACACAAATATGCAGCAATCTTTCAATTAGTTCTGCACAAATATTTGGATTATGCATGACAGCTTGAAACATTCCATCATCCGTAAAAGTTAATTCATCTACTGTTTTTGGCATAAAAGACTCCTTAATATTGTGTGTTAAGTATTAAAATTCTACACTATATAAATAGGCTTAAAGTGAACATTTTAGGAAATGAAATACAGAAAAAAAGTAAAAAATTTTTATTTAAATAATAAATTAAATCAATTAAGCATTTACTTATAATCATTAAATTACATCAAATAAGATTACTTTGTTTTCGTTGCTGAATGGAGGAAGAAAATAATTTAGAATTTATACAAACGCAGCTTTGATTTCTTCGAGAATCCGCAGGTCTTCAATGGCTGCTGAGAGCGGACTTTGCAGGTTTGCGATACCATCCAGAAAGTCGACGGCGTTTTGAATCATATTTGAAAAATAGCCTGTTTTTTTGGGAAGGTGGAGGGTTTTGTCTCTGCTGAGAGAGAAAAATCCTGTATAAAGTTTTGATTCCTGGCGTTTGTAAAATTTGGCGTAGCCGTTACCAAGGCAGATTCTTCCTTCGGTTCCCAGAATATCAAGACCGAAGCTGAAAAAGCGGCTGCGGCCACTCATGCTGATTGTCACTTCTGCACAGGATTCAGTTGTAAAGTGTGCGCTGAAGTTGCGGACATCATTTTTGTCATCTTTGAAAATGCCGGTAACAATTGGGTTTGAAAGTTTTTCATCCAGAAGCCAGCTGATTATATCTACAAGATGTGTGCCATCATGGAGAAGGCTGTAGGTGCCGTCTTTTTCATATTCTTTGCCATAAATTCGAAGCCCGGAATAGAGTTCTCCGCGGATAGTCTGTAATTTTCCTATTTCTTTTATGTAAGCTTTTGCCTTTTTATAGTCTGCAGCAAAACGGCGTTCATGATTGACCATAACAGGAACTCCGGCTTTTTCGGCAGCCTTGGCAATCTCAAGAGCCTGTACGCTGTTTAAGGCAACTGGTTTTTCAAGAATAATAAAGCGAGGTTTTGCGGTAATAGCTGCCAGACACTCTTCCATATGAGAGTCCTCGTTTACAGCGATTGTGATTATATCAGGGGTTGGTATAGACTTATACATCTCGGAGCTGGATGAAAAAACTTTGGCGTCTTTTACATAGTGTCCCCATTTTGTAAGATTTTCTTCATTTGTATCAGCGGCGGCAATCAGCTTTATGCGTTTATTGCCAAGCAGTGCCATTGTATGAGATGCAGGCTGTTCACGCTTTTTGTCAAAGCCAAGTGAAAAACCGATGCGTCCCGTACCAACCAGGGCTGCTGTATATACAGGCGAATATTTTTTTGAATAAAACGACATGTCTTTAATATATCAATAATGCGGAATTATTTCATTATTCAAAATTTCTTCTTTTCATAAAGATACTGGAATATCTTATATTTCTTTATGCAGAAGCTTATAAGTAAATTTTATTGATTGTCATCAGCTTTTATAAAGTAACTTTATTCTTTATATTATTTTCAGAGAGAAAATACATCTTCTTTTGAAATATTGTTAAAGGTCTGTTCCAGAATATTTGAAGAGAGCTATGGAAACTTCGGTGTCTTTATTTATAATTACTTTGTGTTTTTCAAAATTTCCCGGGACAGAACTTCCGTTGTAGTTGCTAAAACTAAAAGGCTCCTTTGGGATTCCGACTAAATTAGTATTTAATTTATTATCGTTGTTTAAATCCTGAAAAATACAAAAAGCATATTCTCCGTCTGGAAGATTGATTATTGTTTCAATTTCACTATCAGAACTTTCTAAAACGATTGTGTATTCTGGTATATGCTTCTTGAATGATTCTTTCGAAGAGTGGATGCTGAGTGTAATTTTTCCTTCATTTGTTTTTACATTCAAAATCTTAACTTTTACTTCGTTTGAAAAGGCAAGAACAGAAGTAAACAACATTATGATTAATAATATATTTTTTTTCATTATAGTCCTCCGTCAATATTTTTCAAAAAGGCACTGGTTAAAAACTTTTCTTCCAATAATTGTAATAGCCTGATTGGGGCATGAATTTACGCACCTGTAACAAATAGTACAGTTCTTACCTGTGAGTTTTGCTTTTCCATTTTCGATTGTGATTGAATGAGTTGGGCATTGTCTTTTGCATAAAGTGCAAGCGGAACATTTTTCCTGATCAACTTTCAAATCGTGGCGATGTTTTTCTGCGGCCTTAAAAAACCACAGACGCTGACCAAAAAGTCCTGCAAGATGATTGTAAAAGTGAAGACCTTCTTGAGGAAATTTTCCTCTCTTTATCATTTCTGCAGACATGTATAATTTTTCTTCTACTTTTTGGATTATCAGTCTGTTCTGTTCATTGGATTTTTTTAATATTTTTACATCAGCCACTGTATCCGGCATTTTAAGGTGTAGCCCTCCCTGAATAATTGCTCCGTATTTCTTTAACAGTCTTGCACCGCAACCACTTCCATCTCCGCTAAAGGCCCCCATTGTCGCAATCAAAAAAATCTTTTTCCCGTTAAAAATCGAACAGTTCTTCTGAATGAATTCTTTTACAATGAAAGGTATGTTGCTGAAGTGAATAGGATAGGCAAATGCAAACTCTTCGGAGTCTTTTATTAACTCGACTGCATTTTCATTTTCAATCGATTCAATTTTTCCATTTTTCAATGCAGATGATAAAATTTCTGCACAATGTTTAGTGTTTCCGTTTCCACTAAAATAAATTATGTTCATTTTGTTTTCCCCAGTTCTTTACAATTAAAAATATTTATAAAATCATGGAGTTTTGATTTCCAGTCGCTGTCGTATTTTACATTCTTCATTGTTGCAAGGGATGTAAGACCATGAATATAAGCCCACAAGGATATGACGACATCGTTTCGCTTTTTTTTCGGAACTCCATTTTTAACTAAAATCTGATTAACAATGTTCTTGAAAATTTCGTAGGGTCTATAATTTTTCTCAGTTTCTGCTTTATCAGTTAAATCGAGATGGATGTTGGCTTGCCCGAATAAAAAGTGATAGTAATTAGGATTTTCTACAAAAAATGAAAAATAAGTTTTTCCAAGTTCTTCTAGGGGATTTGTTGATTTAGTGCTTGATTCGATTGTTTTCTGAAGTTCTTGAGAAAATCTTTCTGTGATATATTTCTGCATTTCTTCAAGAAACTTCTCTTTATTTTCAAAATGGCTGTAGGGTGCCTGATGTGAAACCTTACATTCAAGAGCCAGTTTTCGTAGCGAAAAAGATTGAAAGCCTTCTTCCGAAACAAGTTTGATTCCAGCTTCCAGAAGTTCAGTTTTCAAGTCCTCATGATGATACGTATATTCTGTCTTCTGCATAATTGATTCTCCCTATTAATGTTGACAATGTCAACTTATCATAAAAACTAGACAGTGTCAAGTTTTATTTTTAATTCAAAATAAATTTGATACATAAAACCAGCGCCCCTGTGCGGGCATCAATTAAACAAGTGATTGTACTGCAGTGAGTCAGAGTCGTTGTTAGCTTAGTTGACAGATAGGCATCTTCAAAACCTAAGAATTTCTCAAACTGACTCTGTTTATTTACAAGATTTAGATTTTTGAATAAAGCCTATTTTGTTGTTCAATAATTACTTCTTTAGTTTTCATTCTTTTCCCGTTTCCAGCCCAATGGGTTGCACGTATAACAATTGATTGTTCCGCCGCAGGCTTGACCGAGTGTCGGCTACGAAACTTTGTTATATGATATATTTTATTAATAACATTGCAATGTAGTTATTGCAACATCATCATATTTTGTCCCCTCATAAATGTCTGTAATTAAGAATTTTACATAAGTAAATTTACCAGAAAGATTAAATGATTGAATAGTACTATTATTCTCAATCTTATAATTTCCTATTAAATTATTATTCATATCAAAAACAGATAATTCTTTAACTTTATTATATTCTTCAAAATACTGTGGATTGTCTATATCTATAAAACCATTGATAATTCTAAAAGAACTAAATGTTTTTTGTGCGTCTATTGTTATATATTCTTCTATTCCTGAATTATCAGATTCTGAAATCCAAGGAGAAAAACTCAAATATAATAAATTGAATTCATCATATCTGTTAATTCCCTTTTTTTTCCATGTGGATGCTTCATAATCAGCCGTTACTTCAATTTCATTAAACCAATAGTCATCATAAGATTTAATAAATTTAAATGTATTTTCATGATTCATTAAAATAAAATATTTTTCTGATTGAAAAAGAACATAATCTTTATTTCCAATTGTCCAGATTGTAATACCATTTGAAACTTTCTTTTGAATTTTTTTTGTCTCTGAAAAATTTCCATAATCATCAAGAGTTGTATATTTGTATTCAGTAAAATCATCTGAGAAAAAATAATGAAAGTAGCCATCTGAAGATAGATATTCTTTTTCTGCAAAAAGAAAAGATATTTGAAAGAGCAGAAATACTATTAAAAATACTTTTTTCATTCTTTCTCCAAGTGCCCCAGCGCACTAGATAATAATTTCCTTAAATGCAAACGACCGAAGGTCGTAACCTTTGTTATCTGATTATTTTATTAAGGTGCATCTCCATTATTAAAGGAAATCCAATCTTCTGGAATATAATAAGTCGGGCCTCCGCGTTCTGCTGAAAGATATTTTCCTGAAACCCAGCCTGTTTTGCCATCTACGGTTATTCTTACCCAACGATTACTGTAAGAACCTTCATATTCTTCAGTTATTGCTTCAACTATAATATTTTCCTGTCCATGCCCATTTTTATAACTTGAAGGAATTTTTGCAATTACTACAGATTCTGTGAATCCAGGTTTATCTCGAACTTCAATAAATTCATTTTCTGAATAAACAGAAAGTGTTTGATAACATTTTCTTACAGTCCATTTTTTGTTTTCGATGTTAATTATTTCAAGGATTTCCCAACAGTTATTTTTATACGGATCTGAATATCCATCAATGTATTTTTTATAATAATTACTATAATATGCACCAGAATAATAGAAAAATCCCTGAATTCCTTTATAAGAAACTTTTAACCATACATAATGCAATAAATCTTTTTTTGATTGGACAACCCATAATTCTTCAACATTAACGTAGTCATCAAGAGTTACCTTAGTTATAACCTGATTTTTATTAATATCTGTATAAATATTGAAATCATCTGTCATCTCGCCAAGCTTTAATTTTTGCTGGTGTTTTCTTTTAAGAATAAAAAAATTCTCATTTTCTGTTTGGGCAATAATTGTTCCGTTTCCATTTCCATAATCAGGAATATAAGAAACTGGAGTCAATTCTTTTAAATACCCCGCAAAGCATCTTCCAGCAACTGCATATTTTATCGGATTACCGTCTTTGTCTTTAGCTCCCCTCTGAACTTCAACCATTACCCAATTACTTGTAATCCCATCAATTGTTTCTTTTGCATCTTCAAATTCTATGATTTTTACTCTGGTTCCTTTATTTAAAACTGTAAGTACCTTATTTCCTGCATACTTTGGTGAACGAAGTCTTAAATTATCTGTTGTTATCATATCCATATATAAATCCAGCTTTGTTTGAGCAAAAGCTGAAAATGAAATAAAGATAGCTATTAATAAAAAATGCAGTCGTTTCATTATTTCCCCTTTTTTAACTAAGCGTCCCAGTGCGGGCCAAACCGCAGGCAGCCTGACTGTCTGTCGGCTACGAACCTTTGTTATGGTAAATTTTTATGCATATGCATAAGTTTTAATTTCTTCTAATTGTGGTGCAAGTTCAATCTTCGCATTTCTGATATCGATATCATCCTGTAAAGACATAAAATAGCCGTCAGATAATCCAAAAAATTTTGCCAGCCTTAATGATGTATCTACAGTTATCTTTCTGCGGTTATGAAGAATATCCTGAATGCGGGAAGTGGGAACTTTTATTTCCTGTGCAAGTTTATATGCAGAAATTCCAAGTGGAATAAGAAATTCTTCGTTGAGGATTTCTCCGACTGTTGGTGTTTCAATAAAATCAGTCATAGTTTTCTCCTAGTGGTAATCCACAATCTCGATTTGCTTTATTAAATATATCATTTTCTTTACTTCTTATAAAAATATTCACTCCCAAGTTCATTTTCTTTTAATTGTGAACGGGATGTTGTTGGTTCTGTTTGACCTTGATATCTTCCTCTGTAAAGAAAATCAATATCTCCGTATGGTTCAGAAAAATAAATTTGTCCAATAAGCATATCAGGATAAATTCTTACTGGTTTTACGCAGAATATTTCCAATGTATAATTTCCATCAAAGCCAATATCGCCAAAACCTGCAGTTGCATGAATTAAAATTCCAAGTCGTCCGATAGAACTTCGGCCATCTACGGCGGAAATATATTTATCGGTTGAAACTCTTTCTACGATGTTTCCTATATACAATTCGCCTGGTTGCAATACAAAACCATCTACAGGAATTTCTATTGTTTTGGATGGATTATCTTTATTAAAATCTAAAACTTTTTCTGTGTATACTTTTAATGTACTTCCTAATCTGACATTATAACTATTTGGATTAAGTTGTTTCTTATCAAACGGTGAAATACAAATATTTCCTTTTTCTATTTCTTCTAAAATTTTACTTCCTGTTAACATTTTTACCTTCCTAAAAAAGCAGGCCAGTGGCCTGTCGCCATAACAGCTGGTTGTACCTGCCTACAATCGAAGAGCCGTTAAGAAAAATGCGAAAGCATTTTTTAGGCTCATCGAAATAATGGCTCGGAACAATTGATTGTTCCGCAGCGGGCTTGTTCCGCTGTCGGCTACGAACCTTTGTTAGACTGATATTTTCTATTTTATTATAACTTGGTTTTCTTGATTTGTCTTTTTTACTTTTACTATGTTCAATATAGAAAAAAATAAACTTAGTAGACCGATAAAGATAAATGCCATTCCAGTTCCAGAAATTGCCTTTTCTTTAAAACTTAGTCCCATCAAAATACCGGCTGAAAGAATCATCAATGAATTTAATATAAGTGTCTTAGGATAGCGTTTTATCTTTTCTTCTTGAGATGCTCCCTTTTTTAAGACAGGAATAACATTAATCATTTCCAGAACAAAAAGAACAACAGTTACAGAAAAAACAATCCAAAAACAAATTTTCATTTTTTCCTCCTAAAAAGTAGGCCAGTGGCCTGTTGTCATAACAATTGGTTGTATCACAGCGGGCTCGACACGCTGTCGGCTACGAACCTTTGTTATGTGATTATTCTTTTGTTACGTAATCTATTTCTTCTTCGATTTTTGAAAGAAGATGCTTTGGAAGTTTTGATAATTTTTCTTCAAGACGGAATTTATCTACAACAACAATTTGATGAATTAAAGCAACAGAGTCTTTTGAAAGACCAGATTCATTTTTAGGAAGAAAAACATTTCCTCGAAGATCTGCATTTATGGTATTTGATGTAAGTGGAACTACAACTTTTGTATTAAGATTATTTAGATTTTCTTTATCTGCCTGAATGATTACTACTGGACGGCGTCTTCCTGGTTCACTGCCGAAAGGAATACCGAAATCAAGCATGTATATATCACCACGTGTCATTCTTTACAGTCTCCCAAACAGTAGCAAGACTTGCTTTCCGTATTTTTTGTAAAGATTCTTCTTCTGAGTATTGATTATTTAGGATAGAAGACCGTTTGTTTATATTATTTGCAATGAAATTCAACAGATGAATTTGTTCAGCTAAAGAGAAAGTTTGAACTCTGTTTTCTACATCTTCAAGAGCATCTGACATACAAGACCTCCATTTACTAGTATAGCATAAATTTAACGAAAATTGGTAAAAATGTTACATATCCTTATCAGACCATGAACGGAATGGTTTATTCCAGGAACCTATTTCAATTAAGTTTCCTTCAGGATCTGCTATATAGCAGGTTCTCTGTCCCCAAGGTTCGGTTGAAGGTTCTAATACTGAAGTAACACCTTTGGACATTAGTTCTTTATATTTTTCATCAACTTCTTCAAAGGTGTCGACGTATAATGCAATTTCTCCATGACCATTAAGTCCTTTTATATATTCATATTTTCTGCTGGTCATTTTTTCGAAATTATTTCTGCCATAAAGCATGAACAGTGTATCATCTTTTATTAAATACACATTTCCTGCAGTTTCAGCTTCTTTTATTTCAAAACCAAGCACATCTCTATAAAATCGAATCATTTTTGGCATATCTTCTACAAATAATCCAAAACCGTCTAAATGCATTTTTTATACTCCTTCGGAAGCGCCCCAGTGCGGGCGTCCACACAACAACTAGTTGTACCGCAGGCAGAGCTTGACTGCCTGTCGGCTTTGAAGCTTTGTTATGTGCTATTTTATATCATCTAGAGTAATTGCCTCTCCATCAAATATACCTATTAAATTATTTTCATCATAAGGTTTCCAGTTTATATCAAAACCTCTTGTAATTGGAGCTTTCAAATTAGTTTTATCAATATGTTTTATACCCATTTGATCAACATATTCATGAATTGCAATGCCTTTCTCTTTATCAATGGTTAGCATATTTAAACCTCAAAAAGATAATCAAATTTAGAATACTGTCTTATAAGTGGAGCTGTTGAATCGTATGATTCTTCATAGTCTCTTACAGGTATATCATATTTAAATTTAATTTCGTGAAGTTTTAAATTTTTTGCTTTATTAACATCAAAAAAACAAATGGAGTATCAACTTCTGAAAATAAAAAATGATTTCCTTGCAGAGAATTACAGTTGTCGCAACAGTTAGCCAAATAACTGCTTCTAATTGTTTTAGAAAATGTTTTCTTGAAATTCCAATTATTCATACAGTAATCAAGTATTTGTTTTGGCAAATCTTCTGTAATTGGATTTATTTCAATATCGTCCTCCTCGCATAAATGAGCAGAAAAATTATAATCTTCATTTTCATCATATACCTGATAATATTTATCTATGCCAAGACCAATAACTCTTGTTTCTTTCTTGCATTTATTGCAGATTCGTATTCCTTCCGCTATATATAAGTGGTCCTTTAAGATATAAAGTTCTTCATAATCTTTATAATCTTTCCAAATCCATTTCATGAATTTTCCGCAATCTTTTGTATTTTGGATATACCATTTTTTTAATTCAGGATTCCATTTAGCACCGAGAGATTTCGCTTCGTCTTTTTCTTCATATGGCACATTTAATAAAAGCATCTAAAATTCTCCTTAAATTTAAGACCAATATTCTTCAATTTGTTCAACGGTTAGAGTAGACAATAAGTTTTTAAAAGCATCAATAAAATCTTTGGATAAATTTAATTCATTTATTGTTTTTGCAAAAGTTTTTTTTTTCAATATTCCAACCAACATTCTCTACTAAATCATTAATACTAAAATTCGCCCATTTTTTCGTAGAATCTAAATTTTTGAACTGAATTTCATATTCTTCTTGTGGAAACTTTTCTAAAAATTCTTCATAAGTGTAAACTGTGTCGAATTTTTTTCCTGTAATTTTTTCAATTACATCTAAAGGAATTTTTTCATTTTTCATTTTTTCTGCTATTTCTTCAAATGCAGATGTTCTTCCTTTTTCAAATGAGACCTTTTCCATTTGTTCAATTTTTTCTGAAATATTTATAAGTTCATTTTTTATTTGCTCCGACATTGTAGGTTCCTCCTGTTTTATTTCTGGAATAAAATCTGTAATCTTCTTTATAGGTAAATGCTTTTGCATAACTGCAACATTTTTATTTGATGACCATAAATTCCAATCCCCAAGAACATATAATCTATATTTTGCCCTCGTAACTGCAACATTTATTATATTTGCATTTACCCATGCAACTGCACCAGCGGCATGATTATCGCAACCTAGAATTAAGAATACTTCATCGGCTTCTTTACCTTGAAAAGTATGTACTGTTCCAACTTGAATTTCTTTTATGTTTTTGAATCCTGATTTTACACTTACAAAAGGTGTTATAATAAAAACAGTAGTATCGGCTGTCTTTTTCTTTCTTTCAAGTAAGTTTGTTACAGCCTCATATTGTTCCTTTACAAAATGATTTTTATTACCAACTTCTTTGCCAGCAATATCTATCCAACATGATTCTTGAAGCAAGAATTCTTTAGTTTTAGCGCCTGCACAATTTATCATTGTTCCACCATAAGACAATTCATTAGAAATGTCGAACATTGGATTTATGCAACGTCTATGAACAATTAAAGGACATCCAACCCAAACTGGGGGAGAATCTGTTTGAGATTTTATATATGAACCATAAGGGTTTAGTCTATCTGCATAAGTTTGAACAGATTCTGATTTTATACTTGAAGCATACTTTTCTATAAATAAAGAAAAATTTTCTTTAAGAAAATCCTCATAAACTTCTGGACTAGTCGTAACAACGGGTTCTACCTGCATTGGATCACCAACAATTACAAATTTTTGAGCTCTATAAATTGCACCTAATGCTTGTTGTGGAGTAGCTTGGCCAGATTCATCAATGATTAATGTTCCGATTTTTTTCGGATCTTTTATATATTTAAGCATTTTTTGAATTGAGGCAAATGTTGAAGAAATAACTGGAACTAAAAAGAATAATGATAAAAAACAATCTGTAAATACAGCTTCTTTTTGATTTTCTGAAAGTCTATCTTGCTTGTCTTCTGGTGTTATAAAACATTTTCTTAGAATAGAGAAATTTTGTGCTAAGCTAGTTGAAGTAAGAACAAATGCCTTTTGCAAATTAATTGCTTTGCAGAATAATTTTTCTCTTTCTATATCGTATTTTTCTGTAAGATTAGAAGGCCGTTCAGTCTGAACTTTTGCTTGTTCTTTTATATCTCCGTATTTTATGCGACATAAATACTCTAATGTTACATTTGAATCAATTTTGCATAATTCTTGTTTTACAATCTTTAACTGATCATAAAATTCTTTTTTTGCTTTATAAAAAAAGTTTTCCTTATAGATTCTTTCTCTTACTAATTTTTCATCCATCAAATTTAAATAGCCAGAGATAATAGTATTAAAGAATCTATCAATATTTGATTTTTTCCCTAAAGGAGCAGATATACAACCCCAAACATCTTTATCTAAAATTTGTTTTGACTGCTCATTATTACTGTAATTACAAAAATCAGCTTCTAGATGATTAAAATATGTGTCCGTTATAAATTCATCATTTTTATTTTTATATGATATTTTTTCTCTTTCGTTACTTAAATCAAAAAAATCAGAATAATCCTTATTCTTTTTTTTTAGCTCTTCTAATAGTTTTTTTACTTCTGGGAGTTCCTTTGTTATATTTTCTACAGCTGCATTATTACAGGACGTTACCAAAATAGAATATGGTAGAAAACTTTCTTTGATTTTATAAAACGAAATATCGTTACCAATGTTTTTATAAAACGCATCATCTGAATTTGATAATTTTGAGATTTCTATTGCTCTTTTTACAATTGCATCAGCGATAATTTCTTTTAACAGAGTAGTTTTACCTGTGCCAGGAGGACCATTAACAGAAAAAAATGGATTCCTATTTTCTCCAATTGCATAATTTACAGCAAGTTGTTGCATTAAAGCTGGGTAAAATTCGCTAGGCCATTTACCAAGTGGATATTTATCCTTTGAAAGAATTCTATTTATTTCGTCTGTATTTTTCTTTACATCGATAGTTTTTTCTTGTTTTTTTGTTAAAGACAAAATGTAGTCTGTAATATTTTTGTTTTGACTTAAATTTTGAGAAACTAATTCCAAATCATCTATTATGTAACTGTTAAATAATTGAGATTCATGTTCAACATAAGAATTGTCATTATTAGTTGAATAATAGACAGCAATACAGTCATTAATATTCCCTTTTTTATCGAAAATTTTTAATAAATCGATTTCATTAATGATAAATTCCTTTAACTGCATAATTTTTTCAAGAATAGTTACATTCTCATTTTCTAATATGTTTTTAATTTCTTGATTTTTTAATGAATCATTAAATTCTCTATATTTATCAAAAGAACTAGTATTATTTTGTAATATTTCATTTAAATACCAAATATATGGGGATACACAAAAAGATTGGATTTGCTGATTATAATTAAAATTACAATCTACTTGAAATCCAAATAAGCAGATATAATCATTACTAATTTCTAAACGTTTTTCATTTATCGATTTTTCTTTTATAAAATACTCTTCTACAACAGATTTTTTTATAGAATAGCAACAAAAATCAAGGTCTGAATCATTTTTATTTTCTTGTTTTAATTTTTTAAAATCACCTATATTATTTAAAACCTTGCATTTTCTGTTTTTATTTTCTTTCTCATCTTTTTGTGGATAAAAATTTTTTGTTTGCAAAATTTCGAGAAATTTCCAAAATTCAATTACTTCTTTTACATTTGTATTCATAAATTTCTGTTCACTTACTTTTTAATGCGCCCCAGTGCGGGCGTCCACATAACAACTGGTTGTACCGCAGCGGGCTCGACCCGCTGTCGGCTACGAATCTTTGTTATGACAAATTATATTTCTTATACAGAATTAGATTTCATAAATACTTTATTTTCTTTAATAATCATTCTGTACGTTTTTTGAAGCGTATGCTTCTATTATTATATTTTTTCTAAGCGGCGTAAAGCCGCGTACTATCGCTTTTTCGCGCAAACCCTAAAGTTCAATTTAATTTAAGAAAGCAAGCTTGACTTGCTTTCTTAAATATTCCTAATTATGGACGAAATTTCCTTTGGCATCTTTTTCCATGAATTCAAATGTATGATAATTTGCAAACCAGATACTGTCAGGTGTAAGCTGTCCGTTTTCGTTAATACCTATAAAAGCTAAATCATTAAAAAGGAAAACTCTCATGACTACACCTTGCTTTTCTTTACAAAAGAATTCAACCATCATGTATTTGTAATCTTTTGCATAATCTGATTTAGGATCTTGCAAAAAGGCTGTACAACCAAAGTCCCCATTAAATTCTTTTTTTACATCTTCATTTTTGAAAGAACTAATAGCATTTCCGGGCACTTCGAAACCTGCAATATTGTTAATACACATAAATACCAACATTGAAAATTGCATTTGTAAATCACTATCATCTTCTCCGATATCTGTAAATAAAGAGTATCTTACTTCTGCATTTATTTTGTTTTTATTGATGGAAAACGTTTGGGTTACATTTACATCTTCATTTTGTATATTATCTACAACTTTCATATCTTCTGTAAGATAAATTACATCAAATTCCTTTTCAGATTCTGTAATTTTAAATCTGCTGCCTTTGATTTTCGCAAAACAATTTCCTAAAGCTATGAAGCAAATTAAAGACATTAAGATTACTTTTTTATTCATTTTTTCTTCCTACCGCAGGCAGCTTGACTGCCTGTCGGCTACGAACCTTTGTTATGTGATTTTTATTTATTGTAAAGCTTCTAATTGCCGTTTTGCCATACTGCTATAATTCTCATCTGAAGATTGTTCCAACAATTTATAATATTTTATAGCTTCCTCTATTTCACCAAGATTTTTAGAAACATTTGCAAGATTTGCAAGAATAATCATATCAGCTTTATCAAGTTCATAACCTGATTTAAAATATTCTTTTGCAGCTTTTAGGTAATTGGAATAAATGGAACATATTGCAGCATCATTATATGCAATGGGATTCTTAGGATAATACTTAATAAATTCAACTGATAATTCTTTTGCACATTGGATTGAATCAGTAGATTTTTCATTTAACCATTTTCCAATATATTCATGCATAGATGTTTCAAAGTCAACACCGACTTCTTTTGTTGGAGTATTATTTGACCATAACCATTTTGATTTATTTTTTTTATCCAAAACAAATATATTTTTTAATAATTCACATTGTTTTTTATATTCCTTTCTTAAATAGTATAAATGGGCTTTTCCAAAATACATATCAAGTCTTTTTGGATTATATGAAAGGCCCTTATCGATATATTCAAAAGCTTTCGCAGACATCTCGTCATCATATTCGGTGATAAAATACATATAACCGTCTTCACCATTTTCGTTTTGAACTTTCATATAACTATCATAATTTGTTGGCAGTTCAGTTTCAAAAAAAATTTGATTCTGTGTAGCTTTTTCCAAATAGAAATTAAAATATGCTACATAAAGTTCCGCATCTTTTTTGTTTTCCTTTTCCCAGTTGCTTAAAAAGATTTCTACTGCTTCATCATTTTTTTCATCCATCAAAGCCCAGAATTTTTCAATATTACTTTCAGCAAATATTGAATTTAAAAGAATAAAGAAAATAAAAATTATTGAACCAATTTTTTTCATTTTTCTCCTCCATAAGCGCCCCAGTGCGGGCGTCCACATAACAATTGCTTAAACCGCAAACCGGCTTGACCGGTTTGTCGGATACGAACCTTTGTTATGTGTTTTTACACCAATTTTTCATAGTCTCTTTTTGCATAAAATATATGCATTATCGTTACTTCTTTTTTGTTTTCATCATCTTCTACTAAATACAAGGCAACATAATTTTTTTTGAACAAAAAGCGTCGATATCCTTTTTTTCTCAAACTTTCAATCGGGCATTCTGGAAATGTGTATGGATTTTCATATAAGAAACTTTTTTGCTCATAAAAATCATCTAATAAACTTGAGGCTGCTGTTTTATTACATAACGTTTCCGCAATATAGCCTACAATTTCAGCAAGTTCTAGCTTTGCGGAATCAGCAATCTGGACTTTATAAGCCATATTTCTTCCTTATGTCAGAGATTGCATCATCTACATCAGAAACTCTACCAACTTTTAAATCTGCTTCTGCAACAGCAAGTTTATCATATAAATTATTAAGAAATGATGATTTTTCAAATGTTTCCATACTCATAATAACCATGTCACCATATCCGTTTTTTGTAATGAATATAGGTTCCTGAGTTTCATGGCATAAATTAGAAATTGCTGTAGTATTCTTCAAATCTCGTATAGGTCTTATCTGTGGCATTTTATCACCTCTTTATGGGATAATAATACCACGGTAATTATGGGATGTCTACAATAAAAAGTGGAGTTGGCCTGATTTTTTGAATTACTAAAGTTTTGCAAAACCTATCTTTAATAATTCAATGTCACCAGGACAGAAATCAAAGTCTGATAATTCCTCTTCACTAATCCATCTTATTTCTGATATTTCGTCTTTATTAAATATTGGATTATCAAGTAACTCTCCATAATATGCGATTGTAATATACATTAAATCGTTTAAATACATTGCTCTTGAATGCAAATGCTGTAAGGCTTTTATTCTACAGTTAATTTCTTCTTTTACTTCTCTGACTATACAATCTTTGAAATCTTCCCCAAATTCAAGATTTCCACCTATTACTTCCCATAATCCAGGAAAGTATTTTTTGTTCATACTTCTTTTTGAAATTAATATTTGTTTTCTTTTTCTATCAATTGGAAGGAATGCACAACCTACCATCTGTATTTTGTCTACCATTTTTTTTCCTACTAACAGCGCCCCAGTGCGGGCGTCCACATAACAATTGGTTGTACCGCACGCGGCTTGACCGCGTGTCGGCTACGAACCTTTGTTAGGTTGCTTATTTATCAAAATCAGCAGGTTCTACTCCAGGAACTTTTGATAATACATGTTTAAATTTTCCTACAGAAGCTTTATCTGCTCTTTGTTCGAGATATTTCTGTGTTTCAAATGAGGCAATCTTTTCTGCAACTGCTGAAACAATAAACTGATTAATTGAGATATTATCCTGTGTTGCAATTTCTTTTACTGCTGTATGATAAGAATCAGGTATTCTTAAACTTAAACTTCCCATATTTATACCTCCTGCAATGTTTCTAAAAATTCTTTTGGTGTAAGAATTTTTAGTCCAAGATTTTCAGCTTCCTTAAAATCTTTTTTATTATAGGTTACAATCGTTCTTGCGTTTGATTGAATTGTAACTTCCAGAACATGATCATCAAACGGATCTTTTAAATAAGGTCTCCATAGATAAAACAATTTTGTTTTGATTCCAACTTTACAAAGATAGTTGATGAAATCTTCTATATCAGAATCAGTAAAAATTGTTCGATCTAGTTTTCTTTTTAGTACGGCTTCATATGCCAGTATAAGTGGAACTGAAATCGCAAAATCGAAAATGTCTTTTGGAATTTTTGAAATCAATTCAAATGATTTTCCTTTATTACTTTGCAAAGCGGAAAGGATAACATTTGTATCGATTACGATTAATTGTTTCATTACGTAGTATTATATATAATACCATTATTTACTGTCAAATAAAAAAGGCGGGCTTGACCCGCCGTTTAACAATCCAGACAAGCTTGACTTGGCTGGATTGTTATTTTCCTATTGTTCATTTATTGATTTCCATTTTTCAATAGTTGCCTGCATTGCTTGAATATATTTAGCTTTTAGCTCCATTTTTTTGTGTTCTTTTTTCCAAGGAAAGCGACATAAACTTTTTGTGAAGAAAGAAGTTTTTCTAGGTTTGAAATATCTTCTTCTTTTAGTATTGCTCCATAGTCTTCTCTTACATAAACATTTTTTAAGCCACCTTTTTTTACATCAGAGTCTGATCTTTTTCCATAATCAATTTTTAGTCTATTACTATCTGCATCAAGAAAAACAATGCCATCTATAAACATCCAGTCATTGTTTTGATAATCAGCCCATATGGTTAATGATTTATCAGAAATGTACAAAGAAATATTTTCTCTTTCTCCTGTTGCTGAATCTTTTAACTTATAAAATGCGCCTTTCTGCATATCCTTATGGGTGATGAATGTAACATCTTCAACTTCATCATAAGTAGTTTTAAATTCATCTTTTGATGAAGCAGCAAAGCAGAAAGAAAATGTAATAAATAGAAGTACAATTGAAGCAACGAGTTTTTTCATAAAATCCTCTGAGATTTTATTTAAAATAGAATTTGTCGGAAGATTTACCTTATTAACAATAAGTGACGCAGTGCGCCATCAACCTAACAACTGGTTGTACCGCAGCGGGCTTGCCCCTGCCTACAATCGAAGAGTCGTTAAGAAAAATGCGAAAGCATTTTTTAGGCTCATCGAAATAATGGCTCGGAACAATTGATTGTTCCGCTGTCGGTTACGAACCTTTGTTATGACAAAAGTATTTCTTATACAGAATTATATCCCTTAAATCATTTATTCTTTAAGAAGATTCTGTACAACCATTTGAAGCGTATGCTTCTTTATTTTTTGAGCGGCGTAAAGCCGCGTTTTTACTGCTACCTTGCTTCGCCCTAAAGTTCAATTTTATTTAATAAAGCAAGCTTGACTCGATTATAAAATATTCAATTCTTTTATTAAATGATATTTTTTATTTCCTTTTGGAATATCGTTTAATTCACTGATTATTTTGTATCCATTTTTTTTTGTAAAACTCCGGAGCCCGCCATGACATTGTGTCAACATGAACAGAATGGCAACCTCTTTTTCTAGCTTCTTCTTCAGCTGCTTTTAATAACCGTGATCCAATTCCCTTTTTTCTGAATTTTATATCTACCCAGAGAATATCAATGTGCATCCATCCCCAATATGTTCCGCCGAGAATTCCGCCAATGACATTTTTGTTCTCATCATATTCAACAATATTTAGAAGTTCATGATTATCTGGACCAACTTTTTCATCATTGAACTTTGTAAGTGCCTGACTTATAAAATCAATTTCTTTTGCTGATGGATTAAAATTCATTTTTTCCTTCTAAAAAAAGGGCAGGCCACTGCGCCTGTCGTCATAACAACTGGTTGTACCGCAGCGGGCTTGACCCGCTGTCGGCTACGAAGCTTTGTTATACGATTATTTATCTTCAAATAAGATTCTTGCAAAATCTCGCTTTGAATACATTATTCTTATTACTCTTACAATATCAACATCAATTCTATAAAAGATTGAATAATTATTTGCCAGGACAAATTTATAATCAGTTGGAAAGGGAACATATCTTTCTACCGGAATACCTGTTTTGGCAAGGGTAGACAAGTTTTCATATGTTTCAACAATATTTAAAACAGTATTATGTGCTGCAATTGGATTTTGAAGTTCATTTTCTATGTAATTTTTTATTTCGAGTAAATCTTCTGCAGCTTGTGGAGTGACCTTTACTTCAAACATTAAAGACCTACCATTTTTCTAACATCAGCAGGATCCAACCAGCCATTCATTGCAGCTGAATCTTCTCCTTTTTTTAATTCTGCAAAAAGAGTTTTTGTTGCGGTTAATCTTTCGTAATCTTTTATTGTGATAACTGCATAACTTCCTCTTCCATTTTTTGTGAGAAAAACAGGAGATTCATCTGCGACATCCTTTAATACTTCATTGTAATTTCGTAAATCAGAAACAGGTTTTATTGCTATCATAGACACCTCTAATATTCGTAAGATTTTACGAAATAATTATCTTAAGATATTTCGAGATAGTCAAGTTTTTTTTCAGACATTCATGGAAAATCTGATTCTATCTTCAATCAGTCCAAGTTTTTTGTAAAATGATAATGCATTAATATTTTTTGCTTCCATATCCAATTCTATTCTTTGGACATCAAATTCAGGACATTTTTTATTTTTTATATATTCGAATAAGTGGGTACCTATTCCTTGATTCCTATATTCTTTTTTGACTACAATATTTCCAATCACACAAACAGTACAAGGAATAAAACCGGGATTTTGATAGGCATCCCAAACTGCATATTCAACAACTCCTATAGTCTTTCCATTAATTTTGTAGACTTCAAAATTTGTATTTACTTCATGATTTAAAGCTTTTTCAAAATACTCTTTTGTGATGAGAATTTCAGTTTTTTCAATCTTTCTAAATTTCTGTGGATTACATTCTTCAAGTACTTCATGAAGTTCATTATATAATTCTAATATACTTTCATAATCTTCAATCTTAGCTGGTTCAATAATGTAATCATTCATTTTTTAATTCCTTTTCCAGCTCAGTGAGCTGTGCGTATAACTACGCGCTTAAACGGTGGCGGGCGCAGACCCGACATCCGCTTTGAAGTGCATGTTATACGTTACTTCGTTTACAACATTATAGTTGAATCAGTTTTCATTATAATAGCCAAAAAAATACATTTCAGTATCTTTCCATGGAAAGTTTTTTTCTATGTTTTCTTTTTTATTAATATAGAAATGAGATTTTTCTTCGTTTCCGATTTCTGAATAATTAATTGAAAGACTGTCATAGGCTGTAAGTAAACCTGGGCAGGCAGAAACAGCATCGTAATTCAAAAAGTTTTCCCATTCAGTTATTGCCTTTTCATAGTCTGCTTTTTTTCCGCTATAATATGCTTTTTCATTCATAAAATATGCAAGCCAGTACTGCGGCCACGGATCTTGAGGATTCATTTTAATTGCCTGTTTCATATTGTAAATTATATAGCCGCAGGCTTTTTTACCCATTTTTTCATAATCTATATAGCCATAGATATAATCTTCAAGCCATTCATAAGAAAAAAGGTATTCTGCATATTTTTCCCATTCTTCAATTGTATAGGATGGAAGATTTTTACAGAAAGAAGAGGGGGCTTTTCCACTTTGAAAAACAGATTTATTTAATAAATTAAGAGCTTCTTCCAGATTGTTCTCTTCAAAACTAAAAGGAAAATAATCTCCAAAACAATATTTTAAATAGGAAATTGCTAATGCAAAATATGAAAGCTCACGAGCCCTGTTCGGAGATTGATCGTTTATATCAAAACCGGCAACGTTATTATAAAGTGCCTGTAAGTTATAATCTGTAGTAATATAAGGAATAGTAATTCCATAGATGCGCTGGTTTGTTGCGCAATAAAAGTCATAATTTGAAATTTCGTCTTCTGAAAGTTCCTTCCTTAGATATTTTTCATTTAAGATTTTAAAATCTGAATCTTTGCCGTAATTAACTTTTGTATAATCATTATTTATAAGTTCATAAATATTAAAAGAAGCATACTGGTCTCCATAGTGGTTATTCAAGTAATAACCGCTAGAATACCATAAAGCTTCATCACTATAAAAATGGTCTGGATTTTTCATTCCATGTCCGCTGCCGTAAAAAATAATTGCCTTATCTTCAAGCTTTGAATTGTCCATAATCTGAATGATTGTTTTTTGAGCCTGAGCATCACGGGCATTTAAAACCTTTGTTGCATCATTCATATCTTCTGGCCAAATAATGCCTTTTTCAGGAAAAATTACATTTATAGGGTCATCCGGGTGCAGCTGATTTATTCGAGCTACTTCAAGTTCCATCAGATGATATTCATATTTCCAGCCAAATGTGCACCATGGAGGAACAATTTGCAGTCTGTAATCATCATAGTTTCCGGCAGGGAAAAAGCCGTCGCCTTCTTCTTCTAAAAAAAGATATCGTACACCAGTATTATAAAATTTTTCCATATTTTGTGTCATGTACAAAATTGGAAAAACAGTTGAGTGATGTTCACCTATAAATACAATTTTTTTGGATTGTAGATATTCAAAAATCTGCTCATCGGCATTTTTTGCATCCTGCAAATTAAAAGTCGTTTTGCAGGATATAAGTAATAATATGAAACTTAAAGACAATATACTTTTTTTCATTTTTTCTCCAAGCACCCCAGTGCGGGTGTCCGTATAACAATTGCTTAAACCGCAAACCGGCTTGCCCGGTTTGTCGGTTTTGAAGCTTTGTTATGTGATTATCTTCTTAAAAAATTTGCATTCTCATTTATTTCCCGTTGTGTAGATTTTTTTCTATCATAATCTTTTATAAAATTAAGCAATATGTTTTCTTGATACTTTTTATCAGTTTTAAAAAAGTTACTTACACTCGAACATTCGTTTCGATTAGCACATTCAACATAATTTTCTGTTAAACATTGTACAATTATAGTAATTAAATTTATAACCTTTTCATCTAAATCATCACCATGATAATTCGATATAAAGGAATTATAAACAAACGTTTGACCTCTAATAATTGAAATATCGTTAATTAAGTTTTGTGAAGAAAGATCCTGATTTAGAATTCTATATAAAGCTCCTAGAATTCCAAAAAGCATTTGCTTAGCATTTTTGAATACTTCTTTCTCACTAGGATCAAGACCTTCAATAATCTTGTTTGATAATTGATTATATCTATAATTTAATTTTATAAGATCTATAATAAAGGCTTTTCTACACGGATCTTTATCATAATTTTGCATAAAAATTTGATTATAATAAGCAGGATTTTCAAATATTTCTTTTTTCCCTGATCTTGCTGTTCCTGGTTTTTGATATACAAAAGACATAATCAATTGTGCTAATTCATCATTTTTGATTTTATAATCATATTTTTTCTTAGTTGTTACTTTTCCTCGTTTTATTTCTAAATAGATATCATTATCCTCAAGCATCGTTTGTAATCGTTTCATTTCATTTGAATTCGATTTTATATCTCTCTGGAAAATAGGCTTTTGTGAATTAGTTGCTTCTGCAATTTTTGAATAAAATTTCAAAGTGTATTTCGGATCTTTTGAACAAACAATCTTACAAGGAATATAAAACTCATTTGAATTAGTTCCTTTATAATTTCCTATTAGATATGTTGTCTGACCTCCGTTCACAATGGAAAATTTTTCAAGATTAATTGTATTGCCATCGATATCAAAAGAATCACATGCTATAATAATACCATTATTTAAAAACCAAAATTCAGGACGATCATTATCCAAGGTATTATTAATGCCAGCATCTACAGTTTTATTATTTATATATTTTCGAATATTAAGATCAAACAGTCCTTTTGATGCATACTTATTATATAAACTTATTAAAGAAATAGATGATAGATTAACTAATACTCCTTTTGTTTTTTCTGTTTCATATTTTAAACAATTATTTGCATTATCAATTCTTATTTTTTCATAATTTACTGTCTGTAAATCCGTTATATTCTCTTCGATTTTTCTTTCAATCATTTCAACAGATACTAAATTAATTCTATCGTAAAGTTTTTCGTCAATATTATTTTTAATCTTTTTATAAATATTTTGTTCATTAATACTTGATGATGTATATA
>CAKUWD010000014.1 GCA_934699065.1 uncultured Treponema sp.
GCATAAGTGGAAGCTGGCATTCAAACTGGCTTGATATTCCGGCTTTTGAAAATAATCATGCAGTAAAGGTTGAACTGGGGCTGCAGGATTCAAAAGAAAGATGGGGAACAAAAGTTGATGTATTAATCAATATTAATTCTGATTTTGGAGTTCCAGTTTTGAATGCAGAGGCATTTGTAAAAGTTACACCTTCACTGAGTGCTGCTGTAAGTGTAAATGATATTATAAAACTGTATAAGGGCGAGACTCGTGTTTATGCAGGAAAATATGTTGAGCGTGGTGGTTCAGCTGCCTTGCTCTTAAAATTTGTTTTCTAATCATTTGTCATTACCGGGTTTACCACGGTAATCCAGGAGGAAATATGTTTCAGACATTAAAATCTGGTGGACCATTGATGATTCCAATTATCATCTGTGGTGTGATTGCTACTTTTATTATTATTGAGCGATGTATTTATTTTTATAACATCAATAAACGTGACCAGAAGCTTATGAGCGATCTGGATGGTTCAATGGCTGCAGGGAATTTTGAAGCCTGTGCCGTTGCCTGTGCTCAGGCAGACACTCCGCTTTCGCAGGTAGTAAAGAAGTCTATGGATTGCCGTCGTTATGAAGAACATGATTTACGAGAAGCGGTAGAAGCTGAAATGGATTTTGTTGTTCCACGACTTGAGCATCTTTTGACTCCGCTTGGAACAATTGCAAATATTGCGACTCTTCTTGGATTGCTGGGAACTGTAACCGGAAATATTAAGGCTTTCGGAGTTCTTGGAGCCGGCGGTTCTATGGGAGATCCTTCGCTTCTGGCTGGTGCAATTGCAGAAGCTCTTGTTACTACAGTTGCAGGTTTGTGTGTTTCTATTCCGTCTGTAATTTTTCATAACTATTTTGTTTCCCGTGTAAATAGAAGGCTTGTAGAAATGGAAGCCAGAGTTACTTCTGTGCTTTTGCGTTTGACGGGTCGTGTCCGATAAATTGTGGTTTCGATACGATGCTTTGCATCACTCAACCACCGGTGATTGAGTATGCTCAGCAAAGTTTAACCACGGTGATTGAGTAGGCCGCAGGCCGTATCGAAATCACCTTTAGGAGTTTATATGAAGTTTAAGAACAAAAGGGAAGGTATCCGCTCCAATGTGGATATGACCCCGATGATTGATATCGTATTCCAGCTGATTCTCTTTTTCCTTGTTTCAACAACCTTTGCAACCTTACCTGGAATCAAGTTGAATCTTCCGCAAAGCCATACGGCTGAATCAACAAGCCTTATGGGAATTACTATTACGGCTGATGACAGCGGGACTTTATATTTTAATGATAAAGAAGTTTCAATGGCAGGTCTTGGCGAAGAGCTTTTGACATTTGATACCGGTACAACAAAGAAAGAAGAGTTCCCGGTTTCTCTCGAAGCTGATTCAGAAGTAACAAATGGAACAATCGTTAAGATTTTTGATGTAATACGTGAAAGCGGTTACTGCGTCATTAATTTAAGGACTACAGCAGAAAAATGATTGAGTACAAAGGAACGCCGCTTTTTGGCGAAGGCAGTTCAGTTTCTCATACCAGCGAATTTTTCGCAATTGCAGGAACAGTTTTATTCTGGCTGCTTTTTTTAATTTTCTCTTTTGTGATTAAGCCACAGCCGAAAAAAAAGTACAAGGAAGTACAGATTGTTCTTTCTTCTACACCTGTAGTGCAGAAAACCGAAGAAGCTTCCGCTCCTTCAGAGGCGGCAAGTGCAAGTGCGGCAAGTGCGCAGAGCGAGCCGGCACAGACTCAGCCAGTTGTTGAAAGTCCTGCTCCAGCTCCGAAGGCAGAGCCTGTTCAAAAAACTGTCGAAACTCCAAAACCAAAAACTCAGACTCAGCCAAAAAAAGAGCCTGCAAAAACTCAGCCCCAGTCAAAGCCCTCGTCCGCAGCAAAACCAGCACCTGCACCTCAGCAAACTATGAGTGAGCCGATTGAATATGCAACGGATTTATCAGGAGGTGTAGATTTTAATAAAATCGCAAAAAAAACACCTGTAGATAATTCTATATTTGATTCAATGGATTCAGATGATAATAATTTTTCAGATAATGATTCAAGTTCAAGAAAGGTAAAAGAGCAAAGTTCAATGGATGGTATCGGCGGAACTCTATCTGCTAATAAAAATGAAGGATTAACGAGTGAAAATCTGCAAGGACCTAAAACAGAAGAAGCAAGACATGGTGCTGAAATAGGTAAAGTTCGTGATACAAAAGAAATTGGTACTTCAGAATCAGGTGCAGGAAAAAGTTCAGAAAAATCAGCAGGAAAGGATAAAAACTCAGTTGTTTGGACAGATGGAGCAGGTGCACGTACATATTATAGTTTAGATACTAGCTTATCTGATAAAGCTATAAAATCAATGCAGGTTTCTAAAGCAACTCCATTTACTATTACTTTTTCTGTTGATGCGGATGGAAATGTAATGATAACAACAATAGAAATTAAAAACGAATTTATTCTTTCTGAAATTATAAAAAAAGAAATGAAAGAAAAAATCGGTTCTTGGAAATTTGGCAAAGGATCTGGCATTTCTAAAGCTCAATTTGATTGGGTTTTAAGTCCTGGAAATTAATTTTTTGTTGAACATTTTTATTTCTCGCATTATTCAGCAGTTTGTACTATAATATTTTCAGGAAACTGAGATGAACGATAAGGCATATCTTTCAAATGAAGGACAGTATACGATTTTCTCATATGGGGACAACAGGTTAAAATTTATTGCTCTGTATTCTCTGGAAAAATACGAGTCTGTTGTGCATTGGGATAATGGATATCTTGTTGTTATGGCAAAGTATGCTCATAATAAAGAATCTGAAGAAGAATATATTGATTTAATTCCAATTCTGAAAAGTTTATATATCCAGCCAGAAGAATTTCTCAAATCAATAAAATCAGTGGAGGTTCAGTATGCCTGATTTAAAACAGATTTCAGATGATGCGGATATGATTGTCTGCGGTTTTGCCTATAAAAAAACTGATGAAGGAATTCGTGTTTTTGATTTGAATAATGGTAAAGGTGCAGCTGTAATATCATCAGATGGAAGCTATGCATGTTCATGCCAGTGATTCAAAACTGACCGAAGAAGGTTCTGCTAAGTTTTTTGTAAAAGGAAATGGTGATTCAATACTTCAGGAAAGGGGAGTTTTGAATGATAGAGAAATCAATAAAATCCAATCTTTTATAAAAGATAATTACCAAGAAATGTATAATAAATGGCAGGAATACAGCAAAACTGGTTTTTATCTTGGAAAATAATTTGCAATATATCTTGAATAACTTTCTAAGTAAGTATATTCCCTCAATCTCTCACAATGTTATACTAGTATGCAAGTATTTTAGTTGCGTATTATTGGGACTAATGGTATACTAGTATTGCAATTATTTAAGAATATTAAAAATACAGATATAAGAGGAATATTTTTTTATGGAAATGACTTTACGTTGGTACGGAACAGGTTTTGATTCCGTTACTTTGCAGCAGATTCGTCAGGTACCTGGAGTACACGGCGTTATTACAACTTTGTATGATTCTGTTCCTGGAGATGCATGGGAACTTTCGGCTATTCAGAAAATCAAAAAGGAAGTTGCAGATGCCGGACTTAAAATTGCAGGAATTGAAAGTGTAAATATTCACGACGACATTAAGATTGGCGGTGGGGACCGCGATAAGTATATCGAAAACTACATTAAGACATTGGAGCGCCTTGGTCAGGAAGACATCCACATGGTTTGCTACAACTTTATGCCTGTTTTCGACTGGACTCGTTCTGAGTTGGCTCGTCCTTGCGAAGACGGTTCAACTGTTCTAGCTTACAATTCTAAGGCGATTGACGGTGTAAAACCTGAAGAGATGTTTGAGCGCCTTGATAAAAACTCAAACGGCTTTATTCTTCCTGGCTGGGAACCAGAGCGCATGGCTCGCGTAAAGGAACTTTTCCAGATGTACAAGGATGTTGATGAAGAAAAACTTTTCAACAATCTTGTATACTTCCTTAAGGCAATTATGCCTGTCTGCGATAAATACAATATTGATATGGCAATTCATCCGGATGATCCTGCATGGCCTGTATTTGGTCTGCCACGCATCATCACAAGTCAGGAAGGCGTTTGCCGCATGCTTAAGGCAGTAGACAACCCTCACAACGGTTTGACTTTCTGTACTGGTTCGTATGGTACAAACCGCAAGAATGACCTCTGCGAGTTCATTAAGGCTGCTCAGGGCCGCATTCACTTTGCTCATGTACGCAACCTTAAGTTCAATACTGCAATTGATGATCCTGTCCTTGACTTCCAGGAATCTGCTCACCTTTCAAGTACAGGTTCTTTTGATATGTTCAAGATTGTAAAGACCTTGTACGAGACTGGCTTCGACGGTGTTATCCGTCCAGACCATGGCCGTATGATCTGGGGCGAAAAGGCAATGCCTGGCTACGGACTTTATGACCGTGCTCTCGGAGCCTGCTACCTTCAGGGCCTCTGGGAAGCCTGCGAAAAATCTTTTGACCGCAGCGGCGTAAAGTTGTACAGATAATTAACAAATCCTTGCCGTAAGCTTTACAGTTAATGTGACAGATCAATTATATAAACATCTGCTTCTTCATTATTAACTGTAAAGCTTCTGGAATACTTTCCGCCATTTTTTATAATTGTCTTAATTGAAGGGGGATTTGATTTTTCAGCTGATAACTGAAAGCTTTTCAGACCAGTTTCTTTTGCTCTTTCAAGAATCAGGCTGAGCATTTGAGTTGCGTAACCCTTTTTTCTTTCTGAAGGTCTGACACTGTAGCCGGAGTTTCCAAAATCCTTCAAGAAGCCTTTGAGCTCGTGCCGGAAATCTATTACCCCTACAATTCTTTCATTTTCATCAATTGCAAAATATGTATCAGTTACAACCCATTCCGGATTTACTGTGGCTTTTGAGGTATTCTTTGTGACTGCCTGAAGCCAGCTTTCGTAAGAATCTGTCTGATCAAGGAGTTCGCTTCCATTAATCGTGTTTTCGCCGTTATCAAAAAACTCCTTTTTGAAGGCAAGCGCTTCTTCCTCGTGTTCTTTTGATGGTCGTATAAGTTTAATCATTTTTTGTCTCCTGTTAATTGCTTTTCTATATTTCTTAAAATTGATTTTACGCTTTTTGATTTTAGGGGCGTAATCCTTTGCCATAATCTTATTCCCTGGTAGGCATATAAAAGAGTGTTCACCAGAGCTTGAATGTCAGCTTCTGCTAAAAACTCACCTTTTTTGATTCCATATTTGAAAAGGCTACTCCATTTTTCTTCTGCCTCTTTGTTGAACTTTTGTATAAGAGCAGAATCTACGGTTTGAGAGTATTCAAAGATTGCAAGTGAAAGAGAATCAGAAGGGGAGAGCATTTCTTTTTCCAATTGCTTAAAGGCTTTTTTTAATATATCTGTAGCTGAAACGCCATTTGCTATTTGAGATTGGAAATCAAGGGTAGTGGAACTTGTAATTTGTTTTAGTATTTCCTCAAATATTTGTGCTGTACTGGAAAAATGGCTGTATAAACCGCCCCGGCTCATTCCGCTTACCTGGCAGATATCTTTCATGGTTATCTGCTTAAAGCCTTTTTCTGCGAAGAGTGGATATGAGACTTGCAGAATATGTTTTCTTGTTTTGTCTTTTTTATCTGACATTATGATCTCCGATGTATCTGGGGTTTAGCAAAAACGACATTAGTGTCGAAATTGTTATTACAAATAAAATAGACATGAGTGTCGAAAATGTCAAGAGGAGAATGAAGCGGTTGATATGGATTTGATTATTTACAGATATTTTTCTGTTTAGTTCAAAAAATCCATGCAGGTTTCAGTAAGTAAAGGCTTTGGGGTTTCCAGCTCCGGTAATTGTGAAACGAACCCATTTTTTTTAAGGAGGAAAAAGCGATAAAAAGCGCTTGCCGATACAATTATCTTCCTTTATAATTATTTGACGTGCAAGGTTCATCAAATATGAAAATGACAAAAGAGTTGTTCGACCGCATTATCAACATCTCGCATGATTGTATTTTCTGGAAGGATAAGAATAGACGTTTTGTTGGTGTAAATCAGGCATTTCTCGATTATTATGGTTTTGATTCTGCTGATGTTCTTATTGGAAAAACTGATGAAGATATGGGCTGGCATACAGATCCGAAGCCCTTTAAGCAGGATGAGCTAAGGGTTTTATCAGGAGAGAGTACCTATAAAGTTCAGGGAAAATGCATAATCCGTGGAGAAGAAAGAGATATTCTTGCTTCCAAGCAGCCCTTATATGATGGTGATGAAATTGTTGGGCTTGCAGGCAGTTTTGTTGATATCACAGATATAGTTCGCATTAAAAATAAAAATGATGATTCTCAGGTTCTCTACACTCTTGGAGAGCTCAGAAAGTATCCATATTTTGACAGGCTGATAGATGAAATCAGTCTGGAAGAAATTTTAGATCCTCTTACCGGAGTTTTGAATCGCTCTTACTCAATAAAATTTGTCCGCTCTCTTATAACCACAAAAACTCCTTTTACCTTTACGATAATCGACCTTGATAATTTTAAGTCTATTAACGATACCTTTGGTCATGCGGCTGGTGATAAAACCTTGACGCAGGTTACCAAGGGACTGGCAGAATATACAAAAGATTGTGGGCTTGTTGGTCGCTTTGGTGGTGATGAACTTTTGCTGGTAGATTTAAAGCATATTACCAGGGAGGAAAAACTTGACTTTTTTAAGAACCTCTACGGCAATTCCAAGGCTTTAAGAACAGATGTTTACTTTGATAATGGTTCAGCCTTTATTACCGGAACATCCGGGGCTGCCAGCTTTCCATATGATGCAGATGAATATTCAGATTTATTCGGCTTGATTGATAAAATGCTTTACCTTGGAAAACACAGGGGACGCAACTGCTACAGATTTTATGAAGAAGCCGTTCATAAAAATATTGAAATCAGAAAAATTGCCAAAGACGGCATATATACAAATATGCATAAATTAAAAAAAGACCTTGAAAAAGAGAAAGGCTTTGAAAAGAAACTGGTAAAAGCCATGCCGTTGCTCACGGAAATTCTTCAAATGAAGGATTTACTCTATGTTGGACCTGATGGAAAGATGAAAGCAGTTTTGAATAAAAACTTTTTAGAAGATGCTTCTGATTTATGCGAGCTTATGAAAGATGATATGTTTTCAGAAAGCACGCTGGACCTGGTAAAAAAATATTCTCCAAAATTTGATAAGGCACTTATAAAAAACGGCTTTGAATCTGTACTGGTTTGCCGCATTCAAAAAGAGGATATTGTGAAGGGGTACCTTGTCTGGGCTGTTAGACGAAGCTTACGAATATGGCAGGAAAATGAATGTGCCCTTATTTTTTATCTTGCCGAGCTTCTGACTGATGAAGATTTATAAATAAGCTTATAAAGCAGAACGCTTACAGTGGCACTTATAAACTTATCTACAAGATTAGTTATAAGGCCGCCAAGATAAATTGCTACGCGAAGATTTCCTGTTGCAATATAAATTGCCCGAACGGCGTTGTCTATATTGTCAACGCCGGTTGCAGCAGAAAAAACAAAATCAGAAATCAGGTTGCCGGTAACTGCGTTTGTAAGTCCACACCAGAGGCCGGCCCACAAAAAGCTTTGCATCTGGAACGGTTTTTCGGCACGTCTGAAAGTAAGCCAGGCACATACAGCTGTCAGAACATGACAAAGCGTAAAGGGCAGCATAGAATAATCAAAAAGATAAAGGGTAACATTCGAAAGTACAGCACAGGCGATTCCCCACCACAAGCCTCCAATCGCAGTTACACCGATTGTTAAAACAGAATCAAGATAAAGTGGCAGACTTATGTTTCTTGCAATAAAAGAGCCGAGACAGTTTGCTGCCACCGCAATAATCAGTATAGTCAAAAGATATAGATTCTTTTTGATTTTATCGTTCATTTTGTTTTTCCCCGCCGGCAAAAGAAAGCCCCAGCTTTTCGGCGTATTCAATCAAATCAAGTCTGTCCGAAATATTGAGCTTCTGGTAAATAATGGAACGCTGATTAATCACTGTTTTGATTGACTTGCCAAGAGCCTTTGCAACTTCTTCCGGCTCTTTTTTCTGGGCAAGAAGATAAAAGACCTGCTGTTCACTTTTTGTAAGAGCCTTGTATTTTGCAAAGAGAATTGCAGAATCATTATTATTTTTGTTTCCTTTTGAATCAGTTTTTTTCCTGCGACCACTAATCATAGTCTGAAGGATTTTGGAAGCTGCCGCATTATAAAAATTTGAGCCTGTGGCAACAAGTTCAATGCCTTTAAGCAGCTCTGCGGTTTTTGAGTTTTTTGTGATGTAACCCTGAATATCAGCCTTGAGTGCGTTTTCAATATGAATCGGATCCGAGTACATTGTATAAATAATCACGGGAAGATTTTCTTTAATTTTGCGGAGCGCTTTTATGCCGGCAAGCCCATCCTCCCCATCCAGATTCAAATCAACAATGGCAAGAGAAATGTCGGGATTATTTTGTAAAAGAGAAAGACTTTCTTCTATAGTGGAAGCATAGCAGAAGCCAAGGTTTTCATTTTCTTTGGAAAGCAGAAAACCGATTCCGTCTCTAAGTCCTTCGTGGTCATCAAGAAAGAGGATTTTTAATCTGGATTGCAATTGTTGTTCCTCCGTTGTGAATAAAGTCTACGCTGCCGCCAAGTTCTGAAACCCGGTCTTGAATGTTGCGAAGTCCCCAATGTTTTCTTTTATTATCATTTTTTTCAAGAACTTCTTCAATATCAAAGCCCTTACCGTCATCACTGATTGAAAGGTGAAGGGTAGTGGCAACATCTGCAATTTTGATGGTAACATTCTGCGCATCGGCATGGCGGGCAATGTTACTCAGCGCTTCCTGAATTATATGAAGGATTTGGATTTTGTGTTCGGAAGGCAGTTTTGTTATGATTTCAGAAGCAGACAAGAGCTCAGTATTTATCTCATAATTATTTTCAAAGGCCTGGAGCATTTCGCCAAGAATGTTTTCAAAACTGTCTTCTAGATTGATGTGAAGAGAATCAATTACATAGCGGATTTCGTCCAGGGCGCGGTCTGCGTAGAATTCACTTTTTTCCTTGTCGCCTTTTTGAAGATAGGCTTTAACGGCCGCAAGATCCTGTGCAACTGTGTCGTGCAGATTTCGGCTGAGCCTTTTTTGCTCTTCATTAATTGCCCTTGCAAGCTCGAGCTCATTTTTCTGGGCAAGGATTTTATAAATGATTACCGCAATAGCAATGGCCAGAAGAATCACAGAAAAATAAAGAAGATAATCGTAGCCAAGTAAAAGCTCCCGCTGTTTTGCAAGAGTAAGCGCCATTGAATCAATATTCTGCAGGGTACGTTTTTTCAAAACCTCGGTCAGCGTAAAATTTAAAACCGCAATCAAAATGAGGATATATTCAATTTGAAAAATCGAAGCCTTTCGCTGAGCGTGATTCATGGGGATATTATAGCATTATTTTGAATTATATGCCCGCATTAACTCTTCGTCATAGCTTTTTAGTACAAGATTATAACGATGGGCTAATTCAAAATAACTTGCATCATAAAAAGAAAGCTTGTGCTCTTGCGCGATAGAATAAATCCTCTGTCTTATTTCTGCATCCGGCACTGTATCCGTGTAAATCGGCAGACACTGTAAATCATACATGATGTCCATTACATCAGTATTTGAAAGCCGAAACTGACCATCTTTTTTGGAACGTGTTTTGTATAATAGAACATTTTGAATCTCATACCAGAAAAGCGGAGGAACATAAATCTGCCCGTTGTTTTTCAAAACGTATTCGATATCTTTTATGCAATCCTTCATTTTATCATTACAAAAGCCGTTCAAAAGATATGCCGCCATAAATGATGTGTCAGCAACAAAACAGGGAAAACGTTTTTTATTGTCACTGGTGTTTTCAGTATTTGCGGCCTTCATTTCGTAAATCCTTTAAATCTGCTGCTGAAAGAGAATCGGCACCTTCATGTTGCATTGCCAGTTTTTCACCACGTGCAATAATTCTCTGATGTGCATTCATTGCGGCTTCGTTTTGAATGGTTGTCTTACCTTGTAAAACTGCAACACGCTTGCCATTTTTTGTGATGTTTATTGTTACTCCATCTTTTACTTTACGGAGAAGCTCAGCAAAATAAGTCTTAGCATCAAATGCGCCAACATCATAAGTATTAATTCCCGCCGGGTCCATTACCAAAGCCATATGCACCTCCTGCATAAAAAGATAATATGGAAATAATGAAAAGTCAACTAGAAAAACAACTAGTTTATAAAAATGATGTACTCCATAAATAATTTGTAAAAATCCAATTATTTTACATGGATTTTGTCAAAAAAGTGTTAATCGAGTCTATATTATATATGATGATTTTTATGGCTGAATGCTTAAAAGCGTTCAGCCATTTTTTTTGCTTTGCAGGGGGTATATAATATGGCTTTCAGAAACAGAAAGTATAAGGATTCAGTTTTTACAGATTTGTTTGGTTCCGACAGGGACGGAAAAAAGAATTTTCTGGAATTGTACAACGGGCTTTCGGGCAGTGACTTTAAGCTGGATGAAGTTCATCTGGAGAGGAAGGTAATCGAGCAATCGCTTTATAAAACCTTTAATAATGATGTCAGCTGGGAAATAAACGGCAAGCTGATAGTGCTGGTGGAGCATCAGTCAACGATTAACGAAAACATGCCTTTTCGCTGCCTTGAGTATGTGACTCGTATTTATGAAGGAATCGTTCCCGTCAAAGAGCGTTATGCAGAAAAAGTCTACAAGTTACCTAATCCAGATTTCTATGTGGTGTATGTTGGTAAAAAAGAAATGCCGCTGGAGCAGGAACTGCGGTTATCAGATGCATTTTATGAAAAAGATTCCACTAAACTTGAGCTGGTTGTAAAAGTTAAGAACTGCTCAGACTCCAAAATGTTGCCGATTGTGAAAAACTGTGCTATCTTAAAGGAGTATTGCCAGTTTATAGAAATTGTCGAGCGCATTTATAATAAACGATTTCCAAAACGATCGTTCAAAGAGGCAATAGAAATAGCGATGGAACAGGGAATCCTGTCAGAATATCTGGACCGAAAATCGCGGGAGGTAATAAACATGTTGTGTGCAAAGTACGATTACAAGATGGACATTGCCGTAAAGAAAGAAGAAGCGTATCAGGATGGCCAGCAGGATAAGGCTGAAGAGGTTGCTAAAAATGCGATAGCTCAGGGACTCTCTCCTGAGATGGTACAAAAAATAACAGGCCTTTCTTCTGAGCAGGTAGCAGAACTGCAAAAGCAGTATTTGAATAAATAAACACAGAAATTAAATATAACTAATAAAGCTTTTCCAACACGGCGGGCACTCCATTGCTCTCCGTGTTTTTTTTGTCGCGTGGAGCGGAATGCCGAAGTAATCCAAAAATTACATCACAAAATCTCAAAAAACTCGGGAAAAATTCCCGACCTAACACGGGATTTCTACTCATGACAGATTGGATTTTAGCATATAAAATAATGATAAAAGAATATTAAGGAGAATATATGAAAAATACACGAGTAATTGAATTTCTTTCTATCATTTTTATTTTGTTTGTTTTTGCTACTCCTGCATTTGCAGCTGGTGAAAAACGAATAGACTGGAATGGCCGTCTTGAAGGAGAGGAAGAAGTACCTTCCTGGCTTAGAACTCTTAGAAGAGGAAATGCGCTTGCATATTGTCAGGAATTTGGTCTCAATTCAAAGATCAATCGCGAATGGCTTGTCCCAGTAGGAGTTGAATCATATATTGGCTGGGAAGATGGACTTGTAGCAGCAAGAGCCCAGCAGTTCATGGCTCTTGGACAGACAATTTCTACAACCATCAACAGTGCCATTGGTTCAGATTTAAATAATGGTGCAAAAAGTAATATCCAGACTATTGCGCTATCATCAATCAATACAGTATCAGGAGTTGAGTTTGAAGGTTACCACTGGTATGAAGTTGAAAAGGAAGTTGTTACCGGTCGAAATAAAAAAGGTAAAGCTGTAAAAAGCAAGCAGCGCGTCTGGTATGTTTATGCTTTCTATTCAATGGATACAAAAGCTTATGATACACAGTTAAAGCTGGCACTTCAAAAAATTGTAAAAGAAGGCGGCTTTTCAAAAGAAGAAGCAACTATGATTGCAGAACGCGGATTAAAAGCACTTGATGATCAGTATCGCCGCTCAGCAGAGTTTCAGCAGAAAATCGAAGAAGAACAGCAGAAACAGCGCCTTGCCTGGGATGCACAGCGAATGAACATTCAGCAGCAGTTTGTAGATCAGCAGATAGACAGCCTTAACCGAACACAGGCTATGGCAGAAGCTAATCAGCGTAATCAGGATGATCTTGCAAACCGAAATGCTACAAATCTTTATAACCAGCAGACAATGCATCAGTCTAATTTGAATCAGATTGATAACCGCAATATTGATACAAATCAGCAGCAGATTCAGGGAACAACACAGCAGCTTGAAAGCCGTGACAGGGCTGATGTTTCAATGGCCCAGGCAAATGCACAATCGAACGCAACTCAGGCAGTTGCAAAATCTGGTGCTGCGGCAGGTGTTGCAGGTCAGTTTGGAAGCAATGCTAATCTTCCGGGAAGTAATTCAAATCCAACAGGCCCTGGAATGAATGATCCTGTATCAATGTTGATGGGTCTTTAATCAAGATAAAACTTCTGGGAAACTATAGATGAAGAAAACAAGTCTGTTTATTTTTATTTTGTTCTTATGTTCTTTTTTATCTGCAAAGGATATTGAGAAGCCTGAGTGGGTTGATTCCTGGCGGCAAATCTATCCTGATTCTGTTTATGTTGCGCAGCTTGGAAAAGCAAGGGGTAAGAATGCTTCAAACGAAGCTAAGACTGTGGCGGCAAATACTCTTGCACAATATATTCAAACCACAGTACAGTCAGAAATTACCTCCAGCTTAAAGACCTACACAGGACAGAATAAAAAAGGCAGACTTGTAACTTCACAGGAAAAAGAAAACAGTCAGGATATATCGCTTTCAGTAAATTTATCTATGACTTCACTAGAATACACCGAACCATGGTATAACAAGAAGGAAAAAGTCTGGTACTGCGTGGCTTATGCTGAACGCGAAAAACTGTGGGAACAATATCGTCCAACTTTGCAGAATGCCCGCGACAGGCTTTTTTCTTTTTATGATATTGCAGATAAAAGCCAGGAACCTCTTTATAAAATGCTTATTTATATGCAGTCAATGCAATATGAAGAGGATTTTTTGACTGCTTATTCTTTTGCATCAATTATTTCAAATTCACTGACAGACAATAATTATTCACAAGACAGAAATTATATTTCTTCAATAGCATCCAAGATTGCGGAAGAAAAGAACAAATGTACCTTTGAAATTCAAGTTATTGGTGATATGCAGAATATCATTTATCAATGCCTCAAGGATGAATTCAGTAGGGAAGGCTATAATGTCCTTAATTATGGTGAAGTAGCGCTTTATAAAATAAAGGCAAAAGTTCTTCTTGAAGATAGTTTTCTCAATTCAATTCATGTAATAAAACCAACAATAGAAATTATTATTAATGGAAAAAACGCTGTAATTTTTTCATATTCAAAACAGCAAAAAAATACTTCAGGCTTGAATGTTGAAATTGCAAAATCAAAAGCAGTTCGTTCACTTGCTGATGAACTTCAGTTTTCGTTAATGCAAGAGTTTAATGAAAAACTTACTAATAATACAAAAGACGATTTGTTGAAAATTTTTAAATAAAAAGGAGGGAATAATGAAATTTTCAAAAAAAAATATTTTTCTAGTTATTTCTATTTTGATGCTTGTTGTAAATCTTTGTGCACAAAACGCGGGAAAAAAAATTACAGTATCGCCTCCAACAATTTTAGGTGTGGAAGAAACTGAAAAATGGATTTCGCTTTTTGTACAGGGGCAACTTTTAAGTGATATTCAAAATTTTTCTGACTTTACTGTAATAGACAGAACTGCTGCAGAACAGATAATGGGAGAACAGGCTTTAAAAGAAGCGAATGCTTTTATTGGTGAAAATGAAAACGCTTCGATTGAATATGCAACTTTGGTGGATTCAGATTATCTTGTTATAGTTAATATCTTGAAAAAAAGCAGTAATTGGGCTTTGGACTGTAAAATCATTGATGTAACAACAAGCAAGCCCTTTGGAAAGGCATATTCAAATGCTAATGTAACTTCGTTAATGATTGAAGATGGAAGCGTAATACATGCTGCCGCTTATGAACTATTAAAAAGTGTAGGTGTGAGCGAGAAAAAACTGTCTCCGCTTACTCAGCAAACTAAAAAGCAGCTTGAACAGGTTGCGGCACAAACGAGCCTTGCAAAAGGTATTGTAGCTGAACAGAATGGAATGAATATAGAGGCTATGACATACTATATGCAGGCATCTGCTAGTAATGCAAGATTGAAGGAAGTTACAAAACGAATATCTTCTGCTTCAAGTAAAATTTCATCAGGAAATTTTGGTGTAGATGCAGAAAATAAGATTGCTCTAAGAAATCAATGGATTAATCTCTTAAAACAAACTGTTGAATCTATAGAAAAGGAACCTCCATTTTTGTTTATATATGATGAGAAGATTATTCCTTTAGAGTTAACGGAAGCTAATTATAAAAATAATACGCAATCATTTTCTTTGTATGGAGATTTGCATTTTTCGCAAGATACATATGATGTTCTTTATAACATTAGCGAATCTCTAAAATTAATTCCAGAAGCCAAGAACTGGGGAGACGAGGTATGGAATTTTACGAATGAATTAGCAAAAGAAGACTCTTGGATAAAAAAAAGGCCTCTTATTAATGTCGAACTATCTATAAGGGATGAAAACAACAATATTCTAAGTACGGTTTGTAGACAATATAGAAATACATTTAACAATGGAAATGGCTATGAATATGATCCAATTCCAGTGTTTGAATCCTGTACAAATGAAAAATTAACTGGTGATGGAAGAAATTCATTAAATTACTTAAACCACTTAATTACTTTTTATGATGTTCCAATCGATAATATAAAATCGACAGATACACTTGTTGTTTCTGTCGATAGAGTATATTTCGTAAACGATCGGTTAGACCGAATTATAAAATACGGAGTTAAAAGTAATACTATAGATGTTGAAATTCCAATTTTGACAACAAGTCTTTTTCAAAAGGAGTTTTCATTAAATACGCGAAAAGTAGTTACAAATTATACAGAATATACAGAAGCAGGTCCTTATCTATCCTGGTATTGGGATTTATTAGCTTTTTCTGATAATGTTGCAGGCGGTTATACGCAAAATTATAAGTATTTTCATGACTTTATTAAATTTTATTGCGCAAAATTCTCCTATATAAATGGGGAGGCATATTTAGGCTATGGTAAAGATACTGATAATACATATGCTGATAAGGCATATAAAATTGGATCTCCAGCTTATTTAGGAATATCAGTGCTAAAGTCTAAAGATGAAAATAAATATATAGTTAAAACTGTAAAGAAAAATAGTCCAGCTGAAAAAGCAGGTATAAAAAAAGGGGATGCTATTTTTTATAATGATACAGATTCTGATAAGAATTTTTATGAAAACTTATTTTATCCTGGAGTGTTATCTCAATCATGGGATTCAAAACCAAAAGATAGAAATAGGTATAATATCATTATTTTTAACGAAGCAATTGCATTGAATCCAGGAGATACAGTGTTTTTTAATATCGAAAGAAAAACTGGAAAAGAAGTTGAAATAATCAGAATCCCTGTGAAACTGGAAGCTTGTAAATAATATGGATATTCAGGATATTTTTAAGTTAGAAAAATGGGTCTTTAAGTGCGAGGTTTGTAATGTGTGAAAGATATGATAAAAAATCTATCAATGTATCAATAAACAATCTGTATTCTTTGTTTAATTCTAAAGACAAATACTTTTTTGACTTTACGTCTCGTGAAAATATAACATCAAAGGCTGGGATTTATATTGTATTTGATAAAAAAGATGTTACGAATGCTTATTCAAAAGGTCGTGTTGTTAGAATAGGAGAATCTGTAAATATTCATGAGCGAATTTACAAGCATTGTAGCAATAAAAAGTTAAGTATATTTAGGCGTATGCTTGGAACCTCAGTATTAGATGATGCCCAGAAAAGATATTTGTCATTATGGAATGATGAAGAAACAAGCGAAAGTGATTTTTCAGAAATAAGAAAACAAGTTGATGAATACATGAAAGAGCATTTCTTGTTTCTGGGAATACCTGTTTTTGACAGGGAAGATAAGACAAGAAGAAAAAATCTGGAAGCACGACTTATTTCTACATTCTCATGGTGGTGGTTTTATAATAAACAGCCTGCAAATGAGGGGGTGAATCTGCTTGCTAATATACCACAAAGTGGATTATGGCTTTCACAGTCAGTTTTCCAAGAGCCGGTATCAAAAGATGATATTCAGGTTCTGGAATCTGCAATTAGTCGAATTAGAGATTAAAAACACTTAACATCGGAAGTTTTTTTTCTATGTTATATACAGGAGGCAAATAATGGCAGATAAACACTGGAGCAAGGAATTGCAGAAACTCACTTACGACAAGCTGGATTTGATTTCTGTTGTAAAAAATTATAAGGAGCCTTTTCATGGCATCGTGAGCGGGCTAAATCGTGGGAAGGTTACGATTTCTAATGTGATTACAAAAAACTACATGCCTGTTCCCGGTGATCAGGTACTTGCAGAATATGAAAGCATTCAGGCCATGATTGATGACGGCTGGGTGCTTGATTAGGTATAAGAAAATATTTTCGAAGGAGGCTCTTTATGGCAGATGTTAAAAAAATCTTTGAAAAAGTAACTTCAGATGCTGAGGTTCAGATTAAGCAACTTATAGAAGATCGGAAGCTTTTGCGTTCACTTTTCCTTGAAGAGGCCGAAAAGCAGAATGAAAAAACTAAGGAATTAATAACGAATCTTCTAAAAGATACATCTTTTGGTGAATCTGAAGAAGATAATATTTCGTACACTTTCGAGGCCGATTTATACCGCTTTATTGGAGACTGGTATAAAAATAATATCTGCGGTTCTGTTCCTTCTGGTGTTGTACATGATATTTTGCTTTCTCTTGATGAAAGTTCCAGACGCAATATAGAGGCCCGTCTTCTTACAGAACGAAAGGATATACTTCGCGGAATCATTAAAAGCTCTTTCTGGTATTTTTCTGATATCGTCTATCTTGATGACAGGGCAATACAAAAGTGCCTGCGCGAAATAGATAATGCGACTCTGGCTAAGGCCTTGAAGGGGGCAGAGTACACAGTTATTAACAAGATTACCCGAAATATGTCTAAACGCGCCGCAACTATGCTGCTTGAGGATATGGAGTTTATGGGGCCTGTCCGCAAAAAAGATATTTTCGAGGCGCAGGAAGAATTTATCCGCATAGTTAAAAAGCTTGAAGAAAACGACGAAATTGTTGTTGCGATTCCAGATAGTGATGATGAGCTGGTGATATAGTTGATTGCCACGTCGCCTGCGGCTACTCGCAATGACGAAGCAAAAAACTGTCATTGCGAGCACGAAGTGCGTGGCAATCTAGTAATATATTTGCCTTTTTGCAGCTAATATGCTAGAATACTAGTTACGAGGCATTTATATGAAATTAACTATCGAAGGAATAAAAAATACTGCGGAGTGGGAGTCTAAAGGTTACTCACTTCCTAAATTTGACCGTGCTGCTGTTGAAGCCGCAACTAAAGCAAATCCTTTCTGGATTCATTTTGGTGCAGGAAATATTTTCCGAGCCTTCCAGGCTAACGTTGTTCAGAACCTTTTGAACGATAAAGTTCTTGACCGCGGTCTTGTTGTAGCAGAAGGTTACGACTACGAAATCATCGAAAAGATGTACCGTCCACACGACAACATCGGCGCTCTTGTTACTTTGAAGTCTAGCGGCTCTGTTGAAAAAACTGTTGTCGGCTCTATTATGGAATCTCTTGCTGCTGATTCTGCAAACGAAAAAGACTGGGCACGTCTTCTTGAGATTTTCCGCTCTCCATCTCTTCAGATGGTTACTTTTACAATTACAGAAAAAGGCTACCTTTTGCGAAATGCCGCAGGCGTTTCTATGCCTGGTGTTGAAGATGATTTTGCAGCAGGTCCTGTTCTGCCAAAATCATACATTGGTAAGGTTGTAACTCTTCTTCACGAGCGCTTTGTAAACGGCGAGCTTCCAATTGCTATGGTCAGCATGGATAACTGCTCTCACAACGGCGATAAATTGTATGCTGCTGTAAACGAGTTTGCAAAAGAATGGGAAAACCGCGGTGTATGTAAGCCTGGCTTCCTCGACTATGTAAACAACGCCAGCAAGGTGAGCTTCCCTTGGACAATGATTGATAAAATCACTCCACGTCCTGACGCAAAAATCGAAAAGATTCTTGCAGATGACGGCATCGAACAGCTTGAGCCAGTAATCACAAGCAAGAAAACTTACGTTGCTCCATTCGTAAACGCAGAGGAATGTCAGTATCTTGTTATTGAAGACAGCTTCCCTAATGGCCGCCCTGAACTTGAAAAAGCAGGACTTTACTTTACAGACCGCGCAACTGTAGACAAGGTAGAAAAAATGAAGGTTTGTACTTGTCTGAACCCTCTTCATACCTTCCTTGCAGTTAGCGGCTGCTTACTCGGCTACACACTTATTGCTGATGAAATGAAGGACGAGGATTTGCTGCGTCTTGTAAAGCGCCTCGGCTACGAAGAAGGACTTCCTGTTGTAGTTGATCCTGGAATCATTAAGCCTCGCGACTTTATCGATGAGGTTGTAAATATCCGTATTCCAAATCCATTTATGCCGGATACTCCTCAGCGCATTGCCTGTGATACTTCGCAGAAGCTCAGCATCCGCTTTGGCGAGACAATCAAGGGATATCTTGCACGCCCAGAACTCAGTCTTGCAAATCTCAAGGTTCTTCCTCTTGTATTCGCTCTCTGGCTCCGCTATCTTACAGGAATCGGCGACGACGGAAAGCCTTTTGAGCTCAGCCCTGATCCGCTTTTGGATGAGTGCAGAAAGTACGTGGTTTCGACAGGCTCAACCACCGCAGATATAGATTCACTTCTTCGCCGCAAGGAAATCTTTGGCGTAGACCTCTTTGAAGCAGGACTTGCTGATACTGTAAAAGCATACTTTGTACAGCTTAATGCCGGAAACGGTGCTGTGCGTGAGGTTCTTAAAAGCTTATAAGACATGTTAACTACCTCATAAACACATATTAGGTATCTCACATTTATATTGAGATTTTTTCAGAAAACCTTATGCTAAGCGGCATGAGGTTTTTTTATGAAGAAATTATTTTTATTGTTGATGTTGGCTCTTACAGAGGTGATGTCGCTTTGCGCAGAGGTTCGCGCAGATGACTGCCTGCAGAAGATGGAAAGCTACCTTGAAGAAGTTGCAGAAGCTTACCATATTCCGGGAATGGCAGTCCTTATCACTAATCCGAAAGAGACAGTTTTTGAAAAAGCATACGGACAGTGTTCGAGTCTGGACCAGCAGTTTTTTATCGGCTCTATGAGTAAGTCTTATACGGCTCTTTGTATAATGCAGCTGGTGGAGAAGGGACTTGTTTCTCTGGATGCTGATATTTCACTTTATCTGCCAGACTATAAATTTTTAAAGCCGGTTACAGTTCTTGCACTCTTAAATCAGACAAGTGGTTTTGATACACATGCAAAACTGCACAATGTAAAGATTACACAAACGTATGGAAAATATGAGTATGCCAATGTTAATTATGATTTGCTTGGAAAAATTATAGAGGCTGTCAGCGGGCTGTCTTATGAAGATTATATTCAGCAGAACCTTTTTGCACCGCTTGGCATGGCAGATTCAAGGGCCAATGCCTGGGCTGTAAAAGACAGTCCAAAACTGCTGCTTGGTAACCGCAACTACTTTGGATTTTTTAAGCGGGGGCCGGCTGTTTTTCCTGTAGAAAAATCCTGGTTCCATGAGCCGGCAGGTTATATTGCGGTAACACCACACGACCACGCTAAATATCTAAGAATGTATCTGAACGAGGGGAAGTCGGGCGATTCGGAAAATCAGTTAGCTCAGATTTTAAGTCCCGAAGGCATTCAGAAAATGTGGTATAAAAATGTAAGCGAAGATAATAATCACTTTGATGTTTATTACGGAATGGGCTGGAATTATATGAACTGGAAGGGGCAGCTAATGCTTTTTCACGGTGGTCAGGTTGAAAACGGAATTACCTTTCAGTACATTCTTCCGGATAAAAAAATTGCCGTCTGCTTTATGATAAATGCCAGTGATTATCTTGTAATGAACGATATTATGAATGGTGTTATTTTTGACACTGTTTCTATTTTGAATGAAGAAGAGCCTGAGAAAATAAATCATAAGACTTATTTTCATATGCATATTATATATGATGTGATATATTTCCTGTTACTTGGACTTTCAATTCTTATTTTGTATAAGGCAATAAAATCAAAACCTGGATTTACAGTTAAGAAAATTATTTGCGGAATTATAGGTTATATTCTCTGGCCTTTGCTTCTTCTGTCTGCTACAAAACTTTTTGCTAATACTCCGCTTTGGGTCGTAAGACTTTTTGTAACAGATTTGTACATCATAATTGTTACATCTGCAATATGTAGTTTTGGCGCAGGTATAATCCGATGCGTTAAGTTAATAAGGAGATAAGAAAATGAAAAAAATAAAAACAGGAATGTTTGCTGCTATAGCATTAATGATTCTGGTATCACCACTTTTTGCACAGGAGGAGAAGAACCCTTTCAGCTTGTCGCTTACAACAGATTTTGCATATTATCCTGCAAGTGAGGTAATTCCAGGAGGAGATCATTTCTCTAAGATAGTCGGACCTTACAGCGGCGTAGAAGCCTGTACTACTTTGAATGGCAGTGTTCAAAATATAAAGCCTGTGGTCTGGCTTATGAAGCTCAGGGAATTATAGCATATCAGATGCCGATAGCCTTAAAGCTTGCTGGTGTTATGACAAAGTGTGTGGGATATTATGATGGAACAGTTTACGGCGAGTTTGATAAAACTTTCGATGGTGATTTTGCTGAGATTTCTATAAGTCCTGTATTTCAGTTATGTTTCAGCGAAAAAGATAATGTAACATTTTTGATTGATTTTTCAAGCCGCAGAAGTTTTGCAACAAAAATCAATAATAATACAGATATGTTGTATACACAGAAAACAGGACGTGAATGGTTTTTCAAACGCCTTGCTTTAAGCTGGACACATCGTTTTATGTAAAGAACTAAGCAGAAAATTATTTTTGGTAAATGATTTTAGCGTTAGCATAAATTGAAAGAAATCCGATGCGGTCGCCGGTTTCGAGTATGTGATAGATTTTGTTGAGCCTGTTTTGCACAGTGCCAAGAGTCAGTTCATAGTCGATGGCGATCGCTTCGTATTTAACGCCTTGCTGTATAAGATTAAGCCACTTTGCATCACGCTCGGTTGTTTCAGGATAATCAGCAATATTCAAAATTTTATCTGTAACTGTCTGCGCCTGTGTTTTCATGTATTCATAAATAATAAATATGATACAGAAAGAAATCAAAAGAATCTGAAGAATATCTAGAAGCTGCTTTGAAAAAAAAGCCCAGCCGGAACGCAGATAAAATAAAATAGTAATCAGATAAAGTAAAATTAGGCCGGTAATTTTGATAGCCTTATGACAATTAAAAAATCCTCGTACCCACAAAAGTACAATGGCAAGCTCAAGAAAAACAATAGGGAAGTCCGGGTTCGCATTACCTATGGCGTTCGATAAAGAATAAAGAATCAGAGGAGGAACAAATAGGGCCAGCCTTTCAGGTCTGAGCACAACAAAAAATAAAATCAAAATACTAAGAGGGCCGCAGATAAGCCCGAAAATACAACCATAATCCTTAACGAAAAAAACATCATATACAGCATGGCCGGTAAGATAAAAAAGAATGGCAATAAAAATACAAGAGGCAATCCGGATAAAAGTCAGAAACTGTTTTGAGTAAAATGATTTCATAACTCGATTATACAGCGTAAATTCGGCTATTGCTACGTAAATGATACGATAAGTAGCATAAATTTTCATGTTTGTAATGTAAAGTTTCTGTTATAATTTTGGGTGAGGCTTTAATATTCGCTTACAAGGCTGCGGGAAATAAGAAATAACTACAACCCCAACGGCCTTATTTTGGAGGATGAAATGACATTTGCAGAAAAGCTTAAAGAGTTGAGAAAGCAAAAAGGTATTTCACAGGAAGGGCTTGCCGAAAAACTTTATGTGAGCCGACAGGCAATCACAAAGTGGGAAAGCGGTAATGGTATTCCTGATATTGAAAACCTGATAGCAATTTCAGCTCTTTTTAATGAGTCACTCGATTCACTTTTAAGTGAAGAAAAAAGCCTGATTTCAAAGAATGAATTTCTTTATGAAAGCCGCACAGAATACGACCTGGACAGCCCTAAGAAAATTGATTTAAGGGTTGGAGTTGCACATGAGGTTATCATCGAAAAAACAAAAGATGAAAAGATTCAGGTGATAGCTGCTTCTAACAAGCTGAGTTACCTTTCCCAGCAGGTTAAGGTAAAAATCAATGAAAGCAGAAGACGTATGGATGTTATAGTTAAACATTCAAACGATTTATCTGAACTCTCCACAGAAGAAAATCTTTTTATTCTCGTGCGCATTCCTCAAAAGTTTGTTGCAGATATAGAGCTTTCTTCTGAACTTGAAAATCTTAAAATCCGTGACATCTCTTTTGATTCAATTGAGTTTGACGGAAAGATTAAAAATGCGTTTGTTACAAATGCCACGGGGCACATTGAATTCAATACAAATTCGAATGTAAACCTGGAAGTAAAAGACGTAAAAGGAAAGATAGACTTGAATCATTTTCATGCAATTTCAAAAGTAAAGTTTGCAGCAGGTCAGAATTATTATCTTAAAAATGCCGGCCGCTTTACACGCTTTGTAGATTCAAACGGAAAGATACTTCTTGGAAAACGAGAGAAAGATGATCCGTCAGAGCCAGTTGATTTGATAGTAGAACTCAACGGCTGGAAGGCAGAGTCACAAATACTATAAACGTCATTCCGAAACAAGTTCAGCATGACAATACTTTTATTGGAGATTTATTATGGAACAAACAAAATATATATACAGACCAAAGCGTTTTTACGCACTTGTTTTTATTTTTACATGGGCCTTCTGGCTCTTTGCAATTCTTTTTAATGAAGGTTTAACCTGTTCAATTGGAATGGTGTTAGGCCTTATAAGCCCGGCAACTATTGCAATTATTACAGTATTCACTTCAAAGAGTAAAAAACTTAAAAAAGATTTCAGAAGAAAGATCTTCAACTTTTGGAAACTAAAGCCCCAGTACATAATAGGCGGCTTTTTAATTATGCTCGTAATTATCTGTTGTTCAATACTGACATCAGTTTTGTTTGGCGGTTCTCTTGAACAGTTTTCATTTATAGAAGGCTTTACCTTCGATGGCCCGGGAATTTTCTCTGCTTTTGCAACAATCTGTCTTGCTGCAATTCTTGAAGAAGTTGGCTGGCGCGGTTACGGTGAAGACTCAATTGCCGAGTATCATTCCTGGTTTAAGGAATCAATCATTTTTGGCTTTATATGGGCACTGTGGCACCTTCCGCTTTTCTGGATTCCTGGAACTTATCACATTGCAATCCGCCAGATGAATCCATGGTTTATGATAAACTTTATGGTCTCAATAATTCCAATGGGATTTATTACAACCTGGGTTTATGTAAAAAATGGAAGAAGCATGCTTGCAAGTATTCTTTTCCATCTTTTTGTAAATGCAATGCAGGAAAAAATTGCAATGACACAGCCAACAAAATGCATTGAATCATTCTATGTTTTAATTGCTGCTGTAATCATTGTGCTTACAAATAAAGATATGTTTTTTGAAAAACGTCATATTGGACACATTCTGGAATAGACGGAAAAGACAAAGTAAATTCTTTGCATAGAAGTACTGTTTGTGGTATACTAGAATACGAGGATAAAAATATGAAAGCGTTTCTAGATGATGATTTTATTTTGCAGAGTCAAGCTGCAAAAACTCTATACCACAAATATGCAGAAAATCAGCCTATATTTGATTTTCATAATCACTTAAGCCCACAGGAGATTTTTGAGAATAAACCTCTCGGAAATCTTGCAAACGCCTGGCTCGACCATGATCATTACAAGTGGCGAGCAATGCGTGCTGCCGGCGTAGATGAAAATCTTATAACCGGACACATCCGCAAAGATGGAAGTGTAAAATCAGATGAGGAGCGTGGTGGTGCTGCCGCAGTTGCTTCGGCAGATTATGAACGCTATCTTGCCTTTGTACGTACACTTCAGCTTTGTCCGGGAAATCCGCTTTACCACTGGAGTCATCTTGAACTGGCCCGCTATTTTGGAATCACAGAAGCTGTTACAGAAGCAAATGCCCGCGAAGTTTGGGACAAATGTAACGCACTTCTCGCCAAACCGGACTATGCACCTCGAGGCCTTCTTCAGAAGCTTGGCGTTCGTGAACTCTGCACAACAGATGATCCGCTCGACAGTCTTGAATGGCATAAGAAAATAGCAGAGAATACGGTGGTTGAGCCTGTCGAAACCACCGCAGGGCTCAAGGTTCGCCCGTCTTTCCGTCCGGACCTTGCTCTTAGTGCAGAAAGTCCTGCCTTCCCTGAATATATCAGCCGCCTGCAGCAAATGGATGGCACTCAGTTTAAATCTCTTGCAGATATGATTGAAGCCCTTGGCCGCCGCATGGACTTTTTTAAGCAGAATGGTTCAGTTGTCAGTGATCATTCTCTTGAAAATGATTTCTATCTTCCTACAAACTACGATGATGTAAACTATATTTTTGAGAAAGCCTGGATTGGTAAAAAACTCCGCCCTGATGAATTGGCTAAATATAAGGGCTGGGTTTTGATAGAATTGGGAAAGCTTTATGCACAAAAAGGCTTTGTAATGCAGATTCACATTGGAGCCCTTCGCGATAACAATGCAGCAATGTTCAATCTGGCAGGAAAAAATATCGGCGAAGACAGCCTGAACGATTTCAATTTTGCCCAGCAGCTTAGTGCAGTTCTTAATGCAATTTACAGTGCTGAGCCAGCTGCCCGTACAATCCTCTATAATCTTAATCCAAAAGATAACGAAGCTCTTGCAACAATGGCTGCAAACTTCCGTAATTGTCAGTTTGGTCCTGCCTGGTGGTTCAATGATCATAAAGATGGAATTGAAGAACAGATTCGTGTGTATTCCCGAACAGCTCCGCTTGGTTCTTACGTTGGTATGCTCACAGACAGCCGCAGTTTCCTGTCATACCCTCGCCATGAATACTTCCGCCGCATTCTCTGCAATTTTGTCGGCGGCCTCGTAGAAAATGGCGAGTTCCCATGGCACGAAGAAGCATTGGGTAAACTGGTTCAGAATATTTGTTATCAGAATGCAGTTGATTTTTTCTTGAAATAACAAACTGTTAAAATTATAAAATAAATTGATGACAAATAAAATAAGAAGTGATAAAATATTGTAAAACTAAAATACTAGTATGTTACATAATAAAAAGAGGCATATATGAATGATACATTAAAGCAGATTGGCGCGACAGGAATTGTACCAGTCGTTGTTTTGAATAAGGTAAGCGATGCTGAGCCGCTCGCTGAAGCCCTTATTAAGGGTGGCCTTCCTTGTGCAGAGGTTACTTTCCGTACAGATGCTGCAGAAGAAAGTATCCGTGCTATTTCTAAGAAATTCCCTGATATGTTTGTGGGAGCCGGTACAGTACTTACAACAGAACAGGTTGACCGCGCAATCGGTGCTGGAGCAAAGTTTATTGTAAGCCCTGGTCTTAATCCTAAGGTTGTTGAATACTGTCTCAAAAAGGGCTATCCAATCACACCTGGTATTATGACTCCAACAGAGCTCGAGGTTGCACTCGGTTTTGGTCTTGATGTTGTAAAGTTCTTCCCTGCAGAAAATGCCGGCGGTCTTAAAATGATTAAGGCAATGAGCGCTCCATACACAATGATGAAGTTCATGCCGACCGGTGGAATCAACGCAACAAACGTTCGCGACTACCTTGCCTGCGACAAGATTCTTGCCTGCGGCGGCAGCTGGATGGTGAAGGGCGATTTAATCAACGCCGGTGCTTTCGATGAAATTGAGAGACTCACTCGCGAAGCTGCGGGAATTGTAAAGGAAATCAGAGGATAGAAGCTTTTAGCTGTTAGCGGTTAGCAGCTAATAGCTAATAGCTAGTAGCTAATAGCTTTTAGCTAAACAAGGAGATAAAACATGAAAGTAGTAACATTCGGTGAAATAATGCTTAGACTGGAACCTGAAGGATATTTCCGTTTTGTTCAGGTTGATAAAATGACTTCTACATTTGGAGGCGGTGAGGCTAACGTTGCAGTTTCTCTTGCAAACTATGGTCTCGACGCTTATTACGTAACAAAGCTTCCAAAGCACGAAATTGGTCAGGCTGCAATCAACAGCCTTCGCCGCTATGGTGTAAATACATCTTACATTGTTCGTGGCGGCGACCGTGTAGGTATTTACTATAACGAGCGCGGAGCAAGTCAGCGCGGTTCAAAGTGTATTTACGACCGTGCTCACTCTTCTATTGCAGAAGCAAAGCCGGAAGACTTCAACTGGCCTGAGATTTTTAAGGATTGTAAATGGTTCCACCTTACAGGAATTACTCCGGCTCTGGGCGGAAACATGGTTCAGATTTGTATTGAAGCATGTAAGGCTGCAAAAGCTGCCGGTGCTACAGTTAGCTGCGACCTCAACTACCGCGGCAAGCTCTGGACTCGTGAACAGGCTCGCGAAGCTATGACAGAAATCTGTAAGTACGTAGACGTTTGTATTTCTAACGAGGAAGATGCAAAAGACGTATTCGGAATCGAAGCAGAAAATACAGATATCACAGGCGGAAAACTCAACAAGGAAGGCTACAAATCAGTTGCAAAACAGCTTGCAGACAAGTTCGGTTTCAAAAAAGTTGCAATTACCCTCCGTACTTCTATCAATGCAAACCGCAACAATTGGGCAGCCCTTCTTTATGATGGAAAAGACTACTGTTTCAGCAAGGAATACGAAATGTACATCGTAGACCGTGTTGGTGGCGGTGACAGCTTCGGTGGCGGACTCATTTACGCTCTGCTCAACGGTAAATCAACACAGGATGCCGTAGAATTCGCAGTTGCAGCAAGCTGTCTCAAGCATACAATTGAAGGCGACTACAACATGGTAAGTGTAGACGAAGTAGAAAAACTTGCTGCCGGCAACGGTTCGGGACGTATTCAAAGATAAACGATAGTTAGAGAAAAGAAACTGTATAATATAAAGAATTTCGGTCTTTAATCTGATGGACGAAGCGGGAACGGGATGCGAACTGCCTCTTGAGTTTTTTGGCGCTTAGCCATAAAAATAATCCGAGGATTTTTGCTTGCAAAAACCGCAGGATTATTACGCAAAAAAAGGAAAGCGAGCATGTTCGTATCCAGTTTCCGTGGGAGTCCATCAGATTTTTTTGCTTACTTTTTATAGTATGAAATAAAATTTTTTTTTTACTTTTCTCCAACTATCGTGTATAATTAACTTTATGTTAGATGTACTTAGCGATGCCGACTATGAATTGTTCCGCAAAGTAATATATGATGAAAGCGGAATCACTTTTTCGGCCACAAACAGATCGATTCTCGATAGCCGTATAAAAGAAATGCTTCGCAAGAAGAACTTGAATACGCCACAAGAGTATTATGCCCTGATTTCTAAAGATCCGGAAGAAATGAAAATAATGCTGGATGCAGTTACTACAAATCTTACCCGTTTTTTCAGAAATCAGCCGCACTTTGATTCATTTGTTAATTATGTAATTCCGCATGTGATTGAGTATAAAAAAACAACTGGCGACCGGACAATCAAAATCTGGAGTGCAGGTTGTTCAACAGGCGAAGAGCCTTACACAATTGCTATGATTATGAAGGAGATTTGTCCGCCAGATTTCAATTTCCAGATTACTGCTTCGGACATTTCGCTCAAGTCAATCATGACAGCACAACAGGGCTTCTACCCGGATGCTCGTGTAGACGGAGTTCCTGAAAATTATCTTTCTAAGTATTTTACAAAGGTAGACGGTGGCTATCAGATTAAGGATGAAATCAAGAATACAATCCGTTTTGATTATCATAACCTTAAACACGATTCTGGTG
>CAKUWD010000015.1 GCA_934699065.1 uncultured Treponema sp.
CATCGAGGAGTTTTGGCGCTTAGCCATCGAAAACAATCCGAGGATTTTTCGAAGAAAAACCGCAGGATTGTTAACACAAAAACTAGCTCGCCCGCAGCCTTGGAGATTTTTCAGCGGGAGTAGCCAATAATCATATTTTCACGGATTTTTGCCGATAATATGAGTGTCGTTTGACTTTATTTCTTTATATATGGTATAATTTTGTGAATATGTCAAAAACACAGAAGACTATTAAAAAATTTGAAAAACAGTTTACCTCAAAAGTTTCTCATGGTTTTGGTGCATTCCTTCATAATGCAGGAAACTTTTTTGTACGTATTTTCAAAGTTTTTGACAGTAAGCTTACAATCATGATTGTTCCTCACTCTCAGAGCAAAGTTATCAACTTTCAGACAAATGTCTTTGCCCTTATCCTCGGTGTGCTTGTAACAATCGGCGTAATCACATCATTCTTCTATTATAATAGACGTTCTATTTCGGCAAATATGGAAATCTCTTCTCTTGTAGAACAGAACCGCGCCACACTTGCAAGCCTTGATGAATTACGTGACGAAAACACAAACCTTTTTCAGGCAGCTAAACGTTTCCAGGCATCTCTTTCTCAGAGTCTTTCACTTTTGGGAATTGACCAGGTAAAAAATACTTCTGAGACTTCTGCATCAAACGGCGACCTTTCTGCCCTTTTCAGTTCAACAGAAGTTACACAGGGTTCTATCAAAGAAGTTGCTGAAGTAAAAGAACTTACCTCTTATCTTGAAGATGCTGTAAAACCAATTGAAGAAATCGGAAAAATGCTTAAGACACAACAGAACCTCTTTACAGAGATTCCAAGTATCTGTCCGGTAAAAAATCCTAATTACCATATTTCTATGGCCTTTGGTCCAAATATCCACCCTCTCAACGGTAACTGGTATATTCACAAGGGACTGGACTTCTCTACCTGGCGTTCAGGAGATGCTGTTCTTGCGACTGCTTCTGGTCAGGTTGTAACAGTTGGTTTCGACAACAGTTTTGGAAACTACATCATCATTAAGCATAATCATGGTATGTATACTCGTTATGCACACCTTAATTCTTTCCGTGTTAAAAAAGGTGAAACAGTAAGGCAGGGACAGACAATCGGAACAATCGGTAATACTGGTGTTTCAACCGGTCCTCATCTTCACTACGAAGTTCATATTGGTTCTGATGTAGTTGATCCTGCTAAGTATATCAACATCAATTTTGCAAAATAGGTTCTTATGGCTCTACGTACAGATGACATCTCCATAAACACTATAATCGGAAAAGGCTCTGCAATTTCCGGCAACATGAAGGTAAACGGCTTTATTCGTATCGATGGTGATATTGACGGAAGCCTTGAAACTGACGGAAATGTTATTGTTGGAGAAAATGCCAGAATCCGTGGAGACCTTACCGCTAAATCTGTAATAATCGGTGGAATCATAAAAGGAAACATTAAAGCAACCGAAAGTGTAAAAATTCTTTCTGATGCAGCTGTAATCGGCGATGTTCTCTCTCATAAAGTTCAGATTGATGGTTCTGCGATTATTCACGGTCATTGTATTTCTATTAAAGAAGATACTGAATACAGCAGAACATCCGGCGAATATCTTCAGTCTAAGGCAATTAAGGAAAAGGTTATTCTGTAAATGGCAGAAATCGATTCTCTTGGGTCAAATTATTACTACTCAGGCGTTCAAAATGCCAGTAACGAAGCAATAAAGCGTAATACAAAAAAAGAAGAAGTACGTAAAGCAGGAAATTCTAAAAAACTTGATTTTGGCAAACTGCTCAAAGGCGATGAAATTGTAGAACCACAGTTTATTGCCGAAGGTTTAAATCTTCCTCCAGAAGTCCGTGCAATGTCGATTGATGACGCTGCCGTTTATCTGGCAGATGCTGTTTCAATGGCAGGTAATGATTTTTCTGAAGAACAATCTCAGGAAAATCTTGATAACTTCAAAAATGCCGTCAGCCAGTTTATCCGCTTTGTAATAATCAATAATTTTGATGTAAACATAAAACAGAAACGACAGAGACCTGGTAAACAGGCCCAACCATCAAGATTATTTGTTTTTTCTGATTATTCGGTTCCGCCGGCAAAACCAAAACCACGTTTTTCTATAGAAGTAATCAATCAGAAGCTGGATGCACTTGCACGCGAAACACTTTCTGCCCAATCAAACAATCTTAAAATTCTAGCACAGGTAAATGAAATAAAAGGTCTTATCGTAGACTTGATGTCTTCATAAATCGTGAGGTATACTGAATTATTATGAGTGATATTTTTGAAACAGATATAGATGATGAGAACGAAAATCTTTCGTCTCTCGAAGATACAGATATTGATGAATCGGCCTCGGAAAATCTTGTTTTCGACTATCCGCTTTATCATCTTAAGCTTGATTATTCAAGTGAAACTATTTATGCAAAAACTCCTGATGAAAAAATGCAGCTAAACGGCGGCGACTTTGTTGTTGTTCCTACCCGCTATGGAAAGGATATGGCCAGAGTGCTTGGGGTTTCTAAAAAGCCTGTGGGAATAAAACAATCTGATATTGTTACAATTGACCGCAAAGCCAATGAAGCTGACTTAAAACGTCGCGAAGAGCTGATTCAAAAAGAAAAAGATGCCTTCCCTATTTTTAAGGAAAAGGTTGCTCTTCATAAGCTGGATATGAAGCTTGTTGAAACTCATTTTCTTTTTGATGAACAGAAGGCTTTGTTTTTCTTCAGTTCAGACAGTCGTGTAGACTTCCGCGAGCTGGTAAAGGATCTGGTTTCTGTTTTTAAAATGAGAATTGAACTGCGCCAGATTGGTGTGCGCGATGAATCACGTATTACCGGAGGTCTTGGAGTTTGTGGCAGACCATTCTGCTGCCATGGAGTTTCAGATAAGCTGCGCCCAGTTTCCATCAAAATGGCTAAGGATCAGAATTTATCTCTTAATTCCATGAAGATTTCTGGTCAGTGTGGTCGCTTGCTTTGTTGCCTTTCTTATGAATACGACTGGTATAATGAAGCCCGCAAGAGTCTTCCTAACGAAGGTGTTCGTCTTTCTTATGATGGAACTGATTTCCGCATTACAGAAGTAAATCCTCTTACCTCTATGGTAAAGATGCTTGGAGATGACGGTCGCCTTCTTGAAGTAAACGCCAAACGATTCTACCGCGACGGCAACCGCTGGAAGATTAACTAGCCTACAATCGAAAATCACCGATGACAAGTAAATAAGTCTGGATGGCACGAAAAACTTGAATTTCTTCTATTATGTTTTATAATATATAATACTATGATTTACATTAAGAAGTGGACAGATTATTACGAAGACTTTTTCCCCATTGAATCAAATCAGTATGAGTTTTTCTCGGCTATGGGAGATGAGTTTACGGCTCCGGCTAAATTTTTAAGCGTAGAGTGCGGGCCTGCATTACTTTCGGAAAAGCTACAGGAAAAACACGATGTAACTCTTACAGATTCTTTTGCAGAGTTTGTTCAGATTGCAAATACACGTCAGGCAAATAAGGAAAACCCAGCCCATGTATTCAATTTGAATCCGGCAGATATTGCCCGCTATCTTGGTAAAAACTTTTTTAATGTTGTCGTTTGTCTCTGTTACCGCATTATCTTTATGAAAGACCGCACCCTCATCAAAAAGTTCCTTTTTGATTCTAAAATGCTTCTTTCAGACGGCGGTTACCTTGTCCTTGATATTCTGAATTTTTCAAAATATGATTTCTCTGAAACAAAAATCGAGCTTCCTCCTAAAAAGGCTGAACGCGCTACTTTGTATTCATCTGTTATCAAGAATTCTGATTCTGTGCAGTATAAACTTTTCCAGCATGTTGTTACTGCGAGCGGCAAAGTAATCGATGAAGTAAAAGATGAACTTATTTGTCCTATCAGTATGGAATCCATCCGTTCTTATGCTAAGGAAGTAAAATACTCTTCATGCGAATTCTATAATGACTACAAAGGAACTCCATACACTCCTGATTCAGACAAAATTATCTGCGTACTAAAAAAATAAGGTGGTTTCGATACACCCGCTTCGCGGGCACTCAACCACCGTATCGACTAACAATCTATTTTTCATTAAAATAGATTGCTATGAAAGCTACAAAAACAATTATTTCTACTCTGCGTGAAGCTCCAAACGACGCAGTTATTGCAAGCCATCAGCTTATGATGCGCAGCGGCCTTATCCGCAAACTTGGAAACGGACTTTATGCTTACATGCCATTCGGATTCCGTTCTTTGATGAAAGTTGAAAAAATTATCCGCGAAGAACTCGACAACGCAGGTCTTCTCGAAATCAAACCTACAGTAATCGTACCCGGTGACCTTTGGAAGGAATCTGGACGCTGGGACAAAATGGCAGGCGAAATGCTCACAGCTCAGAACCGCCAGGGCCAGGACATGGTAGTTTCTCCAACTGCCGAGGAAGCTTTTACAGCCATCGTTCGCGAAGGTCTTTCTTCTTACAAGCAGCTTCCTTTCACACTCTATCAGATTAATACAAAATACCGCGATGAGATTCGTCCGCGCTATGGCGTAATGCGTGGCCGCGAGTTCACCATGATGGATGCTTATTCTTTTGATAAAGACCAAGCTGATTTGGACGCTTCTTACGACAATGTAGCAGCCGCTTACCGCCGCATCTTTAAACGTATGGGTCTTACAACAATTTCTGTAAAGGCCGACACAGGTTCTATGGGTGGTTCTGGTTCAGAAGAGTTCATGGTTGAATCAGAAGTTGGGGACGATACACTTCTCCTCTGTCCTAACTGTGATTATGCCGCAAACGTAGAAAAGGCAGCATGTAAGGATGAAACTCCGCTCGACAGCAATGGTCAGCCACAGAAAAAAACAGACCTTGCAATTAAAGAAGTTGCAACTCCAAACGTATTCAGCATTGAGGATATGGAAAAGTTCTTTGGTGAAAAATCTACTACATTCCTTAAGGCGCTGATTTACAAGGTTTACAACTGTGCCGTTGATTTGTCTGGAACAGAGTTCTATAAGAATGCCCAGACTGTTACAGAAGGCGGACAGACTTATATTCCTGAAACTTTCTTCTGCGTACTTATCCGCGGAGACCTCGATGTAAACGAAACAAAGCTTGCTGCAGAATTGAAGGCAAGTGGTGCTGAATTGGCTAGCGACGAAGACGTATTGAAGTACAGCGGTGCTCCACACGGCTTTGTTGGACCTGTTGGAATTAAGATTCCTGTAATTGCAGATAAATCTACTGTAGATATGCACGACTGTATCGCTGGTGCCGGAAAAGCAGGCTTCCACATTAAGCACGTTGAACCAGGCCGCGACTATACTCCATTTATGACTCTTGATGTTCGCACCTGTAAAGAAGGCGACGCTTGTCCTGAATGTGGTGGCAAGTTCTACATGAAGAAAGGTAACGAGCTTGGACACATCTTTAAGCTTGGAACAAAATATACAAAGTCAATGAACGTAACTTACCTTGGTGAAAGCGGAAAGCCTGTAACACCTCTTATGGGTTGTTATGGTATTGGTGTTGACCGTACACTCGCTTCTATCATCGAAGGTCACCACGACGACAAGGGAATCATCTGGCCTATGACTGTAGCTCCATATCAGGTAGCAGTTATCCCAATCCAGTACAAGGACAAGATGAAGGAAGTTGCAGATAAGATTTATGAAGATTTGAAGGCTGACGGCATCGAAGTAATTCTCGACGACCGCAACGAACGCCCAGGCGTAAAGTTCACAGACTCAGAACTTATCGGCTACCCAATCCGCATCGTAGTCGGCGACAAGAATCTTCCTAATGTTGAGATGAAGCTGAGAACAGATGCAGAAGCTACTCTTGTACCTGCAGATGAGGTTGCCAAGAAGGCAGCTGATATTGTAAGAGAAGAACTTAAAAAATTGAACGCCTAGATTGCGTAACGGTGGTTTCGATACACTTCGCTTCGCGAAGCACTCAACCACCGAGACATCTGAGACTTTCCGGTGGTTGAGTGACGCATAGCGTCGTATCGAAACCACCGTATTCAGGATCCCCAAATGAAAAAACTAATCCTATCAATCATAACATCAATCATCATAACTACTGCCAGCTTTGCACTTCCCGGCTTTACAGCATTTATTCCCGACAGCGCTGGCGAATATGTTTACTACCGCGATACTTCTTTTACCCGCGAAAGTTATATCGGAATTCTTGGTTATGATAATTCTACAATTCAAATCCGCTATATTGCGCCACAAGATGAAGTTGAAAAACTTCCCAAAAAGGATATTTCTATTCTCATTACAGTAGATCCAAAAGCTGATGTATGGACTATGACTGGCGAGAAAATTGTTTCTACAATTATCCCTGATTCAGATGATGTAGATATTGTAAACTATCTCCATGATATTCTTTATGAGTTTTCTGCACGACGTATTTCAGCCGATACTGTTGAATCAAACAAAGTCACTTTAGACCAGGATTACGCCCAGTTTGGAGGCAAAGTTGCTATTACTTTCGACGCACGCATTCCTCTTTTCAATATCAGAAGCATTGCGAACGATAAAGGTGAAAAAGTTTTTGACTGTGTATCTATTGGAACAATCAAATCAAGCGAAGATAAAACATTTGAAGGTTTCAGTGGAATCAAAACCTTAAAATCAGATGTTCAAAAAAAAACAAAAAAAACAGCTAAGCCACTGGTTTGTAAATTCGAAAACCACTCTGTAACATTAGATGAAAACTGGGAACAGAAAATGGAAAACTTCTGGACACTTGGAAATGACTCTCTTATAACAATGTCTGTCCTTCCAAAGGTTTCTGAAAATAAAACCTTAAATGATTTGTATGTTCAGAGAAAGCTGCTCGAAAGCACAGAAGGTTCATATACAGACTTCCAGAATTGTGAGATTACTTATACACAGGCAAAAGACAGTTACAAGCTGGTAAGTACATCTTACTTCCCGGAAAGCAACACAACTGTAAATATCATAAAGATTTTAACAAGAAATAAAGACGGCGGCTTTGATTATTTTTCGATTTCGACATATCAGACAGCATATCTCAAATCACCGTCTTATTTTGATAAGATTATCAGATCATATAAATAAAAAAGAACCGGCTGTCTGCCTCACAAAAACGCGGTTGTGACTACACTGACAAGGAGTCAAGCTCCTTGCAGTGCACCACAAAGTGTTTTTGTAAGTCAGCCATCCAGTTCTTTTTTCCGTACGAATTTAATATCTTATCAAATTAAAACGAACTTCTCGACAATGGAGAACCTATCCATTGTCCTTCACTTCCTAAATAATCATGTTTTTCGCCTTCTATAAGGAACTGTACGCTGTTTACCGTTGAAAAGGCTGTAGCAGTATAGACAATCTGCTCCAGCTGATGGATATAGCCTTCAACGCCATAAGTATTGATTTCAAAAGCTTCGTTAAAGTTCAGATAAGCAACACCGCCCTGCACCTTTGCACTAAGCAATTTTGTGTCTGCCGGAATTAGGCTCATTAAATTGCGCTCGGCAGAAATAGTTGTATCAGGTCCCTTTAAAAGCAGATTTATAGCTGCAGTGAGCGGTGAATCACTCTTAGAAACCTTACGTTTTACCACCTGACGCACAACAGAACCATCCCCATCAATATTTACAAAACAGAGCTGAAGTTCGGTATTTGCAGGCTTAGCAGCTTCTTTTTTTGGCTCTTCCGGCTTTTTCTCTGAAACGGCTGTTGTTTTTTCTTTCTCATTTTGTTTCTGACTGCTGATTGAACTGCTATTCCCTGTAGTTGCAGTTCCTGAGTCTGTCGAAGTGCTCGAAAACATCTCATTATCAGATTCAACTGGTTTAACAGGCGCAGTAGCATCTTCTGTCTCAATTTTTATAGTAACCTCATCATTTTTAAGAGGAATAGTTTCTGTTTTCTTAGTTTCAGCCGGCTCATGATTTTCGATTACAGTAGGAGTTGTACCAAAAACCCTGTCAAAAAAGGCTGTTTCCTTAAGATTTGTAAAAATCTGATCTTTCTTTACCAGAAAAATAATTAAAATAATCAGCAGCCCCAACAAAACACAAGCCACCGTAAACATAGTAGTATTTTTCTTTTTGCTATTTTTTTTCTGTGCCATATTCTGATTATCGGTGAATTTTGCGGACGGGTTTATGACTATTTGATTCGGAACGCAGTGTGTCCCGAATCTTGACTTTTTAATTTCGTCTGTTATACTAAAACCATCGACGTGAGGTGTCTTAGTTGCCCTGTTCGCTGTCTTTTTCAGCCGCGTCACTCAAGCCTTCGAATCTTTCGGAGGCTTAAATTTTTCCGACTTCCGGTAATTAGAACTCTTTCTCTCCTTCTATCAAAGATTCTTTAGTTCCGATTTCCTTTGCATTTTGGGACGAAATAGTTTTACCACCACGTTTTTCAAGAGATTTTCTCGCATCAAGAGCTACCTCTGCGCCAGATACCGCTATTTGTGCACTTTCTGACAAACTTGCTGGATTTTCATTCTGAGAAATCTCCGTAGCTGAAGCTTCTGCAAGCATATTCAGAATGAGTTCTATGTTTGTCATATTATCGCGTAAATTTTCTTTCTTGAGCCCTTTAAATTCCTTGTAGTCTTTTGAAGACATTCCTGCCCAGGTTTTATACATTAAATCAGTAAGAAGGGCATATTCTTTTCCCTTCTTTACACCGGATTTATCCCATTCATCAGTAAGAGCCTTTCGAACTTCTATAGCCTTTATTCTCTGATTAATCCAGCCTTCACTATAGCCAAGTTTTCTGTAATTCTGAATTGCCCTGTCTATTGAAAGCTCCGGATCCACTGATTCATTCAAAACTTCATTACCAACTTCAGCAAGCCACATCTTGAATGGTTCTGCTTTAGGAGATGGAATAGATTGAATTAAACGAAGAACATTTTTAGTTGAAAGGACGTCTGTTTCCCTTAATTTTCCATCAGGGGCAATCAACTTCAACTGTACGATTTTATCGTACAGTTCGCTACCTTCTTTCGTTAGTTTGATTTTTAAATCGCTCCAATAACGTCTTGGATTCTGACTTTCTGTCAGAACTTCGACAATATCCACAACTGAAAAATACCATTCTTCTTCCTCGGCATTCCAGACATAGCGAATCTTTTTGTTTTCAAATAGTTTGAGATTGTTTTGAGATTTTTCCATACCTTTCCCTCATGAGTAATTAGTTTTTCAGCGCCTGTCCAACCCCCGGCCTGAATTATGGTAAAGAAAAAACGAAGATAAAAAACTGTCATTGCCGTGCTCAACACGGCAATCTAATAATCACATGCATACTAATAAATGCAATTTGTTCGTTGGAAGTGGTCTTCTGCACGGAATGCTTTACAGTTTTAATATACTGAAATCTAAACGAAAAGACAATTATTGTACAGATTAAAAAATCCTGGCAAACTTTTGCCAGAATTTTTAATTGTCATAATTATTTAGAAATTAATATTTCTCAAATCTGAAAGATTTACATAGATTTCAGTTGGCATAGAATTGTAGTCGTTCTCATTCAGATTAGTATACATTGTAAAGAACACTTTCTGACTTGAACTAGAATATCCATAAACTTTAGCTTTAGTAGGTTCTCTAGGTTCCACACCATATGAGAATCCATAACTTGCCAACTGTCTACCTAATGTACCATTATTTCCGAGAGCATTTTTAATCAAACTTCCAGAAGCATATACATAATCATTTCCATTTGCTCGTTTCTTCTGAACACTAGATTTTTCAATCACAAATGTATAAATATAGTTATTGTAAGTTACTCTATATGCGAGATAATTACTATAATTTATATCATCGTATTCATAAGGCTGACAAGTGATTTTTGTATATCCACTAGGAACGTCTGATTCATCATACCAAGGATAAGTCCATTCTTTCCAACAATACTTAATAGTAATGTCTTCATTTACTGTAAATGAATCATTCAATTCATATCTAGTACCGTTTACTTCAAAATGGCTGAACCAATAACCACGTACATCTGGATAATATCTACCAATATTTCCAAACTCATAGAGACCTTTCTTCTTTGTTCTATTAGAAGGTAGATTACTATATGGTAAATCAGAAACATAGGTAATATTATATTGGTTGAAAGTATATGTTTTTTCGATTATATCACTTGTATAAACAGTACGCTGATTGTTAGCCCCATAATGAACATAGCAAGCAATAGCTTTTACAGTTACACTATCAAAGCTACGTCTATCCTCGAAATTACAATTATTACCACGTTGTGCTTGGAACGTATTTATATTTCCAGTTTGCATACCATACCTCACCTGTGGTTCTGAGCCATCAATCGTGTAAAAAACCCTTATATTACTCCAATCAGCATCTCCTGTATCTCTCCATGCATTATAATTTGACACGTTAAATCCAAATCGATAATCATAATCACAAGTCGAAACAGAACCGTCTGCAAACTCAACTATAGGTCTTTCAAATTCAGGTTCAGTAAGTTCAGTTGTAGTCTCTCCTTGTCCTGTATTTCCAGTATTATTTTCTCCCGTTCCCTGCCCATTATCTGTATTTTCTGTTCCTGTGTTTTCTCCTGCAGTATTAGCACCTTCACCTTCATCTGTTGCAGGAGTATCTGTAGATGGCGTTTCTGGTGGATTACTTGGAGTCTCCGGGGGTGTTGTTACCGGCGGATTACTAGGTGTTTCTGGTGATGTCGGAGTGGCTGAAGTAACAGTTTCTGTATCGGGTAATGTTTCTGTCGGTTGCCCGCATCCCAAAAATAAAAACACACAACAAATAATAAGAAAAATAATTTTTTTCATAATGCGTCTCCTTAAATTAAAAAATTGCTTAATCATCAAATATTTTTCCTTCTGTAACTTCAGAAAGTGTGAGATTAAAGATTTCATGGAATAGTTTTGCTGCAATTACTCTATTTTTTGCATTGTTATTCATTTTCTTTGGGAGTTTACTTTCTAAATCTTCTTTCAATAGCTTTTTCGCATTTTTTGAATTTCTTATAACTTCTGCCGTACCTCCAATCTTTCTTGAAGCAACAACTCCTATAAAACAATCATACGCATCTGTAAACTTAATATTATTTTTAACAGTTTTTGACTCATCGCCTTCTGTTCCGACATATATGTATTTCTCATTAATTTTAAACCAGGCACAACTATCCACATCTGATTCACGATAAATTTCTATGAAATCTGCAACTTCTGTAAGCAAATTAATAAGTATATTTAAAGTTGTAGACTTTCCTTCGTCCTTATTTGCAGAATACACAATAATAGAACTCATAATTTTACCTCCAGTAGAAGAAAATAATGTGATTCATATCTTATACAAAAATCACATTATTTTAGTATTTTATATATCATTGTATCACTATATTATCGTATTAGCAAATTTTTCAACAACAAAATAATGTTATTATTGATATATGACGTTTAGGGATCGACTGCGTGAACAGATAGATTATTGCGGCTTTCTTGATAAGGAAGTTGCTTCTATGGCTGGAATAAGCAAAAGAACTATAGACAGTTATGTCGGTTCCGAAGCTTGTATGCCTTCTGCAGAAGTAGCTGTACGTATCGCAAGAGTTCTTGGAGTCACCGTAGAATATCTTGTAACAGGGGAAAAGGATTCTCGTACTCTCCAAAATAGTGAAGCTGATATTTATAATGAAAAAACAAGAAACTTACTTAAGCATTTTTCGAAACTATCAGATCACGACAAAGACCTTCTAGTTTCGTTTGCAGAGACTATGGAAAAGGCTAAGTAGTTTCCTATTACTCCATAAAATCAGCATCTTTTTTCCATATATTTTGAACTATTACCTGTTCTATTTCGTTCATATTTGTTTCAAGTAAAGTTCCATCTTTGGAAATTACCATTGCATGTTCAGGATTTCGTAAATTTAGAATTCGGATTATTTCATCTTGTTTTGTGAAGGCGTAATAATTTACTATCATATCTGCTTTATCAGTAATTTCCACAATCTGATCTTCTGTCATAATTTACCATATCGGCAAATTTTTATATTTTTGCCGATATGGTAAAATAACATATTTTGTTAGGAATTCAAGTAAAATTTGAATTTAATGTTAAAAAAATATTCCCCGGACAAGTCCTTCGACAAGCTCAGGAACCACCGGGGAATGACATTTGTATTATGGATTGCTTCGCGTCGCACGCTACGCGTGCTTACCTCGCAATGACGGATGTAGTTGCGGTGGTTTCGACAGGCTCAACCACCGGACTGTTATTTCGCGAGATACTCGTTGATACCTGCAGCAGCTTTGCGGCCTTCGCCCATAGCGAGGATTACTGTAGCGGCACCGAGGACGATGTCTCCGCCGGCCCATACCTTTGCGTGGTGGGTGGCCTGCTTTTCGTCTACGAGGATGTGGCCACGCTTGTCGGCGTCGAGGCCTGGGGTTGTGCTTACGAGGAGTGGATTTGAACCGTTTCCGAGAGCAACGATCATTGCATCACAAGGAACATCGTGCTCTGAGCCTGGGATAGGCACTGGAGAGCGGCGGCCTGATTCATCTGGTTCACCGAGTTCATAGCTGAGACAGCGTACGCCTACAACCTTGCCTTCTTCATTGCCGAGTACTTCTACTGGGTTTTCGAGGAAGCGGAAGTTTACGCCTTCTTCTTCTGCGTGGCCAATCTCTTCGAGACGGGCTGGCATTTCGTTTCTTGTACGGCGGTAAACAACATCAACAGTTTCTGCTCCAAGGCGGAAGGCCATGCGGGCAGCATCCATTGCAACGTTTCCGGCACCACAAACAACTACGTGCTTTGCTTCGTAAATTGGAGTTGCAGCGTGATCTTTATCGTAACCCTTCATAAGGTTTGCACGGGTAAGATATTCGTTTGCAGAGAATACACCAATGAGGTTTTCTCCAGGGATGTTCAGGAACTTTGGAAGACCAGCACCGGTTCCAACGAAAGCGGCATCAAAGCCCTTTTCTGTAAGGAGCTGATCCAGAGTATCTGTGCGGCCAACAAGGAAGTTTGTTTCAAACTTTACGCCGATTTTCTTAAGATTTTCAATTTCGTCCTGAACGATTTTCTTTGGAAGACGGAATTCAGGAATACCGTACATCATTACACCACCACACTTGTGGAAGGCTTCGAATACAGTAACTTCGTGACCGGCACGTGCACAGTCTGCAGCAACTGTAAGACCTGCAGGACCAGAACCGATAACTGCAACCTTCTTTCCTGTAGCTGGAGCAACTTCAGGCATTGTAACCTGATTGTTTTCACGCTCCCAGTCTGCAACAAAGCGTTCCAGACGGCCGATAGAAACAGCCTTTTCAGGGTTCTTCCAAACCTTACCAACTGTACACTTACCCTGGCACTGCTTTTCCTGAGGACAAACTCGTCCACAGATTGCTGGCAGAAGGCTTGTCTTTTTGATTGTATCAACAGCGGCCTTAAAGTTTTCGTTAGCGATTTCGCGGATAAAGCCCGGAATATCGATGTTTACAGGGCAGCCTTCCATACAGAAAGGTTTACCACACTGAAGACAGCGGTTAGCTTCTACGATAGCCTGTTCCTTGCTGAAACCAAGAGCAACCTCGTCCATCTGGCGGGCGCGAACCTTTGGATCACGGGTAGGCATTTCCATCTGTGGAATGGCGTTGCGGTCTTTAGCAGTGAGCTTACCGTTAGCCTTAATCAAATCGTTTATTTTATTTAATTCTTCTTGTACGTTAATCATAATAATCTCCTGATGATGATTTCGATACGGCCTTCGGCCTACTCAATCACCGGTGGTCAAGTGTCACGGACTACTCAGTCACCGGTGGTTGAGTGCCGCGAAGCGGTGTATCGAAACCACCGGACGTCTACTTCTCAATACCTAAACCAATCTTGCACTTGTGGAAATCTTCCTGCTCGCGTGGCTTGAAAGACTTCATACGCATCATCATGTTGTCCCAGTCTACAATGTGAGCATCGAACTCTGGACCGTCTACACAAACGAACTTTGTTTCTCCGCCAACAGATACACGACAGCCGCCGCACATTCCGGTACCGTCAATCATGATTGTATTCAAAGAAACTGTTGTCTTAACACCGTACTCTTTAGTAGTAGCAGCACAGAACTTCATCATGATTGGAGGTCCGATTGCGATAACCTCAGCAGGTGGGCACTGGCTTTCGCACATTTCCTTTACAGGAACAGTTGATACACCCTGGCGGCCGGCAGAACCATCATCAGTCATAATGATAACTTCATCTGCAAGAGCCTTCATTTCATCAACATAAATAAGAAGGTCTTTATTGCGGGCACAGATAACCATAATTACCTTGTTACCAATAGCCTTGTGAGCCTGAACGATTGGGTAACATGGAGCGACACCAAAACCACCACCAACAACAAGTACAGGGCGGTCATATTTTTCGATTTTAGATGGATTTCCAAGAGGACCGAGCACAGCAGGAAGTTCTTCTCCAGCCTCTTTCAATGAAAGTTTCAAGGTAGATGCACCAACAGCCTGAAAAACGAGAGCAATCCAGCCCTCTTCGGCATTTGCATCTGCGATGGTAAGCGGAATGCGCTCACCAAAGTCCAGATCAACCTGAACGATAACAAACTGTCCTGCCTTGCGGTTGCGTGCAATTTCAGGAGCAGTAACCTTCATATAGAATACACCGGCAGAAAGCTGTTTTTTCTCAAGAATTTTAAACATCTTCAGTCCTCTTAAAAATAAATAGTAAATTATTTTATAATATGGGGGGATTTGAGTCAATTACACAAAGGATTCTAAATGTCGGAGATTATAAGGTTGGCCTCGGAGCAAAAAAATCCCCCAAACAACATCATCCCGTTGTTTGGGGGATTTTTTTGCGGGAGAGGACAACCTTATGCTCGACGATATTTAGAATCCCACAGTTACGTAAGCGTATGCGCCTGCTCCAGCTCCAACAAAACTCTTTTTAAAGCTGGCTGACTGAACTGTTGCTCCCACATCAAGCTGAACAAATCTGACATTAACTGTCATTCCTAGACCATGAGCAAATACCTGATCCATGTATTGTGTAAAAAGCCCTACTTTTAAGATAGAAAACAAGTTGAGTGTAGCTCCAAGCTGATATTCCATATAGAAAAGAGAAGCTTCTGTAAATGGTTTTCGAATTCCAAAACCAGCTCCTGCATTAAGTTCAATCAACTTTCCAAAAAGCTTTGTGTCTACATAAGCAAAAAACTTGATAGGACGATTAATCCAAACCTCTTCTTCAATTCCTCTGTCAACTTTTGGATCTCCGAACTGAAATTCTTTGTTTCCTATTTCGAGTATTGTCGATTCAAAGGCAAAACTTGAAGTAATTGAATATTTCTTGTTTAAGCGACCTGGAATAATTGGCACTCGTGCGTCTGCACCAATACAAAATGTTTCAGTAAATGGAAAACTAAGAGAACCGGCAAGGTCAAAGCCATATCCTGCATACAGGGTATTCTCTAAAGCTGCAGTATTTACCGCAATCTTACCATCTTTCATTGTCAAATCAAGAGTAGTATAAACTGCCATATTCAAATCTGAGTGGATCTTCATAGTACCATCTGCTTCATTTGTAAAAACAACGGCTCCACCACTATTATTGATTGTAAGAACAGGAATGAATACTGCCGGTTTCACATGAAGTCTGAATTTTTTGAAGTTAAAACCAACATGTGCCTGAACATATGTAAATATTTCAGCATTTTCCTTTATTTCTGCAATTAAAGGCTGACCTATATTATTTCCGAATCCAAGAAAATCAATAAGGCTCTTATTGATATCCATGCGCTGAAAAAAATCTACACCAGTTGAAAATCCAAGAGAAAGACTTTTAATATTTAAATTCATTTCAAGCGAAGGACTTGCATTTGCAAGAATACTGATACCAGTATCCGGGCATTCTTCAGCAAGCTTATGCAAATCAATAACAAGCTCCTTTTTCATGAATTCATTAGCTGAAAAAAGATTATTTGAAATTCCTGCATCTGCACCAATCTTTACTTCAAGAAAACGGTTTTTTGAAAAAAAGTTTTCTGCAAAAACAGACAGGCTTAAACATACAAATATCAGTAAAAATACAAGCTTTTTCATAAACACGCCTCCCTAAAATAATTTAATAGTACCGTCTGTAATAAGATTTATCATCAAACTCATATTAAAGGTTCTGTTTCTAGGTACTGAAAAAACTGAATCTTTCTGTATAGTTATCTGTAAATTAGGGCGCAGAGGAAATGTATCTATCATCTTATGTATATCATCATAATTTAGTGTTACATTTCCACCTTCAAGTACATAATCTTTATAACTATTATCCCCAATCATATCTATACTGAAAATAATACCAGGCTCTGCAACAAACGGTAATGCTGCTGTAGAATAAATCAAAGATGCACTTCTTATAACATCTATATATTGCTGCATATCTGCCAATCCAGTTGCTTCAGTACGCCCGAAAATGTCTGAATTGTCCTCTTCTGTTTCATCTGAATGAACAAATTTTCGTATATCAAGAAAAATATCGTCTGTTACTTTAAATTGAATTGGAAGTGCAAGAACTGCATATACAACAATCTTCGCATTGCTTCCCATAAGCTGTTCTTTTGTAAGCTCTCCCTTAAGTGAAATATCATAGTTGATACAAGCCTGTGAAGTTTCCTGAGGAACATTAATTGCATTATTCATGAAATCTGCAATATTCATATTCACCGTTGATTTTTCCAATGCAAGATCAGAAACAACAGTTAAAGAATCTTCTTCTATTATTAATTCTGGAAGAAGTGTTTGTTCCAGGCTCTGTTTTCCTATTGCACTACCAGCAATATAACAATCATACTCAGGAGAAATTGAATTTTTTGATTCATCTCCATAATACATCTTCAAAGTTGCATCAGCAGAAAGACCGCCACCTGCATAACAATAGATATAAGCTGGAATTGAGCAGAATCGAATTGAAGAAAACTCTTCACCCATTGATTCTTTTACAGATGACAAGATTGTAGTAGGGTTAAAATCAAAACTTTCTGAACCAGACACAGCCAGTGGTGGGATTCCTGCTGGAAGGCTATCAAGATTAATGGAAATTCCTGCTGGACAATTCTGAAGAAAAGCATTGAATACAGCATTATCCTGAACAATTTCGTGAAGATCTTTTTCAAAAACCTTCATTGTAATTAGAAACTGCTGAACTTTAGTATCTTTTTTTTGTGGGAAATAATCATAGATTTTAACATCTTCATTATCTGTAGCAAGGATTGTCTTAAAATCAAATTCTTCATCAAGATTTTTTTCCAAAGCTCCAAATGAGAAATTATAAATGGCGTTTGTTTTAACAGAAACCTTCTCTGGCATTTCCCAGGAACATCCAGAAAAAAGAAGGAATATGCTTACCAGCGACAACAAAGCTGATGCTTTTTTCATAAAACACCTCCTAAAAACATACGATATCAAACTCTCTAACTTTTTCGGAATTTTTTAGAAAGGACTTTTTATATTATTAACTAAATTATTAATAAATCCTAAAAATTATAACACGGAAGTTTTTAAAAGTAAACCTTCAAGATTTTAAACACTTCCGTGTTATTTTTTTGTTACAATAATTATTTTTTATTATTGAAGAATGCTGCAAACGGATTGTAGCTCATTCCATCATCACTGCCCGAGTTGTAAGACTGACTGCGGCGAGAATCTCGATTGTCGTCGCGGTCGCGGTGGTTGAGCTTGTCGAAACCACCATTATTTGAGTTTCCAGCACCCTTCTTAACTACAACTACACGACGGCCTGTGCCATTTCCACTACCAGCACCGGCTCCGTCACGAGGGCTGTCGCGGCGGACAGTGCTCTTCTGGCCAGTTCCAGCACGGCTGGCTGCATCACTCTTAAGGGAAAGGGCAATACGGCGGCGGTCGCGGTCCAGTTCGATGATAGTAAACTCGTGAACATCACCTACTTTTACAACGTCCATTGGGTTTTCTACGAAGCTGTCTGAAAGCTCACTAAGGTGAACCAATCCAGTTTCATGCAATCCAATATCAACAAAGGCGCCAAAATCTACTACGTTTTTGATTTTTCCGGTTACCTTCATGCCTTCCTTGAGGTCTTCGAACTGCAAAACTCCCTTCTGCATGATTGGAGCTGGATAGCCGTCGCGAGGGTCGCGGTTTGGCTTCTGAAGCTCGTCTACAATGTCACGCACAGTTGTTTCGCCGATGTTATATTTTTCTGCAAGCTTTTTGATTAAATCTGCAGGAACCTTTTCTTTTTTCTGAATATATGGAAGAACCTCGCGGGCTGCGTCGTAGTTTTCAGGGTGAACCCAGGTGTTGTCGAGGGGGTCAGAACTTTCTGCAATCTTAAGGAAGCCGGCACACTGCTCAAAGGCTTTTGGACCAAGGCCCGGAACGTTTTTAAGGTCTTCGCGGCTCTTGATTTTGCCGTTCTGGTCGCGGTAGGCAACAATTTTCTTTGCTGTTGTGGCGTTGATGCCGGAAACGTACTTCAAAAGCGAGTACGACGCAGTATTGAGGTTTACACCAACGTTATTTACAACCGAGCCTACAACTTCATCAAGCTGTTCAGCAAGCTTTTTCTGATTTACATCGTGCTGATATAACCCTACACCAATTGCCTTAGGGTCGATTTTTACGAGTTCACTGAGTGGGTCCTGAAGGCGGCGGCCCATTGAGATGGCACCACGGATTGTAAGGTCGAGGTCAGGGAATTCTTCGCGGGCAATATCACTAGCCGAGTAAACCGAAGCACCAGATTCATCAACTACTGTATAAACAACATCATTATAGTTATCGCTGATAACCTTGCTAACGATTGCCTGAACTTCCTGCGAACCGGTACCGTTACCAACTGCAACAACCTGAATGTCATACTTGTCGATGGCGTCGTTAATCATTTTGTAAGAACCGTCCGGGTCTGTAACCTGGAAGAACTTAAAGTAGCCAAGGTACTTACCGGTTTCATCGAGGGCAGCACACTTTGTACCTGTACGGATACCAGGGTCTACACCAAGAACGCGACTTCCCTTGATTGGCTGAGTCATCAGAAGGTTTTTGAGGTTTTCGCTGAAAATTCCGATTCCGTGAACATCAGCTTCAGCTGCTTCGTCACTGCGGATTTCGCGCACAACGGCTGGCGAAAGCAAGCGTACAACGCCGTCTTCAATAGCATCTTTATGATAGTTATTGTGAATGTCTGCACGGCGCTGAAGATCTGCAATGGCAGCATCTACATCAACATCAATAGTAACTTCCAGGGCACCTTCGCGCTCGCCGCGGTTAATTGCCAGAATACGGTGAGGCTTTACCTCGTTCAAAGGCTCTGAGTAATCCCAATACATTTTGTAGGTAGAAGTATTCTCGGCAACAGCGGCATCCTGTCCCTCAGGAACGATACCTTTAGTCTTAATAGTACCGGTTCTCATATAAAGGTCGTGAACAGCTTCGCGGTTAGAAGTTTCCTGGCTGACACGTTCTGCAATAATGTCTTTTGCACCGGCGAGGGCGTCTGCGGCCGACTCCACGTTGAGCGCTGCATCCTCATTATCAGTTTTTACAAACTCGGCAGCCTTTTCCTCGCAGGCAGCCTCATCATGGTCTGCAAGAATAAAATCAGCCAGAGGCTCAAGACCTTTTTCTGCGGCAATCATACCACGGGTCTTCTTCTTTTTCTTGAATGGAGCCCAGAGATCTTCGAGGGCAGTCATTGTTGTAGCCGACATAACGGCGTTATACAAAGTTTCTGTCAATTTTCCCTGAACAAAAATGCCTTTTACAATTTCAAGGCGGCGGTCTTCAAGGTTATGATATGATTTATAGAGGTGGTCACAGTCGCGAACCTGAACCTCATCAAGATTGTCATGCTTTTCCTTGCGGTAACGGCTGATAAAAGGGATTGTACATCCTTCTTCAACCAGGCTGATAACAGCACTCACCTGCTGCACGCGGATGTTCAATTCTTCCGCGATTTTTTTCATAATTTCCACTTCATTAACTGAAAGTGCGTCGATAGTTTCTTGTGTAAATTCCATAGTGGGAGATATTCTAGTGAAAAAAAGATTGTCGGGTCAAGCCCGACAATTATATGATTTAATGAGAAGATTATTACCTGCAGATGTTAAATAATATCGTCATCTACACTCTTTAATTCGTCCACTGCTTCCTGTTCATTTACTTTATCATACATCTGATCCAGAATTGCATTGCAGTTAACCGAAAGCAGTTTATAAAGAGCAGGAATTAAAAGCCCGCGGGTTCTATCATCAAGACCATTCTGACCGGCAGAATTTACAAAAGCAAATACGTAAAGCATATCACCATTTACAGGACGTTCCATTACAAGCACTGCATCTGAACGGAAAAGAAAACCGCGGATATTAAAGTGAATATCCGGGATTTTTTCGTAGAGCTTTATTTCAAGGCCGACACCCGATACAAGAATAGTAAAATGTGAAAGGCTTATATCCTGTAAAACACCTGTAGCAGTATCTTTGTAAGGACCATACTCATAAGTATATGTACAGGCAGAAGAACAAAGCGCACGGATTGTTTTTCGGCGTCCCTGAGCCTGATTTGCATACAAAATCTTTCCAATTAATTCAAAATTCTGAGCTTTCTGGTACTCTAACTGAATACAACCGCAACGAATTCCCATTTCATAAAGGTATTTACGCTCCAAAACCTGTTTTTCAAGCTTTGTCTGACGTTTTGTATACATTATTCCTACAGAAGCGGCATTATCATTTTCATGGATATAATCATAAATAAAATCATCCCAGTTAAAATCAGGAAGATTGAGATTATAATCAATATTAAAGAAAATTATCAAATCCTTAAAAAGAGATGTAATTACTTTGACTTTCTTTTGAATATTAACACGTTTATCAAAAGGCACATAATAACATTCGTAGCCAATAGCAAAATAATCTTCAAGATAAGATTCCGGCATCAAAGATGTATCCGGTAAAATGAAAAAGGTTTTTCTTCCTGTTACAATATCGTTGACTGAAATTCCCAAGTTGTTGTCCTCTTCAATCCTTAATTATAAAGTATAAATTAAAAAAAACAACTTTTTTTTATGGCACCCCGTTTTTAAAACGGAGTGAACGATTATTAAATAAAGTGAGTTATCGAATGGTGTTCTATATTCTTGGTCTTTACTGCAACAATATAAGTTCCAACCATTGCTGTAAGTGTATCAAATAATGCAGCAAATGAACAGATAATTACAGATGCCGGCTTCAAAAGAAGGAAGCTTGTTTCAAAACCACGGGCATATTTAGAACACAAAATAGTAAGTAAAACAAATGCTCCGCCTGAAGGAATACCACCAAGCAGGAAAGATAGTCCAAATGAAAGTCCAAAAATCCAGAGAATATCTGACATTGGAATGCTTAAACTTGAATAAGAACGCCATATTAAGATGAATGAAATGGTAGTTACAAGAGCAGAACCGCCGCGGGCAAATATTGCAAATAATGGATAAGTAAAACCACGGCAACGACGACGGATTCCTAGACTATCGCGCAAATGACGGTTAGCCAGAGGAATTACAAGATTTGAATCTCCACCAAAGAATGAAAGTGTAAGCGGCGCAATACTTGCAAAAAGAACCTTATACGGATGAGGATCATGACAAACAAAATGCAGGATAATCGGATAAATAATTCCGGCAACAATAATAAAATCAACAATGAACATTATAATCATTGGAGTATAAATTCCCGGCTCAATTACCTTGCGGAAATCCATAGTCCAGTAGCACACGATTGCAATACACAAAATTGACATGATTTCTGTAAAGAAGGCTGCAATATTGTAAAAAAGATTTGAAAAAGAATCTGAAATAACAAAAACCGGTTTAAAAGTTGTTTCTTCAGAAGCGCTTTCCCAACCGATTATAAAAGCAAAAATCAGACAAACCAGAAGGAAAGAACCTTCCATAACAGCCTCAAAACCAGAATATGGGAAAAGAGAAAGAATCAGACCTTTAACATTCAGATTAAAAGCCTCTGTAGCAACATCTACCGTAATAGGAATTCTAGGAAGTTTAACAAGCAAAATTGAAATAAGTCCTACCAAGGTCAGAATAAGCGATGACGCAACTATAATGAGCACTGTGAGCCAGGTAGTTTTTAACAGGAGTTTGGAAGTTCTGAGCTTGCTTACCGCAACAATAGCACTCGTAAAAAGCAAAGGAACTACGACATATCTTCCTATTCTGATAAAAAGTTCTGTAAGGAACGAAACTGCATTTGCAAAAGCAGCATTTTCTGTAGGAAGAATAAAAGCCGCAAGCACACCCAAGGCAACGCCTATTAAATATTTAATCCAAACTTTCATAGTTAGTCATTATAACATACTATGGATTGCAATGCCATAGTGTGTTATAATTGAGTTATGTCTAACACGCTGTTTATTGGAAAAGATTTGCCGGATGGACTTAGTTTTGCAGAAACCCTGGCAGATTCTGGCCGCTCAGTTTTTAGTACGGCAAAATCTGAAGCTGATGCTTCAAAATTCGAATCTGAAAAGATTTTTGCAACAACCTGGAATAAATCATCTGCAGTTTCAGCTCATTCTGTTATTATTCGGGCAGAAACAAAACTGGAAGCTCTGGATGAAGTGATTTTTTACTTTGATGCTTCTAATTTCTGCACACAATTTGAACTCGACCGTACAGAAGATCTTTCTAACGGAATTGATACTATGATCAGCGGCTTTTTATTTTCAACTAATGAACTATTAAAAAGAATTGACCAGTGTAAAGAAAAGATTTCCGTTTTATTCCTTGTCAAAGAATATCCTTCAAAATACGAAATGATTTCTTCAAAAACAGCAGGAATTGTACCGGCAAGTACGATTGTTAGCGCAGCGCAGGCCGCCTTCTGTGCACTTGCTGAAAGCTTTGCAGCAAATGTTGGCGAACGCGATTATCTTTCTGTAGTTCTGGCAAAGTGCACTTTTACAAACGAGCTTTACAAAAATGAAGACGCTATAGCCGAGTGGGTTGTTTCTGCACTTAACACCGTTAAAACCCTGAAAAATCCGCAGACGGTAAAACAGGCTTGTACATGGAATAAGGTTGGAGCAAAACTTTCTACCGGCTTTGCTTTATTCCGCTAATTTATGGGAGACTTTATGAACTACGAACTTTATGCTGATTATGCCGTTAGAATTGCAGTGAGCTTTGCATGTGGCTTTTGCCTTGGAATTGAGCGAAAATCACGTCAGCATTCGGTTGGTATAAGAACTCTTGTATTAATCAGTATTTCTTCCTGTCTGCTTTCTATTCTTTCTGTTTACATGGCTGAAGCTTTTAATGTAGAAGGTGACCCTACCCGTATTGCAGCCGGAGTTGCCTCTGGAATCGGCTTTATTGGTGGTGGTGCAATCATGCGTTACGGTCTTAATATCCGTGGCCTTACTACTGCCGCAATCATCTTTACTGCCTCTGCCGTAGGTCTTGCCTGCGGAGCTGCCCTTTATGTTCCCGCCCTGCTTACAATGCTGGCTCTGGCTGTTGTTCTTTTCATTATGAACCGTCTGGAAAAGAAAATCTTCCCTGCTGCTAAATCTAAGCTTTTTACAATAACCTTTTCTGGAACTGATATTCAAAAAGATTGGTTGTCTGAAATTATGCTTCGCTATGGCTTTATAATTCATGATATGAACATTGAATATAACAAGCCTGAAAATCAGACTACACTTGTATTTACAACAAAAACTCCAGACAGACTAAGCCTTGTTGATTTTATAAAAGAAATTGAGAATCTGGAAAATTTAGTGAATTTTAAGCTGGATGATAAAGTTGGAGATTGATAGATTGTAACTGGTGGTTTCGATACATTCGCTTCGCGAACACTCAACCACCGGTGATTTCAACACGCCCTACGGGCTACTCAGCCACCGGTGATTGAGTAGCCCGTAGGGCGTATCGAAATCACCATTCGAATTATTGGCGGGTTACTACCACAGAATTATCTGCATTGCTGAAAGGAGCCGGAATGTATTTGTCGGCTTTCCAGTCGTTTTCCCAGCGGCAACCATCCAAAAGATATCTGAACTGATATTCACGGTCTGCAGCAAGGTCAAGGCTTACAGAAAAGCTTCCATCGTTTCCAAGGGTAAGGGGTGTATCAGTACTGCTCCAGCTGTTAAAGTCGCCGGCAAGGTTAATGGTCTTGGCACCCTGGGCAGCTTCCTTAGAAACTGTAAAGGTAACTGTGCAAGTCTGCTTATCTTTTGAAAAAGACTTTTTAAGTGACATTAATAAACTCCTGAGTTTTTTTCTTATTCCCCTAACCTTTTATAGTAAAAATATTGCATTTTTCTATTTTATGCAATATAGTATGGAGACTTAATTACATTTCATCTTTTCCGCCGATTTATCCAAATTGCAGGGCGGACTTCTTCTCGTATGAGGAGAAAAATCTTGCTAAATAGGAGACCAAATATGTCTATCTTATCTAACAATCACTATTTATTTACTTCTGAATCTGTTGGTGAAGGTCACCCGGATAAACTTTGTGATCAGGTTTCTGATGCAGTTCTCGACTACTGTCTTTCTCTAGACAAGGATGCACACGTTGCATGTGAATCTTTCTCTACAACCGACTTTTTAATGGTTGGAGGAGAAATCGGCTTCCAGAATATTAAGGTTGATGCTGAATTTACAAAGAAATTCAATGCTCAGGTAGAAAAAATTGCCCGCGGAGTTGCCCTCGACATAGGTTATAACGCTCCGGAAATTGGTCTTGATGGCGCTAACTGTCTTTTCATGAACCGCCTTCACGCACAGTCAGCTGATATCAATCAGGGTGTTGTAGGAAAAGGTCTTGATGAATACGAAGGACAGCAGGGAGCCGGAGACCAGGGTATGATGTTCGGATACGCTTGTAACGAAACTCCAGCTTTGATGCCTGCTCCAGTTTATTATTCACATCAGATTCTCCTTCGTGCTCATGAACTCCGCCATTCAGGCAAAATTGCATGGCTCCGCCCTGATGCAAAGTCTCAGGTAACAATTGAGTATGACGAAAACAACAAGCCTTGCCGCATTGATACAGTTGTAGTTTCACACCAGCACAATCCTGATGTTGATTACGACACAATCAAAAAGACAATTATCGAAGAAATCATTAATCCTGTTCTTGAACCAACAGGTCTTTTGAAGGGCGACACAAAATACTTTATCAACCCAACTGGAAAATTCGTAATTGGTGGACCTGACGGAGACTCTGGACTCACAGGACGCAAAATCATCGTAGATACATACGGTGGAATGGGCCGCCACGGTGGTGGAGCTTTCTCTGGAAAAGACCCTTCTAAAGTAGACCGTTCTGCTGCTTACATGGCACGCTACATTGCAAAGAACGTTGTTGCAGCTGGCCTTGCAGACCGCGCCGAAGTTGAACTTGCTTATGCAATTGGTGTTCCTTTCCCTGTTTCTATCATGGTTGAAACATTCGGAACTGAAAAGGCTCCACGCAACAAGATTGAAGCAGCTGTAGAAAAGGTATTCGACTGTACACCAGCCGGAATCATTAAAACTTTGAACCTTAAACAGCCTATTTACCGCAAGACTGCTTCTTACGGACACTTTGGCCGCGAAGGCTTCCCTTGGGAAAAGACTGATATGGTTGAAGAACTAAAGGCAGCTTTGAACTAGATCCCCGGGTCAAGCCCGAGGATGACATTGCCCGGCTCGACCTGCTCTAAAAAAGTGCCCGAAACAACTGCTTGTTTCGGGCATTTTTATTTTCTTCGTTATGCCCTTAAATCTGAATCAGGCGAAATATCAGTTTCTACAGTTTGATTAAGCGGATCAGAATTCAGCATTATATAATCATAACCTTTAACTCTGATAAAAATAAAATCACCTTTATTCAACATTTCTTCTATCTGCGATAAACAGCTGGCAGCATAGATATTTGCAGTTCCATCATCCGGCTTTTTATAAAAGACGGTAGTATCATAATAAAAACTACATTCAGCATTAGTCTCTGTCAAATAATACATATAATATGGCTTGTTTTCATATTCAGTAAGAACTTCACGGACAGCAAATTTATTCTGATATTTAAATGGAGGATAAAGCATTCTACCGCCTTCGTTATAATCGTTATCAACAATTATTCTCACGCGTTTATATTTCATATCCTTTCCGGTTACCTGCCACCAGTGCCAGTTTTTTTCATAACAATTAAGGCCAAAGCTGTATTTGCTGTTAAAATCTTTACATAAAAGGTCAGAATTCAAATTGAATATTACAAATTTTCCGGGCTGAACAAGAATATCCTGAGATTTTATAACAGGAGAAAGCTCCTTATTCATCTTTTTTGTATTACCAATATAAGCATAAATTGTCAGAGCCCTGGTAGACCGGTTAAAAAACTCAAAAGCAAAGGTACATTCTTCTTCAGAATGAGCATAATAATCTGCTAACTCAGCTTTAGTGTTCTTTGAATCAAACTTTGTGCTTGCACAACCAATAAACAATCCTGTAAAAACAAGTGACAAGGTAAGATAAAAAATCTTTTTGTAATTATTTACTTCTTTCATATATTCAATATATATGATTTGTTCTTATATTTCAAACCTGAAGTAAAGCATCTGTATTAAAGCAGAGTAATTTTTTATATCATTCTGCTTGAGGATAGTGAGCGTATATACTATTCTATATGTATGAAACTCTTATCTGAAAAAGAAATGATTGAAGTATTCAGCAGATGGCGTTCACAAAATCCAAACCCGGCTTCAGAACTGAATTATGTAAACGCTTTTACTTTATTAGTTGCCGTTGTGCTCAGCGCACAGACCACAGATAAGGGGGTAAACAAAGCAACCGGCCCCCTTTTTAAGGTTGCAGATACTCCGGAAAAAATGCTGGCCCTTGGGGAAGAAGGTTTGATTTCTTATATCAGAACTATCGGGCTCTATAAAAATAAAGCAAAGCACGTTATGGGCTTGAGCCAGAAGTTGATTGAAGATTTTGACGGAGAAGTGCCCTGTACGCGGGAAGAACTGATGACTCTGCCGGGCGTTGGTCGCAAAACCGCAAACGTTGTTTTGAACGTTGTATTCCACCAGCCGACAATGCCGGTGGATACACATTTGCTGCGAGTGTCGCCAAAAATAGGCCTGGCAGAAGGTGATACGCCTGAGACTGTAGAGAAAAGCCTGCTGGAGCGCATTCCCCGGGAATTCCTGCCAAACGCCCACCACTGGATTTTACTCCACGGCCGATATGTATGC
>CAKUWD010000016.1 GCA_934699065.1 uncultured Treponema sp.
ATATGACTCAAGAACATGTTCTGCAGATTGTGACGAAGTGATAATTGTGGTAGTATTTTGGGGTGGGGTTTTGATATGAAAAAGTTTTTTATTTCTTTGTTGATTTTGATTACAGGGGCTGTTTGTTTTGCGGAGTCTGATTTGCAGATTTCTACCCAGCCCTTTTCTTTGTATCAATATAAATACATTACCTGGGATAATTTAAAATATATGGAGTCGCTGGGCTTTCAGTATTCGGGTAATGTTTTGGGAATTACTAATCATAATTATTTATGGAAAAACAGATTTGGCTTTTATGAAGCTATTAATTTTTTTGTAGATACAACTTTTGGAATTAACCTTGCGGCTGGTCCATGTTTTAAAATTTTTGAAAATGATAATATTTTATTGTCTGCCGGGGCTGGAGTTCATTCTACAATTTATACTCCGGAACATATTGAGTTTGGCCTTGAATCTGATTTTAGCATAAAGTTTTTACGAAAAAAAAGATTTTCTCCTGTTTTAGGACTTCGTCTTGATTTTGATTTTTTGACTAATGGTAAAGCGGATGATGTTGTGCCTGTTTATATTAATGCTTTGGTGAATACTACTGCAAGCAATGTTGTGGAAGCTCAAAAAACTCCTGAGACGCAACGGGTAGACTGGGCTGTTAATATTGATAAATCTGTAAAACAGTTCTTTGCCTTTTATGTAAAGCCGTATATTGGGTGTACGTGGAATTTCTAGTGAGGCAGGGCTGCGGTGGTTTCGACAGGCTCAACCACCGTGTGTTCAGGTTCAATCACCGATGAGTTCCGGTGGTTGAGTAGGCGAAGCCGTATCGAAACCACTATATTCCATATCAATAAGAAATCCGATATAATTCCATTTTATGGAAACACGAAACATTTTTGAAAACCTTTCTTGTATCGATCACAGATACTCTTTGTCGGAAGCCGATGCATTTGCCGGCCTTTCTAAGTATATTTCAGAAGAAGCTTCTATCCGTTCCTGTGCAAAATGTGAAGCAGCTCTTGTAAAAGCCCACCTCAAACTTCGCGGTAAATTAACAGATGATGTTGCCAAAAAGCTCGACGACGTTGCCGCAAATATTGACCCTCAGGAAGTTTATACAGAAGAAGAAAAAACAAAGCACAATATCCGTGCCCTTGTAAACGTAATGAAGACAAAGGTTGATTCAGAAATCGGACCTCTCATTCACCTTGGTGCTACTTCGGTTGATATTCTTGATACAGCCCTCAGCTGCCGTATGCGCGACGTTACTCAGAATGTTGTGCTTCCAGAACTTAAAAAGCTTGAAAATTATCTTTGTGATATTGCTGAGCGTGAATGCGCTACTCCACAGGTTGGCCGTACACACGGACAGCATGCTGTACCTATTACTTTCGGCTGGAGCATTGCTGAGTTTGTAAGCCGCCTCGGAAAATCAATTCTTCGCATTGAAGAACTTTCAAATCAGCTTGTTGGCAAATTGGCCGGCCCGGTTGGAAGCTACAACGGTCCTTCAATGATTGTAAAAGATCCTGAAGAACTTGAGCGCACATATACTGAGTTCCTCGGTCTCACACCATCTGAATATTCAAATCAGCTTGTTGAACCGGAATATGTTTTAAGACTCTTGCTTGAGATGAACGTAGCATTTGGAATTATTGCAAACCTTGCTGATGACCTTCGTAACCTCCAGAGAAGCGAGATTGGTGAAGTATTTGAGTACTTTGCTGCAACTCAGGTAGGTAGCTCTACAATGCCACAGAAGAGAAACCCATGGAACAGCGAACACGTAAAATCACTTTGGAAGGCTATGTGTCCTCGCGTAATTACTTTCTATATGGATCAGATTTCTGAACATCAGCGTGACCTTACAAACTCTGCAAGCCAGCGCTTTATTGCTGATTATGTAAGCGGCTTTACAATGGCTGTTGCCCGCATGAACAGTGTTGTTAAGGGACTCCAGGCTGATAAGGAAGGCATGGCTCGTAACCTTGAAAATGCCGGTGGAAAAGTTCGCGGTGGAGTTCTCGCAGAACCAGCATATATTTTGCTCGGCGAAGCAGGCTACAACGACGGCCACGAAATTATCCGTAAGATTACACTTGAAGCAGAGCAGAGCGGAAAGACTTTCTTTGAAGTTCTTAAGACTCACGAAAAAGAATATGCAGACATCACAGCCCAGCTGGAAAAGCTTGGTGTTGAAAATCCGGCACAGTTCTTTGAGCATCCGTCTAACTACTGCGGTTTGGCTGCTATAAAAAGTAAACGGTTAGCTTTGAAATATAAAGAGTTATGTAAATAAAGATTGTCCGGGCAAGCCGGACAATGACAGTCTGTCTAGTCACCCCGAACTTGTTTCGGGGTCTTTTTTTTAGATGCTGAAACAAGTTCAGCATGACATTACAAACAAGTTCAGTATGACATTACAAACGAGTTTAGTATGACTAAACATCTTTACTCCCAATATATTATTTGTTATTATACATAGTATCATGATAATAAAACTATCTTTACTTATTCTCTTCTTTGCCGTTTTCATTTTTGTTGGTATCAAGTGTCGTACAGTTAGTAATAATGTTAACGGTTATGTATTGGGAGGACGGGCTGTTGGTCCCTGGCTCACCGCTTTTGCTTACGGTACATCTTACTTTTCTGCCGTAATTTTTGTTGGATATGCAGGTCAGTTCGGCTGGAACTTTGGCGTTGCTTCAACCTGGATTGGTTTGGGTAATGCCTTTATTGGTTCTCTTATGCCTTGGGCAATTCTTGGTCGCCGCACACGTGTTATGACTCAGCATTTGAACTCAAAGACCATGCCTGATTTCTTTGGCCAGCGTTATGAATCAAAGGGGCTCAAGATTGCAGCTTCTGCAATCACATTCTTGTTCCTGATTCCTTATACAGCATCGCTTTTCAACGGTCTTTCACGTCTTTTCCGAATGGCTTTTAATGTTGATTATTCTGTTTGTGTAATCGTTATGGCTGTGCTTACTGCTATCTACGTAATTGTAGGTGGTTATATGGCAACTGCTGTAAACGACTTCATTCAGGGAATCATCATGCTCATTGGTATTGTGGCTGTAATTCTTGCAGTTCTTTCTAAGAACGGCGGCTTTATGCAGTCTATGGCTTTGATGTCTGAAATTGAATCTCCTGTTATGAAGGGTGCTTATTCTTCCTTCCTGGGACCTCAGCCTTTCTATCTTTTGATTGTAGTTCTTCTTACATCTCTTGGTACCTGGGGACTTCCTCAGATGGTTGGTAAGTTCTACGCAATCAAAAATGAACGCTCAATCAAAATCGGTACAATGATTTCGACTTTCTTCGCAATTGTTGTTGCAGGTGGATGTTACTTTCTTGGTGGTTTTGGCCGTCTCTTCCTTTCTCCGGAACAGGTAAAGGCAGAAGGTTTTGATGCTGTTGTTCCTACAATGCTTTCTGGTCTTGGGGACATTTTGATTGGTGTAGTTTTGATTCTTGTTCTTTCGGCTTCTATGTCTACACTTTCTTCACTTGTTTTGACTTCAAGCTCAACTTTGACTTTGGACTTCATCAACTCTTTCAAAAAGAAGGAATCTAGTGATAAGCAGAATCTTTTTGTACTCCGTGCTTTTGTTGCAGTATTCATCGTAATTTCTGCGGTAATTGCAATTGTTCAGGCTAAATCAAAAGTAACCTTTATTGCTCAGCTCATGGGTGTTTCCTGGGGTGCTTTGTCTGGTGCTTTCCTTGCTCCTTTCCTTTATGGTTTGTACTGGAAGAAAACAAGTAAGGCTGCCGTTGCAACTTCTTTCTGCTTCGGTGTTTGTATGATGCTGATTCAGCTCAGCATTTCTCTGGGTGTGCTTCATGTTTCTGGACCTTTCTTTGGTCTTGTATTCAAGAACTCGCTTTATTCTGGTGTATTCAGCATGCTGGCTTCTCTGATTATTGTACCGGTTGTAAGTTTGATTTCTGCCAAGAGCCGTCCGGCCGGTGTAGAAAAAATGTTCGACTGCTACAATACAACAGTTACTGTTCATACTACAGAAGCGCTTACTGATGCCGAATAATAATTCGTCATCCTGAACTTGTTTCAGGATCTTGTTAAATAGATGCTGAAACAAGTTCAGCATGACGGCTGTCATTGCGAGCGCAGCGAAGCAATCTATTCGTATGGATTGCCACGTCGCTACGCTCCTCGCAATGACAGTTTTTTTATTCCTATTTGATTGACGACAAATTAAACGGTGTGGCCTGATATACGTAGTAGTTCAACCAGTTTGAATAGAAGAGGTGCGCCGTTGCCCGCCAGTAACTTGTTGGCATTCTGTTTACGTTGTTTGTAGGGAAATAGTTCTTTGGAAGAGGAACTTTCATTCCCTTGTCTGTATCGCGGTAGTATTCCTGAGCCAGAGTCATAGTGTCGTATTCAAGATGGCCGGTCATAAAGATTTCGCGGTTGTCTTTTGATTTCAAAATTGTAACGCCTGCTTCTGCACTTTCTGCAAGAATAACAAGTTCCGGATGTTTGAGAATATCTTCTTTTACGAGTGTTGTGTGACGGCTCTGTGGAATAGGGAAGGTGTCGTCAAATCCACGAAGAAGTGGATCATTTTCTACGCAGCGTTCGTTCATAAAAATGCCGGACATTTTGCGCTCAAGCGCATGCTTTGGAACACCATAATGATGGTAGAGTCCTGCAAAGCAACCCCAGCAAAGATAGAGTGTGGAATAAACGTTTTGTTTTGCGTAATCCATGATTTTGCAAAGCTCGTCCCAGTAATCAACATCAGTAAATTCAATCTGCTCGAGAGGTGCTCCTGTAATGAGCATGCCGTCGAACTTCTGATTAAAAAGCTCGCTCGAAGGAATATAAAAACGGTCGAGATAGCTTTCATCTGTATTTTTACTTTCGTGATTTTCCATGTGCACGAGAGAGATTTCAATCTGAAGCGGTGTGTTTCCGAGCAGGCGCAAAAGCTGTGTTTCGGTAACTTCTTTGTTAGGCATAAGATTTACAATTGCAATCTTAAGCGGACGGATGTCCTGTTCCATAGCGCGCTTTTCGGTCATGACGAAGATATTCTCTTTTTCAAGTGTTGCGCATGCTGGTAAATCTGATTGAATTTTAATAGGCATAGAATATCCTCCTGTGTGTATCTGTCATTGCGAGCGCAGCGAAGCAATCTATTCGTATGGATTGCCACGTCGCCCTATGGGCTCCTCGCAATGACAAGCTATTGTAGGGTATTCTAGCAGAACAAGAGATTTTTTGCTATAATATTCTTTATGGAAAATAAAAACGACCGCAAGGGTGCAATTAAAAAACTTAAACTGCTTACTTTCGGTTCAAAATCAAATGTAGATACTTTCCGCGCAAAACTTGAAGAAGGCTTTAAAACTGTTTTTCTTCCTAATGGAGTTGAGCGCACTGAATATAAATATGGCAATGTTGAGTGTGATGTGCTTGCACCGGAGATTTATTCTTCTAACCGTGTAATGCTTTATATTCACGGCGGTTCTTTTGTGGGCGGATCCCGCGCATCTTATGCAAGTTTTTGTGCATCTCTTGCTACAAAGTGCTTTTGCCGAGTTGTTGTTCCGGAATATCGTCTGGCACCGGCTTTTCCATTTCCTGCTGCTAACGAAGATATTCAGAATGTTTTTAAATCTCTTTTTACCGAAGAACAGATTGCCTGTTCTCTTAATGCAGAAAAAGGTGTAAAGCCACAGCTGCCGGAAATTATAATTGGGGCTGACAGTTCGGCTGCTCCTGTTGCCTGTTCTTTGATTTTTAATCTTCGCGAACGTTACAGAAGCTGTGTAAAACAGGTAATTCTTTTTTCACCATGGCTGGACGTTTCTGAATGTTCAAAACTGATTCAGACAAAAAAAATCAGTGATGAAGTTATGAGTGGAGATGTGCTTCGCAAGAGCAGCTCTGTTTATACTTATGAGTCAAATACTTCCAGTCCTATGGTTTCTCCGCTGCTTGCAGGGGATGATGCCTTACAAAATTTTCCTCCGGTATTTATTCAGATGGGTGGAAAAGAAATTCTTCTGGATGATGCAAAGGAATTTGCCTTTAATCTGCGTAATGCCGGTAATGAATGTGTGCTCGACATCTGGCCTGGTATGATGTTTATGTTTCAGATGGCTGATGAATATCTGCATGAATCACATCTTGCTCTGGATAGAGTTGGTAAGGTTGTAACTGATGGTACAGGCTCTGCTTCTGCGGTACAGATTGAAAACAAACCGAAGCTTGAGCACAGCCTGAGGTCGGAGGCATAGGAGAAAAGTCATTCCGAACTTGTTTCGGAATCTATTACAAGATCCTGAAACAAGTTCAGGATGACAGTGGAGATTTTATGGAACTTTTATCACCAGCAGGTAATGTCGAAAAATTATATTACGCTTATGCTTATGGAGCAGATGCCGCTTACATCGGCTTAAAGAAATTTTCGCTTCGTGTAAAAGCCGATAATTTTTATGAAGACGAATACAAAAAAGTTCAGGCTCTTAAGGAAAAGTTTCCCGGACGCCGTCTTCATTGTGCGCTGAATATTTCCTTTCATGATGAAGAAATTGATGCGCTTAAAGCTAATCTTGATTATTTCCGCCAGTATCCTATAGATGCTTTTATTGTTCAGGATATTGGAATTGTACCTTTACTTCAAAAAGAATTTCCGAATGCCCAGCTTCATCTTTCAACACAAGCAAGCTGCGTAAACAGTGAAGCTGTAAAGATGTATAAGTCGCTGGGCTTCAGCCGAATTGTTTTGGGGCGTGAAATTTCTATAGAACAGATTCGCCGTATAAAAGATGCTGTACCCGACATGGAGCTTGAAACTTTTGTTCATGGAGCTATGTGTATTGCTTATGCCGGTCGCTGCCTTATGAGTGCATACCTTACCGGTCGTTCGGCGCAGAGCGGGTTCTGCTCGCATACCTGCCGCTGGAATTTTAAGGTGGACGGGAAGGCTGACGCGGAAAATTTAGAGGCGGCGCGGGCCCTTGCTCAGAGCGGACTTTTGACTCTGGAAGAAGAACAGCGTCCTGGTGAAAAGTTTCCTGTTTTTGAAGGAGACGGTTTTACAGCAGTTCTTTCTTCTAAAGATTTACGAATGATTGAGCACCTCGGCGACCTTCGCGATGCCGGAGTTGATTCGCTGAAAATCGAAGGCCGCATGAAAAGTGTTTATTATGTGGCAATGGTTACCCGTGCTTACCGCAAGGCTCTTGATGCTCTGGAAGGAAAACTCAGTTCAGAAGAGGCTGCTCCTTTTATTGCTGAACTTGATAATGTTGCTCACCGCGAAAGTACTACAGGCTTTTATTATAATAAGGCAAATGCCGATGAAACTACGACAGGAGCCAGTGACAGTAAATATCAGCTTGCAGCAGAGATTGGAGAAGAACTTTCTTCTGATGAGTTTGAGGCTCTTTACGAACAGGGCCAGAGCCGCTACCAGGCTTCACAAAAAGAGCTTGAAGCAATGCATCCGGCTGCCCGAGAAGCCCGCCTGAAAGATCTTGAAATTCATACAGACCGCCGCATAATTCCTTTTGAAAAAAAAGATGGCTGGTATATGTATACAATCACCGCCATGAATATGATAAAAACTGGTGAGAGCATAGAATTTGTTTCTCCAGGGTTTTGTTCTCTGACACTCGCACCCGAAGAGTGGGAAATCATAAATCTTGAAACTGGCCTTAAGCTTAACTGGACCTGCGACGGTCACCCTACGGCAATTTATTTAAAACATAAATTACCTGAAGGAACTCTTTTGCGCACTCTTGATCCCGATTATATAGAAGGAAAAATTCGGGATACTGGAAGATAAAATGTTTATTCAAAAAAATGATTTAAGAAAAAAACTTTTAATATTATGTATGTTACTGTTTGCGGCTCCTGCTTTTTGTGGAACTGTAAATCTGTTTACCAACGTCAGACCTGATATGACGGCTTCAGTGGGTATTTCCGGCTGTCTGAAAAGGGATTTGCGTGCAGCACCATTTATTATGGATAGTGTTTTTACTGCAGATTTTAAAGAGCTGTATTTTGACTGCGGTTCTGCCTTGCAAGATCAGAAATTTGATTTTACGACAAATGTTTTTTATATGCCCACTTTTTTTGAAAAGTTTCGTGCCGGGCTTGGATTTGGTTATCATTTTTACAGATATTTTAATGAGTTTTCAGAAAATGATATTTTGCTTTCGCTTCGATTCTGCTGGTGTAAAACTTCATTTTTTAACTGGAATTTTACAGCAGGTTTTCTTTTGAAAAATTCTTTGATTGATGCAATGGCAAAATATAAATCCAGTTTATTTACAAATTCGTATTTTCTTGATTTACGTTTTGACTGGAATTTTACTTCACAGCTTAAGGCCTGGTGTTCAGTTTCTTCTATTGATTATTTTGATTATCCTTTGATTGGAACTCCTTTTTTTAAGAGTGGCATCTCTTATAAGTTCTTAGATAATGTGAGTCTTGATTTTTCTCTTTCTCTAAAATTTGTAGATATGATAACAAGTGCTGTTTATCTGAATGAATGTATTTTAAAAACTGGCGTAAAGGTGTATTTCTGATGAAAAGAAAATTTTTAAAATCAATTATAATTCTGCTTTCCTTTTTTATGACTTCCTGTTATGGAAGCTGGAATATTTTTTATGAAGGAAACAATGTTGATTACAGAACACCGGTAATGCCTGTGCTTAATGACCTTGCAGATTTGTCAGGAAGTTATAATGTTCTTATTCTTACTGATACACATTTTGGTTATAAAAATAAAGAGGCTCCGCTTGCGGCTTTGTATCTCTGGCTGGATTCTGTAAAAGGCACTGCGGCCGCACCTGCTTTTGCAATCTGTCTTGGTGATGCTGTAGATACAGGTGCTCAGGGAGAATATGAAGAATATCTTCGGTTTTGTGAAACTTTGAAGAATCTTTATGGAATAAGGGTTGTCTTTAATACCTGTGGAAATCACGACATCTACCAGTCGCACTGGGGAAACTGGCAGGCAAACTGCTATCCGCATACATCCTTTTATAAATTTAAAACTGCAAACTTTTCATGGTATTCTTTTGATACTGCTTCCGGAACTTTGGGTACAAATCAGCTGGATATTATGAAAAAGGATATGGAAGCTGATCCAAATCCGAAAATTGTTTTTTCACATTATCCGCTTAGTGAATATCATCTTGCATTTGGCTTGGGTGACACTACAGAACGAAATCTTTTAATAAGTACTTTTCTAAAAAACAATGTCCGCTGTTATTTTGGAGGTCATAATCATTACAGTCATTTTTCTGATATGGGCTTGTATGATTACTGCTGTCCTTCTTTCAGATTTAACGAGGCGTGGACGGTGCTTCATGTGAATGAAAATGATGGCACTGCGATGGCGGAGTTTTCGAAATAGCTTAGTTTGACGGTGTGGTTGGTACATCCCAGGCAACTTCTACACTGCGGTCTTCTTTGTGAGGAATGCGCTGGTAAATGAGACAGTCGGCGCGGTGAATTGAAACACCCTTTGTTCTTGTTACATAGCCTGCAATAAGATCCGGATATTCCGGCTTACAGCACTGGGCAAGATTGTAGAGGACGCGGCGTTCTCCCTGTACAAGGACTCCGTATTTTTTATGCGGTTTAAGCTCTGGTGCTTCTTTTACGCCTTTTTTTGGGCGTGTTTTTTTAACGCGGTTAAAGTGGGTGTTGCCGCCTGTTCCGCTCATTCCAACTGTACCTTCGATTCCGGCAGCAGCCGCCTGTTCTTCTGCTTTGAGGGCCAGACGTTCGCTGAAGGTCGGGTCATTTGCCATGAGCCAGCTGTGAATCTTCTGGTGAGCCTTTGTTGTTTTTACAAGCTTAAGCTGGGCTTCTGTCGGGTGAGCCTGAGGATTTGTGATTACTTCAATAATCTGAGTATTTTGCAGGGGGCGTGAAAGCGGAATGATTTTTCCGTCTGCCTTTGCAGCGATGATTTTTTCGCCGACAGCTGAGTGAACGGAATAGGCAAAGTCGATTGCTGTTGCACCGGTCGGGAGCTTTTTTACATCGCCTTTTGGCGTGAATACGTAAATCTCGTCGCCAAGCAGTTCGTTTTTGAGGGTTTCAAAGTTGTTGCCTTCTGTGAGACTGTCTTTGAATTGCTGGAGCTTGTTGTAAATGGCCAGGCGGTCTTCTTCAATCAGTTCGCGAGAGCTTCCTTTTTTATACAGCCAGTGAGAAGCAATTCCGTGTTCAGCCATGTTGTGCATATCATGAGTGCGGATCTGAATCTCAAGAGGTTTTCCTTCGCACATAACTGTTGTATGAAGCGACTGATATCCGTTTGCCTTTGGCATGGCAATATAATCTTTAAAACGCCCGTCGAGAGGTTTCCATAATCCGTGAACAATTCCAACGAGAGTGTAACATTCTGCAGGGGTGTTGCAGAGAATACGAAGCGCGAGCAGGTCAAAAAGTTCTCCTGCTTCTTTGTTGCGCTTTCTCATCTTCTGATATATTGAATAAAAGTGTTTGGCGCGGCTTTGGATTTCAATCTTCATGCCCATTTTGTCTGCAGATTTGTAAATGCTGTTTACAGCTTTTTCGAGATAGCTTGAACGCTCATCTTTTTTCTGGGCTACAATTGCTTTAATCTGCTGGAAGACTGCCGGGTTTGTATATTTTAAACTGAGGTCTTCAAATTCATTTTTTTCAGCCTGCATTCCAAGCCTGTCTGCAAGAGGTGCCCAGATTTCAATAACTGCCGAAGCAATTACATGCTGGTCTGCTGCCGTAAAACTTTTGATATTACGGATTCGATCCAGGCGGTCTGCAAGTGTAATCAGAATGATTCTGGCATCATCACACATTGCAAAAAGCATGTTACGGATTGCGTCCGACTGATGCATTGTTTTTGTGTTTATAGGAAGATTGAGAATCTTGTTTACAGTGAGAATTATCTTGCAGACATTTTCGCCGAACTGTTTTGAAAGCTCTTCGTCGTTTACATCAAAATCTTTTATGGAATGAAGAAGGGCTGCAACCAGAGTAGGACTGTCGAGTTTGCTTTCTGCAAGAATATGAGCGACTCTAAGCGGATGGAGATAGTAAGGCTTACCACATTCGCGTGTTTTATCCCCAGACTTGTTTACAAGGAGAGACCACGCCTGTGTAACTGCCTCTTTTTCTTCTGGAGAAAGGTATTCGTGTTTTGAAAAGAACTCTTCCAGAAGGGCAGCCGGATTTTTAATGTCAGAATCAAAAACTTTTTCGCTGCTCATACTGTCACCCTATATAAAAAATAACAGATAATTCTAAAAATTTACAGTATCTTTCTATAAAATCTATTGTTATTTTAGTATAATCTAACAGGAAAAGTGTATGAAACGTATTTTAATTGCATTTGCATTTGCTGCTTCGTCTGCATTGTTATTTGCGCAGGAAGCAGCTGATAAAATCAGAACAATTACAGTGGATGAAGCAGTAATTCTTGCAGCAGATAATAATATAAGCCTTAAACAGCAGAGACTTTCTCTTGAAACTCTTGAAAGAAAAAATAAAACTTCCTGGAATGCGATTGGGCCTTCGGCTTCTGTCAGCGGTAATCTTGGCCTTCCTCTGGATGGTCTTGTAACTGGTAAAGAGGCTTCTTCGAAATTTACTTATGGCGTAAGTGCCTCGATTGGTCTTTCGCTTACTCCCTCGCTCTATACAGCAGTCAGGGATGCAAAACTCAGATATGAAAGCGGGAAAACAGGGTATGAGACGGCGGTTCGTCAGATAGAACTGAATGTTCGCAAGCTTTTTTACAATCTGATTTATACAAAAGAAAGCATGGCTTTGCAGAAAAGAAATATGGAAACGGCAAAGCTCCGCTACGAAAACAACCGCGACAAATATAACCGCGGCCAGCTTTCGGAACTGGATCTTTTGCAGTCTCAGTATGCTTATGAAAGCCAGCGGCCTGCAATTGAGTCTGCTGAAATTGCATATCAGAATAGTATTGCTTCCTTTAAGCAGGTGCTGGGAATTTCCCAAAACGAAAAAATTGAGCTTTCAGGCTCTCTTTCTGATGCTGTTCCGCCGGATTCTTTTACCCTCACTCAATCTGTAGAAGATATTCCTTCTGTAAAAAAACTTGAAGCAAGCATAGAAATGCAAAAGAATTCGCTTCTTGCAACCCGCTTTTCTGCTTACGGGCCATCTCTTTCGGCTTCTTATTCATGGGGCTTGAATGGAAGTGATAAAACCGAAGGAATCAAAAATCATCAGGAAAATCATTCTCTTTCATTTAATGTAAGAATTCCGCTGGATGGGCTTTTGCCATGGTCAAATGGTTCGCAGAGTATAGCAAATCAAAAGGCAAGTCTTGCGGATCTTGAACTTCAGCTTGAAAACGAAAAAACAACGGCTTCGCTCACAATTCAAAACAGCATAAAAAATATTATTCAAAAGCAGAGTCAGATGGATATGCTCGACCGCAATGTTGAAATTGCACAGAAGGCTTATGATATGACGCTTACTGCTTATAATCATGGTTCGCGCGACCTGCTTACTTTGCAGAATGCTTCAGACTCGCTTTTGAAAGCCAGAACAGAAAGAGAACTGCAGGTATATAATTTGATTTGTGCAGTATTAGATCTGGAAAATACACTGGGGATTCCGTTTGGTTCTCTGGGAGAAGATAAATAGAGGTTTTTATGAGCAGAAAAAGATTTTCAACTACAGCTATTATTGTGATTGTACTTCTTGCTGTTACGGCAGGAGGAGTTTTTTTGATTAACAGTTCTGCAAAAAAGAAGAAGGCTGCTGCTGGGGGTGCCGGCGGATTCGGTGGTTTTGGCGGAGGCAGGGCTCCTCAAACTGCAACAGCTGTTCGTACTACTGTAGCAAAAAATCAGACTATTACTGATTTTGTTTATACAAACGGCGAAATTGAAACCCAGAAATCTATAGAAGTTTTTCCTTCGATTGGCGGTAAGGTTGTAGAGATGCATGTTTCCCTTGGTTCTTCTGTAAAACAGGGAGATGTCATTGCTTATATCGACCCGTCTGAACCTGGAAGTTATTATGCAAAGAGCCCGGTTATTGCACCTATTGACGGAAGCATCATTACCTCGCCTGTAAAAATCGGGCAGAAGGTTAGTATGTCTTCTGTAATTACAAAAATTGGTGATATCAACAATCTTCAGATTACGGCAAAGGTTCCTGAGCGCTATGTTGCAGATATCGCAATCGGTCAGAAGGCAGAAATTACTCTTCAGGCTTATGGCGAAGAAAAGTTTATTGCTTCTGTTGTTCGTATTTCTCCGGTTGTAGACCCTTCTACCCGTACTAAAGAAATCATTTTGAATTTTGATAAGCATTACGACAAGGTTAATGCCGGAATGTTTGCACGCGTAAAGCTTTTTACTCTTGATTACGGCGGATACCCGGTTGTTGCCCAGGATGCTTTTGTTGAAAACAGCGATGAATATTATCTTTACATTGTAAAAGAGGATAGCACTGTAACAAAACGAAAGGTTGTCCGCGGAAAAAATATAGACGGCTATTATCAGGTAGTTGATGGGCTTGCTGCCGGCGAAGTTGTTGTACTTGAGGGTATGCTTTCGCTTTATGAAGGCGCAAAAGTTCGTGATATCAGCGGAAACGTTGAATTTGTTGAAGCGGCTCCTCCGGCTCCAGATGCTGCAGAAGGCGGCAAAGATGGAAAGCCTGCCGCAGATAAAAAATCAGAAGGAAAGAAATAATGAGTATAAGCAGAAAAACACTTGAACATCCGGTTCTTATTCTGATTGTTTTTGCACTGCTTGGAATGATTGGAATTTTTACGTTGAGCAATGTTGCAATTGCCCTTTTACCGGAAGTAGAAAATCCGTCGCTTTCGATTTATACAACTTATCCGAATGCAGACCCGGAATCTGTGGAAAAATCTATAACTAAACTGATTGAAAGCTCGGTTATGAGCGTAAATGGTCTTAAAAATCTTACTTCGAATTCCAGCGAGGGAACTTCGAATGTTTCTCTTGAATTTGAATATGGTACAAACCTTGATCAGGCAATGAATGATATTCGCGATAAGCTTGACCGTGTAAAGCGCGCTCTTCCCGATAATGCAAGTACGCCGAGTATTTTCAGGTTTTCCGGCGATAACGGCGAAATCATGCGAATTCTGATTCGCGGAAACCGTTCGGTTGATGACCTTAAATCGATTGCAGAAAGTAATGTTGTTAGTATTCTTGAGCAGGCCGATGGAGTAGGTGAAGCTGAGGTTTACGGTGGACGTGCCGCCCAGGTGAATGTAAAACTCGATCAGAACAGGATGGCGGCTTACGGCTTTACTGTTCCAACGGTTACAGGAGCTCTTTCAAGACAGAACCTTGAGCTTGGTGGCGGTAAGGTTCAGGAAGGACACAAAAATTATATTGTTCGTACAACAGGAGAATATACTTCTCTTGATGAAATTAATGACACAGTAATTACTACGATAAATGGTTACAGCATCCGTTTGCGTGATGTTGGTGAAGCTGTAATCGGTTATGGAGATACAACTCAGGAATCTTTTATCAATGGTGAAAAGGGTGTTTATATAAGCGTTACAAAGCAGTCTGACTCCAATTCGGTAACGGTTGCAAATAATGTTTATAAAAAGATTGAACAGGCTCAGCAGAATCTTCCGCCGGATGTAACTCTGGAAATTATTCAGGATACAACAGATGCAATTCGTGAAACAATCAGTACTTTGATTGAATCTGCCTGGCAGGGACTTGTGCTTGCCGTTATCATTCTTTTTATCTTCTTACAGAATTTTAAATCTACAATCATTATTTCAATTTCCATTCCGCTTTCTATTATCATTACACTTTTTGCAATGAGCATGTTCGGACTTACTTTGAATATGATGACTCTTACAGGACTTATTCTTGGAGTTGGTATGATTGTAGATGCGTCTATCGTAATGATTGATAATATCTACACCTACCGGCAGCGAGGGGCTAAACCGCGAACTTCTGCAGTTCTTGGTTCTCAGGAAATGCTGATGTCGGTAATTTCGGGTAACCTCACAACAATCTGTGTATTTATACCATTTGTTTTCTTTATAAAAGATTTAGGCTTTATGGGGCAGATGTTCAAGGGAGCAATCTTTACTATTGTAATTGCCCTTGTTTCATCTCTGCTCGTTGCAATTTTTCTGGTTCCGGTTCTTGCCGGTAAGTTCCTGCCTCTTTCGAACAGAAAAGAAAAGCCTGTTACAAATCCTGTTTTGAAGAGACTTTACGGCTGCTTTGAAAATGTAATTCAGTTCTTTACAAATCTGTATGCAAGACTTTTGAAGAAGGCGCTGGATAACCGTCTTGTAACAATTGTTGCTGCAATTGGGGTTCTTGTGATTTCCTTTGCCTTTATTCCGACAATGCAGATTAACCAGATGCCGGCCGGACGAGATGATCAGGTTCAGCTGAACATTAATATGGCAACAGCAACTCCTTTCTCAGAAACAAAAGAAACTGTTCTTGCTCTCGAAGCTTATGTAAAGGAAGAGTGTAAGGGCTATAAGACAATTACAACTTCGATTGGCGGAAGAAATACAAACCGCGGTTCCATCACAATTGCTCTGCCGGAAACTGCAAAACAGATTGACTCCGCTCAGGATATGCAGAACAAACTTCGCAAGCATTTTTCAGAATTTCCGAATGCCAGACTTTCCTTTAGTGAAGGTTTCCGCGGCCAGTGGATGGGAAGCAGTGTTGATATTGTTCTTCTTTCTGATGATATTGATGCGGCCCTTGATACAGCAGAAGAAATCCGCGAAGTAATTTCTGCAAACAAAAAAATCAGTGAGCCTTCTGTAAGTATGGATAAAGGTTTGCCTCAGGTTGAAATTGTAATTGACCGTGAACGCGCCTACAATATGGGCGTAGATATTGCAACCGTAGCCCGCGAAATCAACTACGCCATCAATGGTTCTACAGCCTGCACCTACAAGAGCAACGGAAAAGATTACAGCGTAGTAGTTGCCTATCGCCCGGAAGACCGCAAAACAATCAACGATCTTGAATCAATTTATGTGCGCGGAAACGGCGGTATGGTAAGTGTTGCAAACTTTGCTTCTATTAAAAAGGGACTTGGCCCGGTTTCTATCCGCCGCGAAAGTCAGAAGCGAATTATTCACGTTCGTGCAAGTAATCTTACAGAAGAAAATGACAATGTAATTGAACAGGAAATAAAGGCTGCAATTCAGGAAAATGTAATTGTTCCTGATTCAGTAGTAATCAATTACAAGGGCGCCTGGAAAGACACTGTTGACCAGTACGGTTTTTATGCCAAGATTGCAATTATGGCAATCCTGCTCGTATTTGGTGTAATGGCTGCAACTTACGAAAGCTTTAAGGCTCCGCTTATCAACCTTGCTACAATGCCGTTTATTATCATTGGTGTAATTTTAATTCATAAGATAATCGGAGAGGCACTTTCCTTCATGACTGCAATTGGTGTAATCATGCTGATTGGTATTGTAGTAAATAACGGTATTATCCTTGTTGACTATACGAATATTCTTGTGGGACGCGGCCTCGAATTGAAAGAGGCCTGCTTTGAATCAGGAAAGAGCCGCTTCCGCCCTGTTTTGATGACAACTCTTACAACAATTCTTGGTATGCTTCCAATGTGTTTTACAACAGACGGACAGTCGAGCATGGTTCGCCCGATTGCGATTGCGGTTGTTGGAGGTTTGATTTCTTCTACCTTTATTACACTGCTGATTATTCCTGTATTATACAGTTTGGTAATGAGGAGGAAAAAATAATGTCAGATTTATATCGTGCAGAAATAATTTCGAACCAGTCGGTTGAGGAAGATATTATCGAATGTATTGAAGAGGCAATTCCTTCAATTGAATATACTGTCATACCGGAACTTCACGGCCGCGGCCTTCGCTCAAAAAAACTCGGCGACACCGTGTGGCCGGAAATGAACTTTGTGCTTTTTTCTTATGTTGAAAAGGAAGCGGCTCTGAAGATGAAGGATGTTGTGGAAGCTGTAAAGGAACGTTTTCCGAACGAGGGAATCAGTTTGTTCTTTACGAAGGCCGAAGACCTCTAATCTGTCATCCTGAAACAAGTTCAGCATGACAGTTATCGCCATGCCTCAACTACTCTAAGTTGGCCTTCGAGGTCGCGGTGAATCTCCGTGTTAAAGCCGGCTGCCGCCGCGAGCGCCGCCGCGGCTTCTGCATTGTATTCCCCTGTCTCCAAGAGAATTGTGCCGCGCGGCGCTAAGTGGGCCTGAGCCTGTGGAATCAGATTTCTTATAATTTCAAGACCATCGTCTGCGGGCTGTCCGTCGCCTGCGCAGGCGCGGTCGCCTTCCAGTGTTATGTCGCCGTCAAGCGCCAGGCGCGGTTCGCTGCGGCCGTCGCGTAAAAGTTCATCTACCATTGTGTGGGGAATGTAAGGCGGGTTTGAAAGAATGGTGTCGTATTTTATTGCCTCGGAAATTGCGTCAAAGAGGTTTGTCCGCACAAAGTTGAAGCGGGAGAGCACGAGACTGCCGTGGTCTGCGAGCAGGGCAGCGGCGTTGCGGTGGGCAATGTCCAGTGCGGGCTCGGAGATGTCTGCAAGGGTAAACTTTGGCAGCTGATCAGGTGCAACCCGCTCATCTTCCAGCAAAGTTTTAGCCACAGCAATAGCGATACAGCCGCTTCCGGTACACATATCACAGAGAGTTAGAAGATTTTCTCCGCGGGCATCCATCATGGAAAGAATAACGTCTACGGCGCGTTCCACTAAGATTTCTGTGTCTGGCTTTGGAATTAAAACGTCCGGCGACACAATAAAGTCGTAGCCGTAAAATTCCTTGTGGCCGGTTATGTAGGCTATGGGAAGTCCTGTTGCGCGGCGGGAGGTGGCGTCGCGCAGCCAGGCTTCTTTTTCTGGAGGGATTTCATAGTCGCGTTTGAGAAGGAGGTCTGTTTTTGAAAAGCCCAGACAGTGTGATAATAAGACTTCGGCATCAAGCTTTGGACTTTGTGAAGTTTGTGTGAGGTCTTTTATTATTTGGGATTTTAATTCTTGAAGTGTCATATAATTCCGGTGGTTGAGTATGCGCGAAGCGCATGTATCGAAACCACCTGATAGTCGGTGGTTCTTGGGCGGAGGTTGAGCTTGTCGAAACTACCGCCACACTTATGAACTAGGTTCTGCGGTGGTTTCGATACGATGCTTCGCATCACTCAACCACCGTAGATATTAAAGTTCAGTAATATCCGACTTCAGCTGCTCTTCCTTAGCGTAAACGTTCAATGCATCGAGCATATCGTCCATTTCGCCCATCATAAATGAAGGAAGATTATGAGCCGAATAGTTGATGCGGTGGTCGGTTACGCGGTCCTGAGGGAAGTTGTAGGTGCGGATCTTTTCAGAGCGGGCACCTGAACCAACCATACTGCTTCGTGCCGCAGCACGCTCTTCCTGCTTCTTGCTTTCTTCAAGGTCAAACAATCTTGCACGCAAAACGCGGAAGGCCTTTTCCTTATTCTTAATCTGAGATTTTTCATCCTGCTGAATAACAACAAGACCGGTTGGAATATGAGTAAGACGAACGGCAGAGTCAGTTGTGTTTACACACTGTCCGCCAGGTCCACCGGCACGCATAACGTCAACGCGAACATCACCCGGCTTAATTTCAATTTCAGTTTCTTCTGCTTCCGGCAAAACGGCAACAGTTGCTGTAGAAGTCTGCAGGCGGCCCTGGCTTTCTGTCTGAGGAACACGCTGAACGCGGTGAACACCAGATTCCCAGCGAAGGGTTCCGTACACAAACTTACCGCTGATAGAAGTTACGATTTTGTTAAAACCGCCGACTTCAGTTTCCTGAGCTTCCATTGTTTCTGTTTTCCAGCCCTTGCGGTCTGCAAGATGGCAGTACATTTCCCAAAGGTCACGTACAAAAAGACTTGCCTCATCTCCGCCGGCAGCGGAACGGATTTCGAGAATAATGTTCTTTTCATCAAGAGGATCAGGTGGTACGAGTTTAAGTTTAATATCTTCCTCGAGCTTAGGCTGTTTTTCTTCCAGCTCTTTAAGTTCTTCGCGGGCCATCTCGCGCATATCAGCATCATCTTCATTTGTAATCATTTCTTTGGCGTCTTGAATGCCCTGAAGTACCTTCTTGTACTCATCATAAAGCGCGCACAATTCAGTCAAATATCCGTGCTCGCGCATTGTATCCTTGTACTTTTTAGGGTCCTTTACGAGGTTTGGATCCATAACAAGGTCACTTACTTCCTTAAAGCGTTTTTCACATTCATCAAGCTTTTTGATTAAATCCATAGTGCGAGTATATTATCATAGAATGAGGAGAGTGAAAAGACAGGCGGGAAAAGACAAGGGGGGCTGCGAGGTTTGGCGGAGGACAAAATGGTTGCAAATATATATAATACATATTATATTTACTTTAAAGTAAATAACTATGGAGTAAATAACTATGCACACAGAAGATTTTTTTGTTGGCAGAAATCATGAACTGGCACTTTTGGAAAAATTATATAATTCGAAAAAATTTGAAATGCTTATAATGCATGGACGTCGCCGCGTTGGAAAATCTTATCTGTTGGGACATTTTGCAAAGTTACATCGGAAAAATACTGTTTATTTCACAGGAGATAAATCTTCTGAAAAAACAAATGTTCAGGCCTTTTGTGATGAACTTAATAAAGTTTTACATGCAGGAGATTTTGTAAATTCATTTGAGAAATGGAGTGATGTTTATTCGTTTTTAATGAATACGGAAATTGCTGAGCGTCTGGTTATCATAATAGATGAGTTTACTTATCTGTATAATTCTAATCCTGCTTATGATTCTGGACTTCAAATTGCGATAGATACAATCTTAAGAAAGAAAAATATTTTTTTAATATTATGTGGTTCAGAAGTTTCTGTGAAACCGCTATATGGCCGAAAAACCGCAGAAATAAAATTGATGCCATTTTCATACAAGGATGCACGGGCGTTTTTTCCAAATTACAGTAATGAAGAGGTTATCACTGTGTATTCAATTGCAGGTGGAATACCATTTTATCTTTCTCTTTTTGATTCCCGCTGCTCTATTAAGGAAAATATAGTTACCCATTGCCTTTCTACAACAGGGGTTCTTTTTAATGAAATTGAGACACTTCTCAGAATGGAGTTAAAAGAAACGTATTTTTATAAAAATATAATGCTGGCAATAAATGCAGGGGCTTCAACTTTTAATCTCATAAAAGATAAAGTTGGTGAAGAACCGGCAAAAGTGGCTAAATATCTGAATGTACTATGTAACCTTGGTTTCATAAAGAAAGAAAATCCATGCGGCCAAAAACAGAATAGTCGTAATACACTTTATTCAATTTATGATAATTATTTTGCCTTTTATTTTATGTTTATATTTAAAAAACAGAATATGCTGAATGGGCTTATTTCCCCTGAGCTTTTTTATGAAAGAGAAATAACAAAAGAAAAATTAAATACCTTTATAGGCCATCGTTTTGAAGGTGTTTGTGAAAGTTATTTAAAAGATTTATTTTACAATGGAAAAATGCCGTTCTTCGCAGAGAATCTGGGCAGATGGTGGGGCAATAATCCGGTATTGAAGAAACAGGAAGAAATAGACATTCTGGCTATAGATGATGAAAATGCTCTTTTTTGCGAATGCAAATATACCTCAGAAAAATTCGACGAAAAGCAATTGAAAGATTTGGAAGATTCCGCACTCTGTATTAATCGTGAAAAAAAATATTTTATGATTTTTTCCAAAAATGGGGTTTCCCGGGGTGTAGAAAAGAAAATTTGCGGAAATGAAATGTATACAGTAATTACTCTTGATGAATTGTTTTAGTTTTGCCGCGAGGTATCTTCAAAGCCCAGGTCGAGGGTGTAGGTGCTGCCGGATGATGCTTCCTTCCAGGCCTTTGAGAGGGCCTTCGTCTACAACAATGCGCTCGTTCTCATCAAAATGAACCATAGAAGCCCCGATTTTCGGGCCCAAAGTCATCTGGCATTATAAAGTACCGAATGTCATCCTGAACCACCGTAATGTCACCCTGAACTACCGTATGTCATCCTGAACTTGTTTCAGGATCTTTTTTTTATAGAATCTGCGTTTCTATTGGTTGAAAAAAACACTTCGCATATGTGAATTTTTCAAAAACCTAATTGTTTTTAGTATATAAATGCTTTATAATATGGTTCACTGCAAAACTGCAGTCTACAGCGGATGCCTCGAGAGGTATAGTTAGTTTCGGCAACATACTTTCCCCGCATCATCAATGCCTCTCTTCGTTTTTCAACGGAAATGTCGTCCGCTGTAAAGTATTCTTTTAAACATAAGACTTTTTTATATTTTTGAATTTTTAATTTCCCCTCTATCTTTATATTAATTACGGTAGAAAATGAGAAAGAAAATTGTGATTGGATAAAAAGTTTGAAGTTTCAGCTATTATTTATTATATTTGCAATTTTAGGAATAATAGTTTTAAGGATTTTCTTTATTCCTATTACAAACCTATGGTTACATAAGAGATTAGCCTTTCCTCCATATTTATTAACAACAATGGCCATTTAAATTTTGTCAGAAATGTTTACTAGAATCTTTTCAAATTTCTTAAATTGAGTTGGATATATTAATGGGCAAGTTATTATTTCGATAATTGGGGCAATAATAAATGTTCCTCTCTCTATTATTTTTGCTAAATATTTAGGAATAGGGGTTACAGTGGGGGGGAAGCAACAGTTTGTTGTCAAATGCTAGGAGTCGTTTTCTTGCCTGTATTTACAAAAAGATTTATTCAAATTAATGAGAAAAAAATAAGAAATAGAATGAATATTATTAATAATTTCTGGAAAATGATATGGTAAAAGTAACGGATTATATAATTGAAAAACTTATAGAAAATGGTGTTTCAGATGTTTTCGGATATCCAGGAGGTGTTATTACACATTTTATGGATTCGGGGAAAAAGTATGAACCAAAAATAAAGTTACATACTTTATATCATGAGCAGGCGGCTGCATTCGCAGCTTGTGCTTATTCACAAGCAAATCATTCAACAGGTTGTGTTTATGCAACAAGTGGACCTGGGGCAACAAATCTTATAACAGGAATTGCAAATGCCTGGTATGATTCGATTCCTGTTTTATTCTTTACAGGGAATGTGGATACGTATGGTATGAAATTGAATCCTTTGATGAGACAAAGAGGTTTTCAGGAAACTGAAATATCTGAGATGGTTAAAAATATTACAAAATACAGTATATGTGTAAAAGATGCAGTTGAAATACCTGAAATATTAAATAAGGCAATTATGATTGCTAATGAAGGCCGAAAGGGCCCTGTGTTGATAGATCTTCCTGCAGATGTTCAAAGAGCAGAAATTGAACCAAAAGTAATTAAAAGTAGTAATGTACTTGATTGTGAAAAAAAGAATTTTTCTATTATTGAAAGGTTACTTAATCAATCAAAGAAACCTCTATTTTTATTAGGTGCTGGTATCAAACAGACGTCAAACACTGAAAAAACTATTAATTTTGCCAAAAAAAATAATATTCCTTTTGTTGAATCTTTGCCCTGTTTTGATATTGCAGAATATGATTGCTCACTAAATATGGGGTGGATAGGCGCAAATGGAAAGAGATATTCAAATATTCTTCTAGATAAATGTGATTTACTTATTACTATAGGTACAAGACTTGATTTAAAACAGGTTGGAAATATAAGAAATAAGTTTGCTCTAAACGCAAGATTAATACGAATTGATTGTGATGAGGCTGAATTTTCACTAAAAGTCAAAGATAATGAAATACAGATAAAAGCTGATATAACAGATGTAATAAATTATTTATCTACTGTAAAAATAAAGTCTGATTATTCGGATTGGGTAAATATTTGCCAAAATGTGAAAGCAAAACTAGAAAATGAAGATTTAAGAGATTTTCATTACAAAATTCGTTCTTTAGCAAAGATATATAATGATTCCAATATAACAATTGATGTCGGGCAGTCTATGCTTTGGGTTGCACAAGGTGTTCAGCTTATAGGTGATCAGCATGTCTTTATGTCTTCCGGCTTAGGTTCTATGGGATACTCTCTTCCTGCTGCTATTGGTGTTTATTACGCAACTCATAAAACTGTTCTTGCTTTTTGTGGGGATGGAGGATTGCAGATGAATATTCAGGAAATGGAATTTATTGCTAAAGAACACCTACCTATTGCTATAGTCCTTCTAAATAACAGTGCTTTAGGTATGATTAGACAATTTCAGGAAAATAACTTTAATAAAGATTATGTTCATACTACATTAACATCAGGATATGCTAATCCACAATTTGAGAAATTAGCAAATGCATATGGATTTGATTATAAGTGTATTTCAGATAATTTTACTGATTTTTCAGAAATAAAAGAAATAAGTAAGCCGACATTTTTAGAAATCAATATCAAGGGGAATACATACCTTACTCCAAATTGGGGAGAAAAAGAAGCATTGTATTCTGATATGAAACCTCTTCTTAATAGAAGTTGTTTTGATTATTTAATGCGATTATAGGATAGATCAAAAAATGAAAGCACTAGAAGGCAAAACAGGAGTTGTAACGGGAGCAACATCAGGAATAGGTGCTGGAGTTGCAAGACTTTTGCAGAAAATGGTTGTAAGTTAGCATTAATAGGTCGTAATACTGAACGTGGAAAAAAAAGCTTGAAAAAGAATTGGCTGAGAAATACAACATAGAATGTTGTTTTATCTGTTGTGATGTAAGTTTGGAAATTATATGGTGTATATGTTTGTTTCGTATAAATTCTATAATATAAAGTAAAATTAAATATGTCTAAAATATTTATCAATATTTCAACTGTAGTACTTATATTCATAAGTACATTCAATTAAATTGGTAGTATTATTAATGTATAGAAACATAATTATATGAGACCATATTCTCAATGGATGATATTTCATGTGGTTCTACGTAATATATCTTTTTTTAATTATTCTCTTAGCTGGGCGATATAGACTTTCAACCAATTCAAAGGTTTTGAATAAGAGTCTAGGATTTAACATTGCTATAATATCTATAATAATAATATCTTCTTTACGTTATAATATTGGATGGGATTGGAATGCCTATTTAGAAATTGTTTATCCCAAATATTATATGGCTAATTTAAATGCCTATGAACCTTTAAACAGAGTATATTTTTATTTGGCAGCAGTTACTAGAATGCCAATTGTTATGTATAGCTTATTTGCTATATCAATATATGGAGTTATTGGAAAAGCTATAAAGGATAATAGCATTTGTTTATACGAATCTTTAATTATTTATTATTCGCTATTTTATATTGATTCATTAAGTATTTTAAGACAAATGACTGCAGTTTCTGTTGTTTTATATGGATATCGTTATATAAAAGAAAAAAAAATATTAAAGTATCTTCTATGTTGTTATATTGCATCTTTATATCATTCAACTGCAATAATTAGTATATTTTTATATTTTATTTATTATCAGAAAGTTACAACAGTAATGTTCATGTCTGTTATATGTATAATTTTCTTTACTGTATTGTTACCTAAAGTTTTGTCTGCTTTGGGGTTATATAAATTTACAAAATATCTTGTTGGCGGTAAATTAGCAAATTCTAGTGGCAATTATACTAGATTAGTATATACATTGTTGTATCTGTATTGTCTTTTGTTAAGGCCAAAACTAAACCGTGAGTATAATGGTTTTCTTAATATCTGTACACTAGGAATTATTTTTCCATGGATTTTGGGTGGTCATACAGGAACTAGATTATCATATTATTTTTTAATTTATTATGTTTTTTTGTTACCTAAATGTAATAAACGTTTTGATATAAAATATAGAGTAGTCTTCTTGATTTTCTTTTATATATATTTTTTGTTACTTATATTTGTTGCTTCTAAATCAGGAACTGGAGAGTATGTTCCATTTAGGTGGTATTTTTTTGAAAGTTTGAATCAACCGTTAAATTAGTTATGAAAATTTTAATTTCAGATATTTTTTTTAGAAAAACCTTTGATATCATTTCTATTTTAAAAAAGAAAAAAAATAACATGAGATGGGACTTAATATTAGGGGTTCCTAAAAAAGTACAAAAGAATTTTATTAATCTATTTTTAATGTATGGTATAAATGATTATGTTGTATTACGTACGGATGATAAAAATGATTTTTTTGAAGATATAGTCTCTATTTCTAAAAAATATAGTACAGAAGAAATTGTTTATTTACCTGTGGAAGAAAACACAACATCGTTTTTTTTAGATTATATCGAAAAAAATGGAACTCAAAATTTTAAGTTTCTTTTGCCTTCAAAAGAAACCTTTGACTTATTTCGTAATAAGCTAGAATTAAACAAATATTGTTTAACTAATTCTTTTCCAGCTCCTAAACTATATAATCTAGATTCTTTACAATTTCCTGTTTTATTAAAGCCAGTTCATGGTTCTGGAAGTAGGGGAATTATTAGAATATACAATCATAAAGAATTCACAGAAGATATAAAGTTAAAAATTTTAAATGAGCCATATGTAGCACAAGAATTAATTCCAAATGGAAAAGATGTACAAGGGGCTTTTTTTCTTTGTCATGATGGACAAGTTATTGGTGCTTATACCCATCAACGGATTAGAACGTTTCCTCCTTCCGGCGGTGTTACTATTTTATCTAAATATACAAATAATACTAGGCTTATCGCAGAAAGTTCAAAATTGTTGCAATCAGTAAAATGGAACGGCTTTGTTATGCTTGAATATCTTTATGATAAGAAATGCGATAAATATAAAGTAATTGAGGCAAATCCTCGTTTATGGGGATCCATTATGCTTTCTGAGTTTTCTGGAGAAAATTTCTTAGATAATTATATAAGATTATGTGTTGATATGCCTTTATTGCCAATAAACGTAAATGAAAATGTTTATATTCGTTGGTTTGTTCCTGATTTTATATCTTTTATAAAGGGGAGGCTTAAGATAAAAGATTTTTGGAAGATAAAAAATACATGTTTAATAAATTGGACATATGCACAGAAATTAAGAGCTATTTATTATCTTTTGTATTCAACATTGCAACCTCGTAATATAAAAAAGTTATTTATACGGAAATGAAAAGTATGAATGATGATAAAAAAAAAGTTGTTGTCTTTGATTTTGACAAAACCCTTACAAATTATGATACTCTTACTACCTTTTTTTCTGCTAATACCAGAGGTTTTTGTAGAATTGAGTATTTTTTTTTAAAAGTTTTATCAAAAATAAAAGTTCTTAGTGTGATACAAGAAAAAGAGATTATGTTAACAAAATTGAGTCATAAAATTAATTTAGATGAGAGTTTATCTAAATACTCAAAAGTGATTCAATTAAATACGGTTAAAAAAATTCTTGATAACGAAATAAATATGAATAATCATGTAATAATCTTATCAGCATCTCCTGAAATTTATATAAAATCATTGTTTCCTGATTGTGAAGTTCATTGTTTGATATATGAAATTAAAAAAGGAAAGGTAAGAATAATTCAGCATCCTTATGGTAAAGATAAGGTAAATGTGTTAAAAAGTTATGGAATTGATTATATAGATTCCATGTATTATGACAGTCTTTCAGATGAGGAATTAATTCCATTATGTTTAGAGTGGAATAAAGTAAAAGACGGAAAAATAATTTTTAAAGGCAATAAGAAATGAATATATTAACATTTGATGTAGAGGAATGGTTTCATATTCTTGATAATGATTCGACTCGAACTGAAAAGCAATGGGAAAATTATGAAGTTCGTATTTATGAAAATATGGAACGAGTTTTTAATTTGTTAGAAGAAACAAATACAAAGGCTACTTTTTTTATTATTGGTTGGATAGCCAAAAAATATCCTGATATAGTAAAAAAGATTGCCGAAAAATATACAATAGGTAGTCATACTATGAATCATCAATTGGTATGGCAGCAGTCTCATGAGGAATTTAAGCAGGATGTAATTTCATCTATAAAGCTTTTGGAGGATATTTCTGGTAAAAAGGTTAATATGTTTCGTGCACCAGGCTTTTCTATTCGGGAGACTGAAGGTTGGGCAATAGA